>JBOHNM010000305.1:0-1567 GCA_050730675.1 Phycisphaerales bacterium | reverse complement strand
TGCCGTGGGGGTGGGGCTTCGGGGACTTCACGATCCAGTTGCCGGGGACCACGGGGCCCACGTCCTCGTCACTGTCAGATTTGTGGTAGCGGTACTTCGCATCGGCTGCGCGGGCGGAGGCGAACAGCAGCAGCGATGCCGGGGCGCGAGCATCGGCGCCCCGTTCCAGATAGAACTTGCCTCCCGAAGTGGCGGGGTTGACGCCGGGAATGGCCCCGCCCGTCGTGGAGTTGTAGGAGCGGAAGGCTCCGTGCTTGTACGACCCACCGACGTAGACGGCGTTGTATCCGAAGGTGGGGTTGAACGCGAAGGCCATCTGCAGACTGTTCTGCTCGGGAGTAATCACGTCGGATGGCCATCCGGGGGAATAGGTTGAGTTGCGACTCCGGAAGTCCGCGTACGTGGCGGGATCGATCTGGATCGCCTCAGGCGGCAGCCCTGCTGCGCCGGCGAGGGTCCACGTCCAGACCTTGTTCACGCCGTGACGCATCTTGAGCTTCCGGTTGATCGGGTCCGGCGGGAGCGTGCCGACGCCATAGGAGGCATCGGACCACTCCCAGGTCGGCGAGCCGACCAGCGTGCGGTCGCGCTGGTCGGTGAGGTAGTTGGCGTATGCCCGCAGGAACTGCGAGCAGGCCGCCTGCTCGCGCGTCATGGCCGCCGACTTGCGGGCCTGGGCGAGCGAGGGCAGGAGCATGGCGATCAGGAGCGTGATGATGGCGATGACCACCAAGAGCTCGACGAGCGAAAAGCCCGAACGCGAACGCGTCTTCATAGAGACCCCCTGAGTTGTGCCCCGGGCGGGGCGGTTACGGTTCGCCGCCGCCGAGAACCGGCGCGGCCGCGGGCAGAACGCCCGCGAAATCACGAGTACCTGTCGGTACGCGGCCGGGGGTTGGGGGATGCGGGGAATTGGAGAATCAGGGGAACCCCGGAAAGCACACAAGCGTGCAGCGCAAGAAAACGCCCACGCACGGGGGCGTGGGCGCTTCGTGGGCTACCGAGGTTAACAGGATTACCGGGGCGTGAAGTTCCAGTTGGGGCCGGTTGCGAAGTTGGACCACTTGCGCATGTCGCGCATCTGCTCGATGGTCTGCATCTCGACGTGGCCGTCGAGCATGCCGGTGACGGTCTTGTTGAAGTGGCGGCCGTCGGTCATGCCCCACCAGTTGACGGGCTTGGAGGGATCCCAGGAGTTGCTGACGTTCCAGCCTTGGCCGCTCGGACCGCCGCCAAGGGTGTAGGCCGCGCCGCTGCCGCCACGGTTGCGCGGGTGAGCCTTCGGAGGCGTGGCGATCCAGAAGCCGGGACGAACGGGGTTGCCGACGGGGTCGTCAGCGCCGTAGTTCCACCAGCCGCCTTCGCGGACATCGCCGCCGCGGGTGGAGGCGAAGAGGATGAGTCCCGCGGGCTGGACGGCGTCGGAGACCTTCTGGAGGTAGAAGAGGCCGCCCGAGGAACGCGGGTTCACACCGGGGATAGCGAGGCCCTGGGCATTGGTGGCGCGGAACGCGCCGTGGGTGTAGGCGCCGCCGACGTAGACAGCGTTGTAGCCGAAGGTCGGGTG
>JBOHNM010000304.1:0-1575 GCA_050730675.1 Phycisphaerales bacterium | reverse complement strand
GCGTTCCCGGAACCACATCGCGGATGCGGATTGGGAAAGAGCCGGCCGGGTGCAGACTCCTCGGTAACACTTCGCGTCTTCGCGTCTTCGCGTTGAAGTCTTTTGTCTCATCAAGGCTAACATCGTCGTCAACGGGGTCACCTACGCACAGTGCGGTTCGACCTGGTACCAACCCATCTATCAGAACGGCCAGGTGTCGTATCAAGTGGTGAGCCCGCCCCACTGAGCCGCGCCGGCCGCGGCGAACCAGATCCGACGGCCGGGGGCGCACGCAGCCAACAGGCGCGCTTCCGGCCAGCACTCGGGTGCCCGGAGATGAAGATGACCAGATCCCTCATGCTCGCCTGCTGTCTGCTCGCCGCCGGGTGCACCGCGCCGTTCGGCGTGCGGCACCGCCCGCCCGAGGCGATGCATCGCGCGCTCAACGCCAACGTCCTGACCACCGGCGAGTTGAGCAACGCCACCGACATCATGCTGCGGCAGCACGACCTGATCGAAGCGTACCAGGGCGATCCGGCGGGGACCTTGCGGCTCCTCAACAGCGAGCTCCAGCGCGGAGCGCTGCGGGCCGACGATCTCGCCGCGCTCGCCGAGCTGTCCTTCCACTACGCCGATCACGGCGGCGGCAAGCCGCAGTTCCTCGCCGCCTCGCTCTATGCGTACGCGTTCCTCTTTCCCGCCGATCCACGTGTCGCGCCCGACCCGCTCGACCCGCGCCTGCGCGAGACGGCCGACCTCTACAGTCGGTCGTTGACCGAGGCATTCAGATCGGCCGACGGCAAGCAGGTGGAGATCGCGGCCGGGACGTACGCCCTGCCGTTCGGACAGCTCGACGTCACCTTCGATGACCAGCAACTGCGCTGGGGCGACCGCCGCCTGGTCAAATTCTCCCCCGCAGAAGAGCTGGAAGTCGTGGGGTTCCGCAACCGCTATCGACAACCCGGTATCGGCGCCCCGCTCGCGGCCGCCACCAAGCCGCTCGCCCCGATCGACCCGGCGCAGCCCTTCGTCGTCGGCCCGCACGTGCGCGTGCCGGTGACCCTGCTGCTGCGCGTCCCCGATCCGCGCCAGCAGATCCGCGGCACGCAACTCACGGCGCTGCTGGAGCTGCATCCCGCGACCGTGGCGATGTCGACCGAGATCGACGAGCGCACGGTCGCGCTGGCGCAGGAGCCCACCGCGGCGCTCGCCCTGGCGCTGAACGAGTCCCAGCCGTGGAGCGCGGAGCTCGCCAGTTTCCTCGGGCAGGTGCTGCAGACCCCGGTGCTGACCGGCAAGCTCGGCGGCCTCGAGCCGCACCGGCAGGGGCGAATCCCGATCGTCCTGGTGCACGGCACCGCCTCGAACTTCAGCGTCTGGGCCAACATGGTCAACGATCTCAGCACCGATCCCGTGCTTCGCGAGCACTTCGAGTTCTGGCTCTTCGGCTACGACAGCGGCCAGCCGATCCTGTATTCGGCGATGCAGTTGCGCCGCGCCTTGAAGGACACCGTGGCCGCCTTTCAGGCCGCGGATCCGGATCCGTGCCTCGATCGCATGGTTGTCATCGGCCACAGCCAGGGCGGTCTGCTGACC
>JBOHNM010000303.1:0-1588 GCA_050730675.1 Phycisphaerales bacterium | reverse complement strand
ATCTCCCTGACGGCAGGTGCCCTCAGCGTCGCGGCGAGATCCGCATTCAATTTGGTCACGATCTCCTTCGACGTCCCGGTGGGAACAAAGAAGCCGAACCAGACGGAAGACTCGTACCCGGGGACTCCGCTCTCCGCCACTGTCGCGATGTCCGGGACGAGGTTGGTTCTTTGCGCGGTCGATACACCGATCGCTTTGAGTCGACCCGCTTTCACCAGCGGCAGCGAAGTGAAAACGGAGTCGAACATGAACTGTGTCTGTCCGCCGGCGAGATCGTTTAGTGCCTGGCCCGAGCTCTTGTAGGGAACGTGGGTCGCCGTGGTCTTCGACATCGCCAGGAAGAGTTCCGCCGCCATGTGGGAGGCCGAGCCGTTTCCGCCCGATCCGAAGTTGAGCTTGCCGGGTTGCGCCTTGAGAAGGGCAAGCAATTCGCCGACGTTGTTGGCCGGAACACTGGGGTGGACAAGCAAAAGCTGCGGTGTCTTGCCGATTTCTATGACCGGAATGAAATCGCGCTCCAGCTTGTATGGAGTGTTCTTGAACAGGCTCTCGATGACCGCGTGCGCGAATACCCCCATGAGGATGGTGTATCCATCGGCCGGGCTTGTTGCGACACTCGCGGTCCCCACCGTGCCACTGCCGCCGGGCCGGTTTTCGACAATGACCGGCTTGCCGCCCCAATATTCGGAGAGTCGTTGTGCGGCGGTTCGCGCGACGGCGTCGGTCGATCCACCCGGACCAAACGGGACGACGATACGTACGACCTTGTCCGGGTACTGCGCACTGGCCGTCGAGCTCATTAGCATCATCAAGGCGGCCGTGGCCCACGTCATCGCGAGCAGGGCGAGGCGCACTGTGAGTGCGCCCCGGGTTGTGGCTTCAGGCACGGCGTGCTTCATAGGCGGTCTCCTCTTGTGATTTTCTGTGTTGCCGAATGCGGACGCGATCCATCCACTCGAGCGATCGTCCGGCGTCATCGATGATCCGGTCGAACGTGGATTCCACAGACTCAATCTGGTCCACGAACACGGCCGCCTGGCCGTAGTCGATCATTCCCCGGCTGAAGTCGCCGCTTTCGTAGGCTCGTCTCGCGAGCCGGCCGTCGATGTGTTCGCGATACTGCTCAATGTCCATGACGCCCGTGGCTTCGAGCGTGGCGACGGCGTCCGAGGTGTCGTTCGCCAGCACGCGGTGCGTGTCATTGAAGGTGCGCATGCAAAGACGGCTGTCGGTGCCATCGCCATCCACGACACGCTGCTTGTAGTCGGGGTGCGACCACATCTCCGCGCTCGCCAGCATTCGCGAGCCCATCAATACGCCGTCGGCACCCAACGCGAGCGCGGCGACCAACTGGCGACCCGTGCCGATGCCGCCGCCGATCACGCACGGCAATGAAGTCGCATCGCGCAGCTGTGCTCCCTGCACCATCGTCCCCATCAACAGGATTCCCGGGTGCCCGCCCGCTTCGGCTCCAATCAGGCTCACCGCGTCGACACCCAATCGCTCGGCCGATTTCAGGTATTTGATCCCCGGCACCTTGTGAATGACAACGCAACCGGCGGACTTGAGACGGTCAATGAACCAGTCC
>JBOHNM010000302.1:0-1619 GCA_050730675.1 Phycisphaerales bacterium | reverse complement strand
GGCTGCCGCCGTGTCGCCACCCGCTACGAGAAGCTCGCCACCCACTTCCTCGCCGTCGTCACCCTCGCCATCATCCAACGCTGCCTCAGACTCCTCGATCCGTCAAACAGAACCTAGGCACTGGCGATCAAATCGCGAGTGTCGAAATTCAATTACACTGGGCGAGCGATGCCGTAGCGCACGGTGCCGAATTCAGAACCGGGGCCAAGGAACGTCATGCCGCAGACGCGCATGACGCCGAGGGAGGGTGCCAGGTGTGGGTAGGTTTCGGCATCGACACGCCGCGTGCGCGGGTTCTTCCATGCGTGGTCGATCATGGCGCGCGTGGCCTCCGAAGCGAAGCCGCGGCGTTGGTGGGACGGCACGATTCCGTAGCCGAGTTCGACAACGCCCTGGGCATCGGGGGGTGACTTGTACCCGGCGGTGCCGATGACGAGCCCCGGCGCTGGATCGCACAGCACAACATAAAAACCGGGCCACGCGGGGTCGAATCCGGGCTTGGCTGCGGCATCGAGTAGCCAGCGGAGAACGCCTTCATCCCAATGCTCGGGGGGCCAGTCGGCGGCAAGAGGTGCGCCGATCGCGCGGGCGAGGGCGTCGCGTCCATCAAGCTCGGCACGAACAAGGGGCGTCGTCGCCGGGACGAGAACCAAGCGCGGGGTTTGGATTGTGAGCGACACGTGCCTCCTCAGCCGATGCGCTGCAGCTTGGCGTACTCGAGCACGAGCGTCTTGACGCCGATGCCCTTGAAATCGACCTTCACGCGGGCGCCGGTTCCGCCGGTGAAATCGATGACGGTGCCGACACCGAACTGTGGGTGACGGACCTTCATGCCGGGCGAGAAACCGCCGGGTGCCGGCGAACGCCGCGGCGTGGCCTCGTCGCCGTCGGGGACGAACCGCGGGCCGCCATCGGATTCGTCGTCGCCATCGTCATCGAGGCCGCCGCCGCTGAACGAGCCGCCGGACTGGTCGGAGACCACCACCTCCGTGCCGTTGATCTCGTCGAGGAAGCGGCTGGGGATCGTGCGTTCGGAGAGGCCGCGGATGGTGCGGAAGCGGGCGGAGGTGATGAGCAGGCGGTCCATGGCGCGGGTGACGCCGACAAAGCAGAGGCGGCGTTCTTCTTCAAGAGCGGCCTCGCTCTCCTGGCTGCGCGAGTGCGGGAGGATCATCTCCTCGAGTCCGATCATCGCGACGCAGGGATATTCCAAGCCCTTGGCGGCGTGGAGCGTCATGAGCGTCACCGCGCCGGTGGCGGGGTCGATGGCGTCGGTATCGGCGACGAGGGCGGTCTTTTCAAGATAGGCGCGGAGCAAGTCGATGGTGGTCGGCGCGAGCGGGGCTTGGGTGGGTTCCGACGCATCTTCCGAAGGCGGCTCGTCGGCGTCCGGGGCCCATGCGTGCTCGAACTCAGCAGCGGAGGAGACGAGCTCGGCGAGGTTCTCGTTGCGTTCTTCCTCTTCTTTGTAGAGTTTTTCGAGTCCGGAGTCGTTGATGACGCGATCGACCAAACCTGCGAGGCCGCCGCGCTGCGGCTCGCCGGGGATGTTCATGAACCCGTCGGTGCTGCCGGCGACGCCGAGCCACGAGTCGAGCGTTTCGAGAAACTTGCGGACG
>JBOHNM010000301.1:0-1626 GCA_050730675.1 Phycisphaerales bacterium | reverse complement strand
CTGCAGCGCCCCGACCCGGCACAAAAACCAGTCATCCCCAACGACATCCTCCACTCGGCCATGAAGGCCTTCAAGAAGCGGATGAAACTGACGCAGCTCGGCGAAGACAGCAAGCTCACCAACCGCGCCCTCACCGGCGGCAGCCACGTCACCGTCGCCGCCATCCAGCCCCCCAACAATTTCCCGCGCGAAGTCTGGGACGCCCTCGCCGACCGCGGCTACCTCAAGCGCGACGGCTTGGGCTTCTACAAGTTCCTCAAGGACTGGCAGGCGCGGTGAGGAATGTGCCACTGGTGACGCTTGCTTTGAAGCGGCACCAGTGTCTTCGTCTTCTCTCTCCGATCCACAAAGAAGCGCCGGGCAATCTCCTGCCCGGCGCCGCAAGTCTCAATCCAGGAACGCGACGTGCCGCATCGCCGGCGCCTGCCACTCGGTGTTCATCATCACCTCGTGCCAGAACCCCAGACGGACGGTCGCGTGGTCCGGGTGGCGGACCCGGCCGCGCACCAGCACCATCGCGTCGCGCCGGCGGACCTCCCACTTGTGCTTGCGGGCGCGCTCGGAGCTCGCCAGCAGCTTGCGGTAGGCGTCCACCTCCAGGCCCCGCGGGGCCATCGGGCTCACGTACACGGTCTGGCCGCCGGTGCGGACGCACTCGTCCACCCGGTGCGGCTTGGAACCCAGACCCCGCGACAGCGGCTCGTCGCGGTGCACGTAGAGCGAGCCGGCATCGAACTCCGGCCGCGGCAGGAAGAACCACTCCCCCTGCCGCACGTACGCCGCGGTCTTGCGGCGCAGCCGTTCGTCCCAGCGCACGCCCTCGCGGGCCTGCCCGCGCCGGACCGCCTCTGGCTTGAGCGCTTCCATGGCCCGGCGCACATCGCCGATGCCCTGGACGTCCGGCACCGCCGCGACGAACCAGTGGCGCTCGTCGTGGCCGCACAGGAACTTGTCACGCATGCCCGGCCCCGGCCGGCGATCCAGCCGCGGACGGACCGCCATGAGCAGCAGGTGACGCAGGTCGGGACGCGCATCGACGACGCGGACGTCGGCGGCGGCGCCCGCCTGCAGGACAAAGAACTCGCCGTGCCGGTCACGATCAATGTTGAGCCGAACGCGGTCGCCGGGGAGTTCCCCGATCGCCACGCGCGCACCGATCGCGCCGAACCGGCGAACGATCAATTCGCCAGACATAACTGTGCCTTTCCATGACGGCGCGGAGAACGCCTCCGCGCCGATGATCCGAAGTCAGCCCGCGACAGGCTCCCCCCGAACGCAACAACCGCGTACAGGCAATGGCCCGTCAGGGCACGAGCAAGAAGCTTGAAGATGGTTGAGATTCAGACGAGCCGACCGATACCCGCGTCAGCGAGTGGCTGGTCGTAGCGTTCGTCCGGGGTGGGGGTTGGCGCGATAAAGCAGGAGCATGTGTGGCCGAGAGATTACACGGGATTTCCCGCTTGTCAAGGGGCCTTCCACAATATTTGTGAGCAGCCAACTGCCGCCGTTTTCAAGCAGCAGCATGACGGACGCCGCCGGCCGAGCCAATCTCATTGCACCAACCATGCACTACACCGTCGGCCCCGGCCACCCCGCCCGTGTGAATAGCCCATCTTTGTGGAACAC
>JBOHNM010000300.1:0-1640 GCA_050730675.1 Phycisphaerales bacterium | reverse complement strand
CACTTTGCCAGATACGTTGCCACGAAATTCGCTGCCAAGTTGACGCCGAAGTACGCCAGCGACACGTACGTCACGATCTGCTGCGCGTCCGCCTTGCTCCGCCCCGGCTCCGCCGCCGCCAGCAGCCGCACCACCTGCGGCGTAAAGAAGATGAACACCCATGCCGCCACCAGCGATAGCGAGACAAACGCGCCCACCAGCAGCGTCACGTGCCGCACACCCGGCGCAAACAGCTCGCCCACTCGCGGCACCCTCTGCCCCGCCGCGGCGTTCTTCCACGCCGGCGGCTCATGCACGAAACGCCGGATCCACAGCACGCACAACGCCGGCAGGATCCCCATCAGGAACACGTACTGCTCCTGCCCCGGCGTCTTGAACA
Organism: Phycisphaerales bacterium; assembly: GCA_050730675.1. Lineage (GTDB taxonomy): Bacteria > Planctomycetota > Phycisphaerae > Phycisphaerales > UBA1924 > JBOHNM01. The sequence continues at coordinate 1,261 of JBOHNM010000300.1, read as the reverse complement.
ATCCGCCCGTCAGCGTCGCCGCGATGATCCCCAGGATGTACCCGCTCTGCAGCAGCGCGCTCGCCCACGCCTTGTGCCGCGCGTGGAGCGTCTCGCACACCAGTGCGCTCCCCGCCGCCCACTCCCCGCCGATCCCCAGCGCCGCCAGAAACCGGAAGATCAGCAGATGCCACCATTCCGTGGCAAAGAACCCCAGCCCCGTGAACAGCGCGTACGTCAGGATCGTCAGCGACAACACTTTGGTCCGCCCGATCCGGTCGCCGATCCGTCCGAAGACCGCGCCCCCGAGCGCCCACCCGATGAAGAACGCCGCCTGGATCCACGCCGCCCGTGTCGTCGCCAGGTCCGTCAGCGCCTTGTCCGGCAGGCTCGCCAGCGCCGGGTCCGCCGCGGCCGACAGCCGCTTCACCAGCGGGATCGCCACCCCGATGAACAGATAGCTGTCCAGCCCGTCAAACGCCCATCCCAACCATGCGGCCACCAGCGCACGCCGCCCGTTGGATTGTGCCGCCGCCGGTTGATCCATCGGCGGAATCTACCAGACTCGTCGCCATGCCACCGATCGTCCGCCGCTCCCATCCCGCCAAAACGAAAAATGGACGCCGCGGTTCCCCGCGGCGTCCAACTTCTTCCGTCCTCCCACCTCGGGGGTGGGTGGCCGGCTCGTGCCAAGTTCTCATCGAATCCCGATCGCAGGCGAGATAATTCCCGCTCGCCCCATCAGTTGAATATGTAGTTCGCGCCTACAGACGTTGACGCGAAGTTGAGCCCCGGGTTGATCAGGATCAGCCCCACGTGGTTCCCCGCCACTGCGAAGTACTCGTTGGCCTGCCCCTGACCGGCCCCGCTGGCGCTGTTGCCGATCATCAGGTTCCCCGCCGCGGCGAGGTAGATGTTGTAATCGTTCTTCGTGGTGTTGTTCTGCTCGATGCGGTTGTCCGCGCCGGTCGCGATGATCCCCGCACCCACCGTCACCAGCGTGCCGTTGAAGCCCGCGGTGTTGTGGTGGACGTAGCAGTCGCTGCCGACATTGATCCCGTTCGCGTCGTTGCTGCTGACGGTGCAATTCGAGATCGTCGTCCGAGTCGCGGCGGTGATGCCCGCGGCGTTCTGGTTCGCCACGCACCCCTCGACCACCGACCCGTCGCCGACGATGATCCCGCTCCCTGTCGTCGGGTTGGCGATGTGCGCTCCGTTGTTCACTGCTGTGCACGAACGCGCCACCGCGCTCGCCCCAAGCTCGATGCCGTTGCCCTTGTTG
>JBOHNM010000299.1:0-1683 GCA_050730675.1 Phycisphaerales bacterium | reverse complement strand
CACTCGAGGCGTACTTGAGGACATCGCGTCGCGAGAGGCAGCGGGACCGCTTGGCGGGACCGCAAGGGGAGGTCTGCACGCGGGAAAGGTATGCCCCGAACCTGGGGTACGGGACTTGGACATGTGGCTCGGTTGAACTGTGACCGAGACGAGACCGTATCGCAGTCACAGCGTTCAGACAGGAAACCAGTGCTGACTTACGTGTAGATGAGCTCCACGTCGGCAAGTGCGGGAGCGTCCGGCTGGTCGGCACGATCAGCCACGACCGCCGAGATCAGCAGCTTGCCGTCTTCCTTCCAGATGCGGGTCTTGAGTGTCTCGCCCGGGAACACCACACCCGCGAACTTCGCGGCGTAGGACGTTACCCGCGAGGCATCGCCGTCGAGCACCGCGTCGACAGCCGCCTTGCATACGACGCCGTAGCTGCAGAGCCCGTGCAGAATCGGCTGCGGGAATCCGGCCGCTGCCGCGAAGGCCGGGTCCGAGTGCAGCGGGTTGCGGTCGCCGCACAGCCGGTACAGCAATGCCTGCTGCGGCAGGATGTGTGTCGACACCTCGACATCGGGTGCACGCTCGGGAATCGTGCTCGTAGCGGACGGTCCACGCTCCCCGCCGAAGCCGCCCTCGCCACGGGCGAAGATCGACCGACGGATGGTCCACAGCGGTCCTTTGTCGTCGGATGTCGTTGTCTCCGTGACGATGACAGCGGCCTTGCCCTTATCCCAGATCTCCACGATCTTGCCCTCCGAGCGGGCAGAACCAGAGGGCGGCAACGGCCGGTGCGCGGTCACCTGTTCGGTGCCGTGCAGGATCTTGGCCAGGTCGATTTCGATACCAGGGAACGACACCTTCGGCGGCTCCACCGAGTGGAAACCGGAGGCGACGGTCGCGAACGTGGGGAGCACCTGCGGGGTCTTGTCCTGCAGGTACCGCAGCTCGGTCTGGCTCACCGGATCAGCGCCGGCACCGATGGCCAGGTGATAGAGCTGCACATCGGACGCGGTCCACGAGAACTCGGCAGGTTCGACAGCAGCGCCCAGGGCGATATCGACGTTGATAGGCATGAGCTGACCCTACTTCCCGGCGATATCGAGCGCGGCGAGGTAACCCCACGTCATGGCCGGGCCGATGGTAGCGCCGGGGCCGGCGTAGGTGTGACCCATCACCGGGGTGCTGACATTGCCTGCGGCGTAAAGCCCGTCGATGATGCTGTTGTCGTCACGCAGCACGCGCCCCTGCAGGTCGGTGCGCACACCCCCCTTGGTGCCGAGGTCGCCCGGCACCATTTTGGCCGCGTAGTAAGGGCCCTTCGTGAGCGCGCCGAGGTTTGGATTCGGCTTGTTGGTGGGATCGCCGTAGTAGCGGTCGTAGGCGCTCTTGCCGCGACCGAAGTCCTCATCGACGCCGTTGCGGGCGAAACCGTTGAACCGCTCCACGGTCTGGAGTAGCGCATCGACGGGGAGTCTCGTGAGTTTTGCGAGTTCTTCGATGGTGTCGGCCTTGACGATGACACCCGACTCGATCCACTTGCTCGGAATCTTTTGTCCCGGCTGGAGTCCGGCGAAGATGTACCGGTTGCGGTACTCCTGGTCGAAGAGCAGCCACGCCGGCAGATTCTCGCCCGGGCCGGGTCCCTGGCCGTACTCGCCGCCGTACATGCGATGCGTGGCCTCGACATAGGGC
>JBOHNM010000298.1:0-1714 GCA_050730675.1 Phycisphaerales bacterium | reverse complement strand
CCGCTCATCGCCGCCGGCCAGTGCACGCCCGCCGCGCTGCTGCTCACCGGCCTCACCACGCCGGTCACCAACGCCGACTTCGAAGCCGTCGCCTTTGGCGACTGCGCCCTCGACACCCTGCCGTAGCGGGCGCGCGCTGCGGCGCGACCTTCGATACCCTCGCGCCGGAGCTGGGCGCGCTGCGGACGGTGGCGGCGTGTTCGGCGACGACGGGCAGGAAGATCTCGCCCATCTGCGGTCGGGATGCCGTCCCACCGCAGGAGGGAGAGATCGTGCCTGATCTGAGAAGCTCTCTCGCCGTGTCGGGCCACGGCCGCGACACTATGGCGTAAAGAACGCGGCAACCCCCTCCCGTTTGCGCAACCATATCGCGATCTCTTCGGCAACGACGCGTGAGGCTTCTGGGGTCAAATGACCGTCGTTGGGAATGTGGTTTTGTGGGCTGGACAAGATGTCAGAGACGTCCAGCGCAGGAACCTGAATCTGTGAGAGGCCCCGCAACATCTCCTCGGTTCGGCGACCCAGCGGCCAGCCAAGGAACACCAGTCCAAGGCGGGAATCGCCCCTGGCGGCAAGTGATGCGAGCCGTCGCGTTTCCTTGATGAACCGATCGACCAGCTCGGAGGTGTTCGGCGACGGCTCTTCGGACCTCGTTGCCTCCGCCCAGAGCATGTACGAAATTCGTATAAAGTGAGAGGCGTACACGAGTCGAGCCCGCCATCCCTCGGCCACGAGCAGTTCTCCAACTCCGCGGCAGATGCCGCGATCGAGGTCATTGCCAAAAACCAGATACAGCACAATGTCAGGCCGCCACTGGCTCGCAAATCGGTCGAATTGCTCCACCACTTCCTCAACGTTCAGCCCCGGTATACCGAAGTTCAGGACCTCGGTGTCAGTCCCGCTCTCGGTTCGAAGAATCGCCTCCAGCTGCGCCGCGATGGTCTCATCGACGCCAACCCCCTGCCCGTACGTGAACGAATCGCCTATCAGGACAATGCGGGTTGTGGACTTGGAGCGTTCCCGAGGAACCACTCGGCCGCGGAAGCCAAGCGTATTCACCTCGTGCTCGACTGGTGGGATCTTGAGCCTCCAGCCCGTGTAGACAAGGTGCGCGTTGCGTACCAGGCCAACACAGCGGCCGTCACCCGGGTGGAAATCGAAGAGTTCCCTGATTGCCATGTTGCCGACGAAACTCCTCGCGGCGAGCTCAACGAGAGCGGCGAAGAGGAACAAAGCGGTCAAGAGCCACGCGATCCGCTTCGCCATGTTTCGGCGAGCTACTACAGACGATGCGCTGCATAAAGGGGAGATCGGCCTCTTCCTCCCCAACGCGTCTACTCCTCCCGATGATTCCCGCGCCACGCCGGCGAGCACCGCGCGCCTGGGGTGCTACGCGCGGCGTGCGATAAACAGGGTCGGACCAGCGTAAGTCCTGGAAAAGCCGGCATCTCGCGACCGATCCGGGCCTGATATTCGTTCTTAGGGCGACATTTTCAGCGGCGAAATCACCGCCGTAAGGTTGCGCTCGTCCGGGGCGGAAGGCTGGTCATCTACCACGGGGCCGTCGCCCCGCGTGGCTGGTGCCGCGCGGGGACGAAGTGCTCCCCTCGTGAGGCGACCGAGATCCGGGCCTCGGAGGCCGCCCCGGCGGCTGACCCACCCGCGGCTGACCCGCCCGCCGCCGCCGGGCCGACGGTCACAGGCGGCCCCGGCC
>JBOHNM010000297.1:0-1742 GCA_050730675.1 Phycisphaerales bacterium | reverse complement strand
CGATGACGATCGAGATCGCGTAGAGCGCCGCCGCACAGCCCACCAGGAGCCACGCCACGCGCCGATTGGATCGCTCCGCCGTCACAGCGACACCTTGTCAATCGCCATGCAGGCGAGCAGCACCGGCAGGTAGACCAGCGAAGCCAACACCACGCGACGCGCCGCGACCTCCGATGGCCGCAGTGCGGCGGCGACGCCGATGGCGAGGAAGCCCACGCCGAGCAGCAGCGCGACGACGAAGTACAATCCACCGGTGAGCCCGAACAGGGTCGGGGTCAGCCCCACCGCCAGCAGGCCGACGCAGTGGATGACGATCTGGCGCTCGGTGCTGTGGCCGTCGCGGTCGACGATGGGCAGCAGGCGGAATCCACCGCGCGCGTAGTCCGCGGCGTAGAGCTGCGCGATCGCCAGCGAATGGGGCAGTTGCCAGAGGAAGAGGATCGAGAACAGCACCCAGGCGCCGGGTCCGAACTCGCCCGTCGCCGCCACCCAGCCGGTGACCGGCGGCAGCGCGCCCGGCACCGCGCCGACCACGCCGCACAGCGGCGTGTAGCGCTTCATGGGGGTGTACATGCCGAGGTACGTGACGACCGTCGTGGCGGTGACCATGCTGGCCAGGGGGTTCACCAGCAGTGCCAGGATCACCAGGCCGACCGCCGTCACCAGCGCGCCGAACAGCAGGGCGTCGAAGGGCTGCATGCGCCCGCTCGGCAAGGGGCGGTTGCGGGTGCGGTCCATGCGCCCGTCCGCTTCGCGCTCGATGTACTGGTTCAGCGCCAACGTCCCGCCCGCGGCCAGTCCCGTGCCGACCAGGGTGACGAGCAGGGTGAGGTAGTCCGGGGTCTCCCACGAGCCGAGATAGAAGCCCACCAGCGTCGTGACCAGGACCATCAGCACGACGCGCGGCTTCGTCAGCTCGACGAAGTCTCGCACGGCACGGCGCTGGGCCGGGCACTCCTCGACGACAACGGTGGTGGGCGCGACGCTCATTCGTTCAACCCGGGGCCGGCTGACAACCCCGACGGCGGATCCTAGCAAACCGGGCTCGCAAGTCAGTGCCCCCCGGGCCGCCCCGGCATGGCCTGCGGAAGGAAGTCCTCCTTCTCACCCGGCACGCTGTACTCGTAGGGGCCGCGGTAGACGGTCGGGATGGTGCCGAAATTGCCGTGCGGCACGGGGTTCGCCGTCTCCCACTCCAGCGTATTGGCGCGCCAGGGGTTCCGCTCGGCCTTCTTGCCGGCGAACAGGCTGTAAAAGAAGTTGATCGCGAAGATGATCTGCACCGCCCCGAGGCAGAGCGCGCCGACGGTCATCAGGACATTCCAATGCTGCAAGGGCTGCAGGAACTCGTACTGCATCGGGTTGTAGATGCGACGCATGTGACCGCCGATGCCGATGATGTGCATCGGGAAGAACGTCAGGTTGAAGAAGATCAGCGTGCCCCAGAAGTGAATCTTGGCCAGCGGCTCGTTCATCATGCGGCCGAACAGCTTGGGGAACCAATACGTGATCGCCCCAAAGATCGCGAAGATGCTGCCGCCGAAGACGACGTAGTGGATGTGGCCGACGATGAAGTACGTATCGTGGATGAAGATGTCGACCGGCGTCGCCGCCATGTAGATGCCGCTCAAGCCGCCGATGACGAACATCGAGACGAACGCCAACGCGTAGAGCATCGGCGACTGGAAGGTGATGCTGCCGCCCCACAGCGTCCCGAGCCAGTTGAAGGTCTTGATCGCCGA
>JBOHNM010000296.1:0-1831 GCA_050730675.1 Phycisphaerales bacterium | reverse complement strand
GTTCCGAACCGCCGATCGGCGCTCTCGTCATCCAGGTCGCACAGCGCCGCATCCACCATCACGCGCCCGAACAGTTGTACCAGCGCAAACACGACCACCGGCGACCATAGCCCGCGCATCAACTCCACCGGCGTCACTCCCCGGTGCGCGGCCGCCATCACCACCGCCGCCGCAAACCCGGTAATCCCCGCCGCGACATACACGTTCTTGAACACCAGCACGTCTTTGGGCCGTGCCGACCCGCGTTGCGCCCGCGGCCTTGCCGCGTACGCCACTACCCCCGCCGCCGAAGCCGCCGGAAGCGCTGCCGCCCATCCCCACCACGTCCCCATCGCCGCCCCCGCCACACTCGCCACCGCCAGCGCTGCCACCGCCACCCCACGCACCACGCCCGTCCGTCGCGCCAGAAACCCATACCGCGCGGGATGCGCCGCGGCATCCGCCGGGTCCAGCCATGCATCGCGCAGCTTCACCCGATCCAGCAGATACGTCCCCAACCCCGTCGCCGCCGCCAGAATGAGCCAGTCCGCCGTCCCCAACGTCCCACCGCCCGTCTCCAATCCCCCGACCTGCACCAGGAACACCACCGCCGCCGTGACGTACAACGCCGGCCACACGGCCACATACGAGAGCGTTGCAATCCGCCGACCAATCCAGTTCATGTCGCAGCGTAGTGATCGCAACTCAACCACTCCCCTTCCGAATCACTCCCCAGGCGAGTACCCTCGCCCCAGGAGACGACCCACACAATGGCCGCCACGACCCCCACCTCCGCACTCTCCGCCGAAAACCAGGCCACGCTCACCATCGCCATCATGGCCGCATTCGCCGACGGCTCCAACTCCGCCGTCGAGCGCCGCCAGATGGACGACCTCGTCGGCCGCCTCGACAACCCCAACTTCGGCGACGCCTACCAGCGCGTCATGAGCGGGCAGATCGATCTCGTCTCCATCGCCTCCCAACTCACCACGCCCGACACGCGCCGACTTGCCTACGAAGCCGCCGCCGGCATCTGCGGCAGTGACGGAGCCATCAACCCGCAGGAACAGGCCTTCCTCGATCGCCTGCGCACCACCCTCGGCCTCGACCCCGTCGTGGCGCAGGCCGTGACGCAGGCCGCGGATCATCTCGTTGACACAAACCTGATCGGCACGATCCCCCCGCCGCTTCCCACCGCCGGCGCGAGCCCTCTTGCGGCATCGCCAAACGGCGCAGCACAAACCACGCCCCCGACCGACGCCGAGATCCAGTCCACCATCCAGAACCACGCCATCCTCGCCGCGGGCCTCGAACTGCTTCCGGGCGGTCTCTCCACCGCCGCCATCCTCCCGGTGCAGATGAAGATGGTCTACGGCATCGGGAAGCGCTACGGCTACTCGCTCGACACCGGCCACATCAAGGACTTCCTCGCCACCCTCGGCATCGGCGTCACCGGCCAAGTCCTCGAGTCCTTCGCCCGCCGTCTCATCGGCGGCGCGGCGCGTCAGCTCGCCGGCAACTTCATCGGCGGCCTCGTCGGCGGCGCGGTCAACATGGCCACCGGCCCCGCCCTCACCTTCGGCACCACCTACGCCCTCGGCCAGGTCGCCAAGAGCTACTACTCGTCCGGCCGCAAGATGTCGATCGATCAGCTCAAATCCGTGTTCTCACAGCAGTCCGCCGCAGCCCAAGGCCTCTACCAGAGCGTCGCCCCCCAGGTGCAGATCCAGGCCAGCAGCCTCAGCGCCGGCGGCCTCGCTCGCCTCCTGCCGTCCCTGCGCTCTTGACCTGACACCGCGCTCGGGCGATACGGGCCTCCGCTGGCCACAAACTTCTCGCCGATGCCGCGTCG
>JBOHNM010000295.1:0-1851 GCA_050730675.1 Phycisphaerales bacterium | reverse complement strand
CTCCAGCACGAAGAGCGAAAGCCGACCCGACCAACGGGAGGCATATTTCAACCGACCGCGGCTGACCGGACACACCGGAGGTACGCAATGCCCCGCAACAGGAGCCCGATATGCGTACCTCAGTCATCGTCATCCGGGCGGTCGTCGCCGCCGCGGCCGTCGCCCTCCTGAGCGGCCCGGCGCGCGCCGCCGACCCGCCAGGGAACGCCAACGCCGCGCCGGCCCTCACCTCGGACGAGTACGAGCGCCGCATCCAGCAGCTCGAGAACTCGATCAAGGACCTGCGCAAGGACACGCGCCAGCTGCAGGTCGCCGGCGAGGAGGAGGCCAAGCTCAAGCCCATCGCCGGCTGGGACAAGGGCTTCTTCATCCAGAGCCCCGACGGCGCCAACAAGCTCAACGTCGGCGGCTACGTGCACTTCGACGGCCGCTACTTCCTCAACAGCGGTGACGCCGGCACCAACACCTTCCTGTTCCGCCGCGCCCGTCTCGACCTGAAGGGCAAGTTCCTCAAGTACTACGAGTTCAAGTTCATGCCCGACTTCGCCGGCGGCCAGGTGGTGATCCAGGACGCCTACCTGAACGTCAACTACGTCCCCTGGGCCCGCGTCCAGGCCGGTAAGTACAAGTCGCCGACCGGCCTCGAGCGCTTGCAATCGGCCAACGCGATCATGTTCATCGAGCGCGCCCTGCCGACCAACCTGGTCCCCAACCGCGATCTCGGCTTCATGCTCTGGGGCCAGCCGTTCTACGGTGCGCTCGAGTACTACCTGGCGGTGATGGACTCCGCCGTCGACGGCGGCAGTCTGAACAACGACACCGACCTCAACGACGACAAGGCGTTCGCCGGCCGCGTCTTCGCGCTGCCGTTCAAGGACACCACCTGGGAGCCGCTGCGCGGCTTCGGCATCGGCCTCTCCGGCACCGTCGGCCGGCAGAAGGGCTCGATCACCAACCCGCTGCTGCCACAGTACCGCAGCGACGGCCAGCAGGTCTTCTTCAGCTATGTCACCAACTCCCCCGCCACCACCCCGGGCACCGCGTTCGCCGACGGCACCCAGTGGCGCATCAGCCCGCAGGGCTACTGGTACTGGGGCCCGGCCGGTTTCCTGTGGGAGTACGTGCAGTCGAACAACGGCGTGTCGTTCAACGGCGTCAAGGCCAACGTCGAGGCGAATGCCTGGCAGACCCAGTTCTCCTACGTCGTGACCGGCGAGAACAACACCTTCCGCGGCACGACGCCGGCGAAGAACTTCGATCCGTGGACGTTCTTGGATGGCAACTGGGGCGCCGTCGAAGTGGCGGCACGCTATTCGATCCTCAGCATCGACCGCTCCGCCTTCCGCAACGGCTTCGCCAACCCAGCGCGCTCGGCCCGCGCGGCCAACGCCTGGGCCCTCGGCGTCAACTGGTACCTCAACCCGATGGTGCGGCTGATGCTCGACTTCGATCGCACGACGTTCAACGGCGGCACCGCCGGCGGCGATCGCCCGTCCGAACAGTTGATCATGAGCCGCGTCCAGTTCGTCTTCTGATCATGCCCGCGACCCCAGCGGTCTCGGCCGGGTTGGCCGAGCATGCCCCACGCGGTTGAAGCCCATCTTCCCATCGTCCGGCCCAGCGGGAGCCATCCGCAATTTCGCGGGATGGCCGAGGCCCCCCTCCTCGTCCCCCCTCGCTGCGGCCGGACGACCCAACCCGGCGAGAGTGTCCGTCCTCCGGCACTCTCGCCGGGTCCTCCGTCCCTGATTTTTCACCACAGAGATCACAGAGGTCACGGAGGTCACGGAGGAGTACAAAGAAAAGGAGTTCACCGCGGAGACGCGGAGGCGCGGAGGCGCTGTGCACAGC
>JBOHNM010000294.1:0-1868 GCA_050730675.1 Phycisphaerales bacterium | reverse complement strand
CGGCGCCGAGGGCCCGGCGCCCTCCACAGGGCACCCCGCCCCGGCGCCGAGGGTTCGGTGCCTCAGGCTGATGCCCCTCTCCCCCCTCAATCGCCGCCGGCTGGCGAACTTTCGCGCCAACCGGCGCGGCTGGTGGTCGCTGTGGATCTTCAGCGTGCTGCTGGTGCTCAGTCTGGTCGCCGAGCTGATCGCCAACGATCGGCCGCTGTTGGTGCGCTACGCCGGGCGCTTCTACGTGCCGGTGATGGTGGCGTATCCGGAGACCGACTTCGGCGGCTTCCTCGAGACCGAGGCGGACTACAACGAGCCGGAGGTCCAGGCGCTGATCCGCGAGCAGGGCTGGATCATCTGGCCGCCGATCCCGTACGGCGCCGACACCGTGGTGCGCGAGCTGCCCGGGCCAGCGCCCTCGCCGCCGACCTGGCAGAACTGGCTCGGCACCGACGACCAGGCGCGCGACGTCACCGCGCGCCTCATCTATGGCTTCCGCCTCTCGGTGCTCTTCGGGCTCATCCTGACGGTGCTCAGCTCGGTGGTCGGCATCGCCGCCGGCGCGGTGCAGGGCTACTTCGGCGGCTGGATCGATCTCGTCATGCAGCGCTTCATCGAGATCTGGTCGGGCCTGCCGACGCTCTACATGCTGATCATCCTGGCCAGCGTGGTGACGCCGAGCTTCTGGTGGCTGCTCGGCCTCATGCTGCTGTTCAGCTGGGTGTCGCTGGTCGGCGTCGTGCGCGCCGAGTTCCTGCGCGCGCGCAACTTCGACTACGTGCGCGCCGCGCGCGCGCTGGGCGTCGGCGACGGCGCGATCATGGCGCGCCACCTGTTGCCCAACGCCATGACCGCCGCGCTCACCTACCTGCCCTTCGTCACCAGCGGGGCGGTCGTCACGCTGACCTCGCTCGACTTCCTCGGCTTCGGCCTGCCGCCCGGCTCGGCCTCGCTCGGCGAGCTGCTGCAACAGGGCAAGAGCAACCTGCAGGCGCCGTGGCTCGGCTTCACCGGCTTCATCGTCGTCGCCGCCATGCTGACGCTGCTGGTGTTCATCGGCGAAGCGGTGCGCGACGCGTTCGATCCGCGCAAGGTGTTCCGACGACAGACGGGAGAGGGGAGACGGGAGACGGGGGACGAGGCCGTGGATCGGGCCGAGCCCGTTCCGCTTGGGACCGGACCCGCTTCGAGGGTCCCTTCCCCCCTTGCGGGGGAAGGACAGGATGGGGGGTTGCTCGAGTCCCAACGATCGCCGCTTGGAGGACCCCCCATCCTGTCCTTCCCCCGCAAGGGGGGAAGGGACCTTGGGATCAGCGACACCGGCACAAGGCCCATCCCAGCCGACCGGGAGCATTCGGACCCTTCCTCCAACTCCGACCACCTGCTCCGCGTCGACAACCTGCGCGTGCGCTTCGGCGCCGGTGCCGGCGCGGTCGACGCCGTGCGCGGCGTGTCGTTCACGTTGCGGCGCGGCGAGACCGTGGCGCTGGTGGGCGAGAGCGGCTCGGGCAAGTCGGTGACGGCGCTGTCGATCCTGCAGCTGTTGCCGTATCCGCTCGCCAGCCACCCGGGGGGCCGTATCCGCTTCCAGGATGGCGAGCTGATCGGCGCCGATCGCGAGACGATGCGGCGCATCCGCGGCGACCGCATCGCGATGATCTTCCAGGAGCCGATGACCTCGTTGAACCCGCTGCACACCATCGAGCGGCAGGTCGGCGAGGCGATCCTGCTGCACCGCAACCTCGATCGCGGTGCGGCGCGGGCGCGGGTGGTCGAGCTGCTGCGGCTGGTCGGTCTGCCCGATCCCGAGCGCCGGCTCGGCGCCTATCCGCACGAGCTCTCCGGCGGCCAGCGCCAGCGGGTGATGATCGCCATGG
>JBOHNM010000293.1:0-1876 GCA_050730675.1 Phycisphaerales bacterium | reverse complement strand
CCCGCCGCCGGCGGCGGCCGAGCCGATCGCCTGGCGGCGCCTCGAGCCCGGGCTGGAACTCGGCACCGCGCGCTCGCCGATCGCCTCGCCGGCCGGCGATTCGCTGATCCGCATCCTGCGCATCGACCCGACCCGCTTCGCGCTGCAGCTGCTCAACGCCTCCGCTTCACCCGACGGAACGCGCTACAGCGCCCGCCAGTGGGCCGAAAAGCACGGCCTGGTCGCGGCCATCAACGCCAGCCTCTACCAGACCGACTACCGCAGCAGCGTCTCGCTGATGAAGTCGCGCCAGCACACCAACAACCCCCGCCTGTCGAAACACAATGCCGTGCTGCTGTTCGATCGCCTGGACGACGGGGTGCCGCCGGTGCAGATCGTCGACCGCACCTGCCGCGACCTCGGCGCCCTGCAGCCGCACTACGGCAGCCTGGTGCAGAGCATCCGCATGATCTCCTGCCACGGCGCCAACGTCTGGAGCCCCCAACCGACCCAGTGGAGTACCGCCGCGATCGGCACCGACCGCGAGGGCCGCGTGCTCTTCATCCACATGCGCTCCCCGCTCAGCACGCACGAGCTGATCAATGCCCTGCTCGCCCTGCCCCTCGGGCTGCGCGAAACCATGTACGTCGAAGGCGGCCCGGAAGCCCAACTCTACGTCGACGCCGGCGGCGAAGCGCTCGAGTTCGTCGGCAGCCACGGCAGCAGCTTCGCCGGGTTGGAGAACAGCGCGTCCCTGCCGATTCCGAACGCCGTCGGGGTGCGGCGATTGGCTGCGCCGCACAAGTAGGCTGGATGGCGGCCGGGCCCTCGCCCGCCGTGTTCGCGAGGGGGTGCACCGTCGGCCCCCACCCCCATCCCCCGGCGCCGAGGGACCGGCGCCCTCCAAAAAAACCTTTGACAAGCGGGCTGGTTGGGCTTAAAAGGAACCGTAGTTCCGGTTTCGATATGCCGTCGACGGCCCTCAAACAATCCACTCGCGTGCTCGAATGGGTCCGCGCTCCGCAGCAGGAGCGGACCCGCGTTGCGCTGACCCGGATGCTCGATGCGGCCGAAGCCCTGGTCGCCGAGAAGGGGTTCGAGGCCGCCGGCATCGCCGAGATCGCTCAGCGCGCCGGCAGCTCGGTCGGCGGCTTTTACCGCCGCTTCCACGACAAACAGGGCATGCTGCAGGCATTGCACGAGCGCTTCTGCGAGGACGCCCGCGCCACCGCCGACCTGGCCCTGGATCCGGCCCGCTGGGTCGGGGCGCCGACCGACGAGATCATCACCGAGTTCACGGCCTTCCTGGTGCGCATCTATCGCGACCGCGAGGGACTGACGCGCGCCTTCCTGGTCTCCGGCATTGGCGACGAAACCGTTCGACAGCGAACCCGCGAGCTCATCGGCTATCTGCATACGCGTCTGCACAGCCTGCTCGCCGAGCGGCGTGCCGACATCGGCCATCCGGATCCCGAGCTGGCCATCACGATCGGCTTCAACATGATGCTCGGGGCACTCAACCACGCCATTCAACTGCAGCTCGACGAGCTCGGTCTGTTCGACGACCGCTTCGCCGGCGAGCTGCCGCGCGCATTCCTCGGCTATCTGGGCGTGCGCGCCACACCATCCAATCCGTAAGGGGGCCCCACGATGAATGCACCACTCGAGCGCCTGCATGCCGACCCGCCGGTCGAGCAGTTCCGCGTCCCGCAGGATCTTGCGTACAACTGGGAGTACGACGCGACGCGCAGCAAGCTCATGCGCCTGTACGAGAATGCCAAGCGCGATCAGTGGAACTCCACCACCCGGCTCGACTGGTCGATCGACGTCGACCCCGAATCCGAGCTGGTCCCCGACATGGCGATCGGCATCTGGGGCACGCCGATGTGGGACAAGC
>JBOHNM010000292.1:0-1904 GCA_050730675.1 Phycisphaerales bacterium | reverse complement strand
GCGCGGTAATCCGCGACGGAGGGGTCATCGGCCACAGCATCGGTGCGGCCCATGACCCCTCCGCCCGCGATTACGCGGGCACCTGTACCCATGTGAAGCGGTTCTTGTAGCGAGAAGCGCGGGAGGCGGGCCCGTCCGAAGCCGAGCGTAGCGAGGCGCAGGACGGGCCCGCCTCCCGCGGCGTATCGTTGCCGGACCGAGCCGATCCGCCGGGAGCAACCTACAGGCACCTGGCGCCACGAGCACCCGGGGAGGACGTGTGCCCCGGCGGATTGGCCGCGATCGAGGCCCAGTGGGGAGACCGCGCCGGCACGTCCTCGACGTGACGAGCACCAGTACAGGTACCGACCGGGATCGCGGCGGCTCGCACACCCAAACGGAGCAACGGCATGAATGACCGAAAGTGTTGGTATGCAGGAGTAGACTGGGCCAGTCGGAGCCACCACGTGCGCTTGATCGACGGTGACGGCCGCAGCCTCGGCGAGCGCGTCTTCAAGCATGACGGCGAGGGCCTGGCCGCGATGGCCGACTGGCTGATGGCGACCAGCGGCGCCGAGCGGCCCGCCGACATCGCCGTCGCCATCGAGGTCCCGCATGGGCCTGTCGTCGAGACCCTGCTCGAGCGCGGCTTTGCCGTCCATGCCCTCAATCCCAAGCAGATGGACCGCTTCCGCGACCGATACTCCCCCGCCGGCGCCAAGGACGACAGCCGCGACGCCCTCGTCATGGCCTCCGCCCTGCGCACCGATCCGCACTGCTTCCGCCGCCTCGCCGCCGCCGATCCCGTCGTCGTCGAGCTGCGCGAATGGTCGCGCATCGCCGAGCAGCTCGGCGAGCAGCGCACCCAACAGGCCAATCGCCTGCGCGAGCAGCTCTGGCGCTACTTCCCGGCCTTCCTCGACCTCGACGCCGATCTTGCCGCTCCCTGGATGCTCGAACTCTGGAGCGCCGTGCCCACGCCGCACAAGGCCAGGCGCGTGTCCAACACCACCATCACCAACATCCTCAAGCGCAACCGCATCCGCCGCTTCGATGCCGAAAAGCTCCTCGCCATCCTGCGCCAACCCCACATCCCGGTCGCCCCGGGCACCGGCGAGGCCGCCCAAGCCCACATCGCTCTCCTGGTCGAAAACCTCCGCCTCATCAACCGCCAGATCACCCAGGCTCACCATCAGCTCGATGAGCTCCCCAAGCGGCTCGCCGCCGACCAGCCCGCAGACGGCGAGCCCGCACCGGGGCAGATCGAGCAGCGTGACGTGGTGATCCTCACCTCCTTGCCGGGACTGGGAAGGATCAATCGCGCCACGCTGCTGGCAGAAGCTACCGAGGCCCTGCAGCGCAGAGATTACCCCGTCCTGCGCGCCTTGACAGGCGTCGCTCCCGTCACCCGAAGATCCGGAAAGGCCTGCTCCGTCATCCGACGTTTCGCCTGCAACAAACGCCTCGCAAATGCCGTCTACCACTGGGCCAGGACCGCCTCCCAGCATGATCCCATCTCCAAAGCCAAGTACGCCGCCCTCAGGGCCAGGGGCAAATCTCACGGCCACGCCTTGCGCGTCGTCGCAGATCGACTCCTCAACGTCGCTTGCGCAATGCTCAGAGACGGCACCACCTTCAAAAAGGCTTCCCACCCAATTTAACGCTTGATAACGGGTGGGGAGTCCTCCCCGCGCTTACGCGCAGGGAGGAATTTGACCCTTACCCCTTCACCAGCAGCTTGCAGCCCTGCTCGATCGCGGCGCGGGCGCGGGCCTTCAGCTCGTCGTCGGTGGCGCTGCTGACCGGGTGCTCGATCACCGGGAAGGCATAGCCGGGCATGCCCAGCACGCGACCCATCATCTCGGCGGCGCTGGCGAAGCGCGTGGTCATGACCCCGAAGGCGGGGACCCCTTCTCGTTCAGCTG
>JBOHNM010000291.1:0-1905 GCA_050730675.1 Phycisphaerales bacterium | reverse complement strand
CAGGAAGCTTGCGGTCAGCAATAGGCCGCACGTCGGAAGTCGACAGCCAAGAAATGGGAATTTGCCCGCTTCGTTTCGCAGATTCGGCAAATGCACGGCACAGGAGGTTTCGGAATGTCGCGATCGACTCGCACCATTCAGCAGGGCCGTCGTGGCTGCGCTCTGCTCGTCCTTGGCGCCATCTGCCTGCTGCCGCTGGCCTGCGGCGATGAGCAGACGACCGTTTCAGAGTCGCCCGAAGAGATCCTGGAGGAGGCCCTGGGCGGCTTGGGTATCCTTGCCCCGGTCAACCTCGATACCGCGGCGATCGCCCAGCAGGTGCACGCCGGTCAGTCGATCCAATTGCCGTTTGCGGCGGAAGGCGGCCGGTTGGTCCAACGTGACGTCCAACTGACCCTGCGCAATCTGCGCGCCCCGGATCTGGTCGAATTCGTCCTCAAAGACGGTGTGCGGCAACAGGGCCGCACGCGACCATTGCCGCCACCGGCAACCTATCAGGGCATCGTGGCGGCGCAGAGCGGTGGGGAGCCGGGCGCTGCGGTCCTGACAGTCACCGCGCGGGTCGTGGCGGGGAATCTGCTCGTCGCCCCCGATGGCTGGTCGATCATCGAACCGCTCGAGCCCATGCTGGCCTGCGCGGCGTCGCCCGGCCGCGTCGCCAGCGCGTGCTGCGCAAGTACAACCATGTGGTCTACAACAGTCGCGATAGCCGTCTTGGCGCGGCGGCCGCCGGCAGCCGCGGCGCGCCCGCCGCGGCGCCGACTGGTTCCCGTGCGCCTGTCGGTGGGCAGCCACCGACCCCATTGGTCCTCTCCATCGTCGGCGACGGGGATGCGGATCTCTTCCGTGCCTATCCGCTCGATTCGGTGATGCCGTTCTGGTTGATGCAGGAAACGTTGTTCAACGCGATCGACTGGCTGTACAACTGTGTTGAGCCGGAGGCCAACGCGGACAATGCCTTCACCGTGTGTGGCAATCTTTTCGACGGCGGCGCCGGCGCCTTTCAGGCCCGCCTCAGAATCGACCGCATCGAGACGTGGACGGCGGGCGGGCCGGCGGCGACCACCGCCGTCCTGATGATGGTGGAGTCGGCTCGCTCCACGCACCAATCGACCCCGGTGTGTTGCGGGGAGCCGCATACCGCCGGGCGTTCGAATCTGGTGCATTTCTTCACCGGCAAGGCGTTCAACGGCTCAGCCGGCAACGCCGCGGTCGGCGGACTCAACGTCTATGGCGACAGCTGCCTGCAGCCGGCCGACGGCGGCTTTTGTTGCCACCATGGCGTATCGCAGGTCGTCCCGGGCCGCGGCACCCCGGGCACCCTGTTTCAACTACAGCTCCTGGTGGCCCACGAAATCGGCCACAACACCGGCGGAGAAGAGGACCGCTTCGGCCTCGCTCAGGATTGGCTCTTCGGCGAAAAGTCAGGTCCGACCCTGATGCACTCGGGCTTCGACGGGTTCCCGTCGGAGGAAATCTTCGTGTACGAGCAAGCAGTCGCCGAGAACAAGATCGCCCCACTCCTCGAGCAGCGCCTTGGCGCAGCCCCCGTCACTGGGCCCTGCAGCGGGAGCCCGGTGATGTGAGAGGCGCGCCGATCGCTGCGGCGCGTGGCGCGCGGAGGCCGTATGAAAAGGAAAAGCTGGCGCGCGGATTTGAACCGCGGACCTGCTGATTACGAATCAGCTGCTCTACCAACTGAGCTACGCCAGCGTGCGTGGGTGGGGGGTGAAGAGCTGCCGTATAGCCGATGATGGGGTGGGTGTGAAGCGCCCCCCGCGGTGCTGCGCCGATCGGGACGGGCGGCGGCGCGCGCGGCGGTTGGCTTGCGTGAAAGGGGGGGGGTTGCGCAGATTGGGGGGAGGGGGCGGCGTACTATGCGAGCAGTGACGATCGGGGGCTTCG
>JBOHNM010000290.1:0-1910 GCA_050730675.1 Phycisphaerales bacterium | reverse complement strand
GATAGAGCATGGCCCGCTCGATTCCCTTCGTGATGTGATTCGAGCGTATAGCTTTTCGCAGACAGTCGATGTTGTCGGTTAGTTGGAGGTGCGGAAGCTCGATTTCGAGGCAGGAAACGCTTGCCGTCAAGCTTCGGTCTTCCATCTATCCTCCCCCATGCCCCTCCGCCCCGCCACCGCTTCCCACATCCCCGCCCTCGCCCGCGTCCACCTCGCCTCTTGGCTCGCCGCCTACCGCGGCGTCATGGCGGACGCCTCGCTCGATGCGCTCACCCCCGCCGTCTTCGAGGGTTACCACCGCGCCCGCTTCAGCGCAGAGCCGCCGCACGCCTCGGACCCGGCCCAGCCTTTTCTCGTGGCGACCGACGACGCAGGCGACATCGTCGCCTTCGCCCGCGGCGGGCCCACCCGCGATAAATCGCCCACCGGCGACCCGCTCCCCGACGGCTTCGCCCAGCGCTGGTCCGCCGAGCTCTACGCGATCTACGTACACCCCGACCACATGAACCGCGGCCACGGCCGCATCCTCTTCGGCGCGATCGCTCAAGCCCTCGCCGCCCGCGACCACAAGAATCTGTGCCTCTGGGTCCTGACCCACAACCGCTCCGGCCGCAACTTCTACGACCGCTGCCAAGGCCAGCTCGCCGGCGAATCCACCATCACCATCGACGGCAAGCCATACCCACAAGTCGCCTACTCGTGGGACAACATCACCGATCTAACCCAAATCTGAACTCGTTCACCTCTCCTCCCCACGCCCCCTCCGTCCTCTTCTGCCTTCCCACTCCCTCTCTTCCCGCCTCCCTCTGTGCCCTCTGTGTCCTCTGTGGTGAACCCTCCTCGCCTTTCAGAACAACTCCAGATGCACCGCCGGCCCGCCCTTCTTCTCCTCGGCTGCCTTTCCATCCGCAGCCTTCCCCACCTGCACCCGCGCCTCGGCGATCTTCCCCTGCACCACCAGTTCCCGCGCCACCGCCGCCGCCCGCCGCGCGGCCAGATCCTCCAGCATCTCCGGCGTCACCGCCACCGCCGCGATCACCGCTTCTTCCATCTGCTTCACCGTCGGCTTCTTCGCCGTCTTGATCTTCAGTGCATCCCACGCGTCCTGTACCGCATCTGCGTACTCGCTCTCGCTCAGCGGCTTGGCGTTCTGGTCACCCCCGCGCTGTGCCTTGAGCGCCCGCGTCTTCCACGCCGCGGCCTTCAACCCCTGCGCGTCAACGTCCGCGTCAAATCCGCCGATGACGCGCACGTTCAGCGACGGCCGCTGCGTCAAACCTGTGCCAAGCTTGTCGAGTTGCCCCAGCATCTCCGGCGAAAGCTCCGCCGACCCCGGCGCGAACGTCACGATCGAGAAGTCCGCATCGCTCCCGCCGCCAAACAGCGCGCCCAGCAACTGGAACGGCGCCGTCGCCGCCTTCACCACCAGGTTCAGCACCGCCTGCCACACCAGCCCGCCGAAGTTGAAGTCCGGGTCGTCCAGCCGTCCCTCGAACGGCAGCTTCCCCGCCACCCGGTTGTCCGCATCGCGCAGCAGCGCCACCCCCAGCTTCACCGGCACGCCCGGGGCATCCGGGCTCTCCACTTCCCGCCCCAGCTCGAAGCCGTCGAGCCGGAAGTCCAATTCACCCGAAAGTGTGCTGTCCACCACCTTCACCGGCAGCGTGCAGTTGGCCCGCCCCGAGTCGATCAGGTACCCCAGGTACCGCCCCGAGACCGCGCTCGCCGGCGGCAGCGGCATCGATTCCACCACCATCCTCGCGTCCGCCGTGCTCTTGCTCCCCTTCAGGTCCACCGTGCCGTTGATCGCCAGCTTCCCCGAGTTCTGCACCCGCGCCGACGCATCGAACTGCATCGGCGACTGCGTCCTGGTCGCAAACCCCGTCAGCACACCCTTGAGGTCCTCCACC
>JBOHNM010000289.1:0-1922 GCA_050730675.1 Phycisphaerales bacterium | reverse complement strand
CGCCCGAGCCCCGAATAATGCACCCACAAGGATCGAGGCGACGAACGAGCGCAGCATATCGGCGCGCAGTGCCTGCCCCTCGTCGAAGGCGTCCCAGAGCGCAACACCCAGACCCAGCAGCACCAGGTCAAAGCCCGTCGACGCCAATGCCAGCCAGCTCGGCAGGATGCCGAGCGGAATGATCAACTGGGCGTCGCCGAGCGTGAAGAACATGGTGGCGACCAGGACAACGCCACGCGCTGAACCGGGTATCGAGGCGCGCCGCCGGAACAGCAGGATCGCCGCGCCGATGGCGGCGGTCCCGTTGGCACAGAACATGATCCAATGCCCCAGCGTGGCGGGGCCTTCGATGGTGCCGGCCATCGTCGCACCGACCAGCATCGCGATGGCAAGCACCACGGCGGGCACCGCGATGGCCGCACGGTCACGCCATCGATCGCCGTTGTTGGTGAGTTCCAGCAGCACCATCAACCAGGCAACGCTCGGAACGATCGCCGTGAAGACCTCGATGCGGCCCAGGAGCTCGGCATCGGCACCGGGAGTTACCCGGATAGCGTCCAGCGCGACGACGAGGGAATAGCCGATCAGCCCGACGGCCGCGAGGGCGAGCACAGGCTTGCGGGGGTTGCGCGCCAACAGATACAGACCCAGCCACCAGCTGAGCCCGAATACCAGTGCCGACATCGCCACCATCCCTATCAGTGTGACAGGTCCGGTCACGGAGTAACCAGACCGGTAAACCTCTACCTCTGAGCTTCTCGGTGAACGCTGTCGATTGACGAGCCCAAAGGACTCACCGATACTGGGCGGCAACAATGCAGGGGGTTGCGCGATGACAGATTCGGGGCGGTTCACCGTCGATCTCGACGAGTTAAATCGTGTTATTGAAGAGCTGCGAGACATGACGCAGCAGGTCGAGTCCGGGATTGAGCAACTGGTACAACGCACGACCACGCTGCACCAAGAGTGGTCGGGCGTAGCGGCAACATCCCACAGCGAGGCACACGCCGAATGGACTCAAGGCGCACGCGAGATGGCCGAGGGGCTCGCCGACATGCAGAAAGTGGCCGCCAACGCACACGCGATGTACACGGCCGCAGTCGACGCCAACACCGAGATGTTCCGATGACCGTGGACGTTGACCCAATCTCCTACTACACCGTGGGGACCGCGCTCCGGGATGCCTCGCAGGATGTTGGAAAGGCCGCTATCGAGTTGGCCGGTTCGCTCAACGGTACCGGGTCCATGGCAGGAAGTGACGAAGGCGGAAAGGACTGGGGCGACGACTACGACTCGGCGGCGTCCAGCACACTCACCTCCGTTGACCTTCTTACACAGGCCTCGCACAACTTTGGCGTACTAGTGCAACAGGCGGCATACAACCACGCCGTCGCCAACTTTCACGCGCAGTACGGCGAGAAAGGCCAAGGGCCATACATTCTCAACCCGCCACCGCAGGGCATAGCGCCCGGATGTCCTGCGAGACCGCCGTCTTCCGTCGGCGACAGCGGACCGGGAATTCAGACCTTCGTCGAGCTGCTCGACAAGATCGACGTACCCGTACCTAATGGCGCACCCGACCAATTGGATAACGCGGCGACCGCTTGGGACAAACTCGCGGCGGCCGCCACCACCGCATCGGAAAAGCTAACCAACCAGCGATCCACGCTCGACGGCATCACTTCACCCGAAATCAATGATGTTCGAACCAATTTGACGTCTGTTCACGAGCAGTGCACCGCTCTCGCAGAGAACGCCAAGACGATCGCGCAGGCGGCACGCGACCACGCGTCCGAGCTGAGGCAGAAGCGCGAAGAGATCAAAAAGATCCTGATCGATCTCGCCAAGGAGATCGGGGTTGATGTCGTGATCACGATCGCGGTGTCCTTCATTACTTGGGGCGCAGCGGCGGTGGCAGGAAC
>JBOHNM010000288.1:0-2043 GCA_050730675.1 Phycisphaerales bacterium | reverse complement strand
CGCGTACACACGGTCGGTGATGATCAAACCGGTTGCTCGTTGAGAGGTTCATTAGCGAGAAGGCCCCGGGCGATAATCGCCCGGGGCCTGGTTATCGACAGCTCACAGATGTGATGCACCCATCACCGGCGGCGGCGGGACATGCCCAGGCCGGCGAGGCCGAGCAGGGCCGCGGCGCCGGGCGCGGGGGCCGCGACCGACGAGGTGATGATCGCGCCCGAGCCGGCGAAGCTGCCCGAGCCCGGAGCGCCGGCGCTCATGACCACCGAGGTGAGCGGGACGACGGAGATGTACCCGCGGAACTCGTCGGCCGCGCCCGGGGTGTACGTGTCCACCGTGCCGTCGCTGTAGGTGAGCGTGACGAGCTGACCGGGAACGAAGGCGTCGCTGATGTTCGACATGAACCACTCGCCGCCGACGGCGAAGACGGGGCCGCCGGAGAAGGTGACGGTGAACGCATCGCCGGCGTTGTTGACGCCCATGAACGCGCCGGAGTGGTAGATGCCGTTGGGGGCGCTGAGCGTCTGGGTCATCGAGGGCGCGCCGCCGGAGAAGACGGTGCCCGTTTCGGCGTTGCAGTCGTTGACGAACTGGCCGGGGTCGTTGCCGATCGCGGCCTGGAACGCGGCGAGCGAGGTGACGATGTCGGCCGAGGCCGAGGACACCGCGGCGCCGACAGCGGCCACCGCGCACAGTGCAACACACATCTTCTTCATGGAATCTTCCTCCCCTTTCGAATGACGAGTCTGTCAGGACACACAACGCCGCCATAGCGGCGGATTCACACCACGCTCAAACATACCGCGGGCGGAGCGCTGCACCACATTTCTGTCGGAGTCGTAATGGTTATCTGCCGTTCCAGACGGACATTGTGATACTGGGCAAGGTTGCAAAGCCCCAGAACTGTCGTGGGGTGAGCGGACGGTCGCGCCAGAGTTCCAGGCGGAGCGATCACCTACCCCCCCATAGCTCCCACGCCGCAGAGCGACGCAGTCGTTTGCCTCGCAACCTGAAGGGCTGCAAGTCAGGAGCCGGGAGCACCGCCCCCCGAACATGCTCGCTCCAACCTCTTTGACCCCGGCGGGGTCGAACCCCCCGCGGCCATCCTCGCACCCGCACGCGATAGACTCAAGCGATGGCCCCTCGCCCTGCCACCACATCACGCAAGAAGCCCGGCCGCAAGCGGCGTGTAGTGGGGTGGCCTTTGGTGGTGATCGGCGTGCTGATCACGGGTGTGTGGGGGGCGTCGCGGTGGAGGCAGTTGGGGTACGCGAGCGGACAGGTCGGCGTTACGGTCGGTGAGGGTCTCTTGTCCGTTGAGACATCCGAGCGAGTGGGCGCGATGTGGCCCCGCAATGGTGTACGGCCCCCATTCACACCGAATTGGATCTTGTGGTTTTCAGAGGACTATGGGGACCGAGCGACCAATTGGGGTCTCCTTGTACACACCCCTGAGGACGTCATGGGGAAGACCTGGACTGCCGTTGTCCTCTGGCCCTTCGCCCTCGCCTCACTCCTCGGCGGCGGGTGGCTCTTGTGGTCGGGGCGGCGGGCTCGGCGGCGGGCGATGGTGGGTTTGTGCCTCAAGTGCGGGTACAACCTGCGCGAGCTGGCGGCCGGGAGTCCTTGTCCGGAGTGCGGCGCGATAGCTCTAGCGCGGTAGACTGAACGAATGCCGGATCGCGCGATTCTCGTCTTGTGCTGTGTGGTGCTGACGTTGGCGGTAGCCAGCACGTGGCTCATCGTTGCGGTGTGGCGTTCATGGCGTCGGTGGCGAAGTTCGGTGGCGAGGGATGTATGTCCTCTGTGCGCCACTCCGCGGGGTACTGACGTATGCACCGAGTGCGGCATAACCGCGGCGGCCGGTAAGCGGAAGGCGCGAGCCCGTTTACTGTGGCGTCTCGCTCTGGTCGTGCTCCTTCTCCTCGCCGATGCGAGTGTTGTGCGGGTTGCCACGCTATCACCCTCCCGTCGCTATGCACTGTTACCTACGCGCCTGCTCCAATACGGGGTTGAACGCGGCGGGGCAGGCTGGTTGTCGGC
>JBOHNM010000287.1:0-2065 GCA_050730675.1 Phycisphaerales bacterium | reverse complement strand
GGCGAACACCGCCTGGGTGGCGTCGGGGCCCAGCGCGGCGACGATCTTGCCGATGGGAGTCTGTGACCAGCTGACCGGCCCGCGCTGGTTGTAAGTGTCCAGCACCCAGTCGATGCCCCCGCGGAACATCTCGATCATGTGCCCGAGCATCGGCAGTCCCTGGTCGCCCATTACCGGCTTCAAACCGCTTCCGGGCGGCGGCGCGGCGAGCTCGGTCATGCGCCAGTCGCGATTGTTGAGGTAGTTCTCGACATATCCCATACCCGGAAGGGTGTTCATGGTCGGGAGACGGCGTTTGGCCTGGTCGATGAGGTAATCGGTGCTGTTGATCGTCGCCATGGGGGCGTCGCTCCTTCGCTCGCGGCGGGCACGTCAATGTGCTCTAGATCATCTTCGCCACAGAACTTGACGGGTGTCAAGTTCTGTTCGTGCCGTGTTTCAGTGCAAACTGGGCAGGTGGTCAGTCCCTCGCGCACCGGCACGCAGACTCGTGGCGATCGTCAGCGCGACGCGATCATGACCGCTGTTGCCGAGCTCATCGCCGAAAACCACAGCTTTGCCGACTTGTCCGTGAGTGCCATCAGCGAGCGCGCCGGGGTGGGACGCTCGGGGTTCTACTTCTACTTCGACAGCAAGTACTCGGTGCTGGCGCAGATGGTGGGTGACGCTTTTGCCGAACTCGATGAACTAACCCATTACTTTGCGCCGCGCGGCGACGACGAGACTCCCGACCAATTTGCGCACCGGATGGTCGGCAGCGCCGCCTCGATCGCGTACAGCGACCCGTTGATGAAGGCATGTCTGGAGGCGCGGATCACCGATCCGACAATCGCCGGGCTGCTCGATGATCTCACGGACGTCGTCATCGAGAAGATCGTCAAGATCGCCGAAGTCGAGGTGAAAGAACGCGGAGCGCAACCGGTTACGGATGACCTGCCTGCGTTGGTGCGCTCCCTGGCGGCGCTCACCGCATCTACCGTGTCGGGTGATAGCTCATTCGTCGGTCGTGGCACCGATCCCGCTCGGGCGCTTGCGGTGGTCGAGACCCTATGGCGTACTAGCCTTCTCGGGCGTTAACTGCGTTTCCTTGGGCTGGCGCTGTTTCACCACCCGGAGCACGCCGTAGCCGGCACCCACTAGGACGGCGAGCGCGCAGAGCCAGGGCAGCAGCAGCCCGAACAGCAGCACCACATTGGTTCCTGCCGAGACGAGTGAGTCCCAGCCACGCTCGATCTGTCCGAAGAACCCGTTGTATTGCCGCGGGGCAGGGCCCCCAATTTCCTCGGCGAGGAAGGTGACATCGACAGAGCTGTAGGCGATCTGATCGCCGAGCTGACTGCGCTGCGCTCGCAGACTGTCAAGGTCGGCCTGCCGCTTGGATAACTCGCTCTCGGCCTTGATCAAAGCATCGGTGTCTTTGGAATCGCGCATGATCCCCAACAGTCGATCGACGGACGTCTGCAGCGCCGTAATCCGGGCGTCCAGGTCGACGCGCTGTGAGGTCACGTCGTCGCTCTTGGTGTCGGCGCTCGTGACCTTCCCCAGTTCCTTGAGATCACGTAGGACGCCGTCAAGCTTGGCGGCGGGGATGCGCAGCACGATCGAGGTGTGCGCGCGGCCCGACCCCGAACCCGCGTCCTGCGAGCGGCTCTCCACCCGGCCCTTGGCCGATTCGGCGAGATCTGCCGCCTTGTCGGCGGCCTCGGAGGGGTTGGGGACGGTAATCGTCATGGACCCGGTCGTGACAATGTCGCGGTTCGCCTCGATGGGTGGGCCGTGCTGTGGGGCCTGCTGCGTGGAGTCCCGCATCGGGGCCGCCGGCGGCCGCATCAGCCCGGTGCCGTACACCTCAGCAGGCCCGGCGCCGCTGTCGGATCGCGTTGCGGGCCGTCCGCCCGAGCACCCCATGGCGGCTATCAGTACCACTGCAATTGTAGTTGCCCAAGGTAACCAACGTTGGCGAGATTGCGTGCTATCAATCGGCATGTCTCGAAGGTACCGTTTGCTATTGGACCGCGCAGAAATTCGAGACTGACAGCCGGTACGGTTCAGTAATGGCGTACGA
>JBOHNM010000286.1:0-2141 GCA_050730675.1 Phycisphaerales bacterium | reverse complement strand
CAGGTAGCCGGTCACGCCATCGGCCCCTGCGGCACCTCGCCCCACCCCTGCAGGATCCCCACTCCGAAGGCCCCGAACTGGCCGCCCGACGAGAGCATGAGCACATCGATGCACGCCGCCCCATCACCGCGCTGCTGCCGTTCATACTCATCATCCAGCCGCTTGCCGATGCACTCGGTGATCGACGCACGCACCAATTCTGCATGCGCCCGGAAGACCTCCGACCGTGAAGTGAACTCCTCCGGTTCCAGCTCACGCGGCGCCGGGCTGCACGCGCACAGCACCGCCGCGGCGACAAGAGCCGCGAGCGATGTCATTCGGCGCACCGATGCTGACCAATCCACCCAAACGCCTCCAGTGCCGACGCACATTGTTGCATACCTGTGGCAGCAACCTCATTGGCAATTGCCCGGCGCTCATTGCTTCTTGACGACCTTCCCCTCCTTCATCACCAGCCCCACCTTCTCCAGCACTCTCACATCCGCCACCGGATCCCCCGCCACCGCGATCAGGTCCGCCCTCTTCCCCTTCTCCAGCGTCCCGATCTCCGCCGACAGCCCTAGGAGATCTGCCGCGGCGACCGTCGCCATCGTGATGGCCTCCATCGGAGGGATCCCCGCATCCACCAATAGCGAGAACTCCCGAGCGTTCTGCCCGTGCTCGCTCACGCCCGTGTCGGTGCCGAACGCGATCTTCACGCCCGCCGCGTGCGCCTTCTGCACCGCGCTCTTGTTGATCGGCGCCACTGTCGCGGCCTTCTCCGCGATGATCCGCAGGTAGTACCCCGGCTTGCGGGCGTTCTCGCCGACGGTCCACGCCGCCAGCATCGTCGGCACCAGATAGGCGCCCCTTTCTTTGAAGAGCTTGACCGACTCATCGTCGAGGTACGTCCCGTGCTCGATCGAGTCCACGCCCGCGCGCAGGGCCGCGTTGATCCCATCCACGCCGTGGGCGTGCGCTGCGACCTTGCGGTTCATCATGTGGGCCGTGTTGATGATCGACGCCAGTTCCGCCTCGGTGAAGTGCTGCTTCAACCCCGCCGTGCTCGCCGAGAGCACGCCGCCCGTGGCGGTGAGCTTGATGCAGTCGGCCCCGAGCTTGATCTGGTAGCGCACCGCCTTGGCGCACGCGTCGGCGCCGTCGGCCACGCCGTCCCGCTCGTCCACCGGATGCACCAGGTCCTGCCGCAGAAGGTTCGTCGGGTCTGCGTGCCCGCCTGTCACCGCGATCGACTTGCCCGCCGCGATCACCCGCGGCCCCACGACAAACCCCTGATTGATCGCATCACGCAGCCCGAGGATCGCTCCCGCGGGCCCCCCCAGGTCACGCACCGTCGTGAACCCCGCCTCGAGCGTCAGCTTCGACCACGCCGTCGCCCGCGCCGTGACGAACTCCGTCGTCTCGGTCGCACGCCGCTGCAGGTACGTCTCGTCGAACAACCCCGTCAGGTGGACGTGGCAGTCGATCAGTCCGGGCAGCACGTACTTGTCCGAGAGGTCGATCCGCTCGACCACGTCGCCCTGCCGTCGTGACATCGGCGGCTGTCCCTCGCTGACGCTCTCGATCACGCCGTTGCGGACCACGATCGTTGCGTTCTTCAGCGGCGGCTTGCCCGGCACCGCCAGAAGTGTCCCGCACGTGATGATCTTCACGTCATCGGTCGGTGGCGGGGTCGCGGGCTTCTCCTGCGGCCTCGCCGCGCCCACGCCGACCACCAGCACTGCCGCCACCGCTACGAAGCACCTGCACACACTTGTCAGCATCGATCGCATGGAAATCTCCGGTTGATCCGGAGCCTACCACGCCGCGAGCATTGGCCGCCAGTGCCTGGTGCCCAGTGCCTTTCCCCTCACTTCTTCTTCGGCGGCGTCTCTTCATCATCGTCGCCCAGCTTTTCCAGCAGCGACTTGAGGTCGAAGTCATCCTCGTCCTTCTTCTTCGCCCCGCCCGACTTGGCCGCGCCCGGCGGCATCGGGCTTGACAGACGCGTCGGCCCGCTCGGCGTCGGCTTCGGTGGGTTCAGGATCTCGTCGTCCTCGTCCGCCGGCTCGCCCACCAGGCCCGCGGCGTAGCAGTCCTTGGCATCGATCTCTTTTGGGAACCCGTCGATCTTCACCACGAACACGATCCCGCCCACCGCC
>JBOHNM010000285.1:0-2185 GCA_050730675.1 Phycisphaerales bacterium | reverse complement strand
CGACACGACAGGCGATACCGACGCCGATTTCGACGATGAAGAGGACGACGACGACCTCTGATCCCCGGTGAGCGCGCGGCGCACACCCGGTTCGGGGCGGAACGTCCCGAACAGGGGATCGCGCGATGGGTCGCAGCAAGTCCAAGTCCACCGAGCAGTCCGCCGAAGCCCAGCAGCGCGCCGCGCTCCTCGCCGCCGTCGCCGCCACCACCGCCACCCACCAGGTCCGCCCCGCCGGCGACAAGGCCGGCGTCCGCGAGTCGGTCGTCGAGCCCGCTTCGCCGCAGACCGACCTCGACCACGACACCGACGACGACCAGGACTGGGGCCAGAGCGCCAGCGACTCGCGCACCGGCCTGGAGCGCTACCGCGGCGCCGGCCGCCGCCTCAGCGAGTTCGGCCGCAACGCCGAAGAGGGCGAACTCAACCGCGAGCAGTTCATGTTCGTCATGGCCATCGACGCGTTCAAGAAGTCCAACGGCGTCCCCTACCCCTCGTGGACCGACGTGCTCGAGGTCGTCCGCCTGCTGGGCTACCGCAAGACCCAGCACAGCGAGACCAAGCTCCGCGCGTGCGAGGACTGGACGGAGCCCGCCGACGCCAAGAGCAATGTCCGTCCCTACAACTGGGACAAGCGGGCCGCCTGATTCACTTCTGTGACTTGAGGGCCGCCTCGATGCGGTCCAGCTGGGCCTTCAGCTCGGTGTTCTCGCGGCGCAGGGACTCGATCTGCGCATCTTTCTCCGCGCGCAGGTCGCGCAGGGCCTCGACGGCCAGGGCCTCGAAGCCGCGGATGGTGAGCATCTTGTACCCGCCCGCGCCGGCGGCGGTGGAGACCCAGTCTGGGAAGACGGTCTCGACGTCCTGGGCGACAAACCCCACGCGCGGGCCGGCGAGCTCGCCGATGGCGGCGGGGTCGGTGTAGGCGAAACTCACCCCGTGCAGGCGGAGGAGGCGGGCCAGGGCGTTGTCGAGGGGCCGGATGTCCTGCTTGAGCCGGGCGTCGGAGAAGGTGGACCAGGCGCCGCCGCCGGGTTTGGAGGCGGTGCCGTTGACCGAGAGGGTGGCGTTGGGGGCGTCGGTGTTGATGCCGACGTTGTTGGCGTTGAGCTTCAGCAGCGACGTGCCGGTGGTGACGTAGGTCTTGAACCACAAATCCGTGTCACTACCCGCCGAGCTGATGCCGCCGGGGTAGCTGTCGAAGAGCTGGAGGGAGAACGTCGGGGCGTTGACGAACTGTGTGCGGAAGGTGTAGACCTGCCCGGCGGTGACCTGCACCGGCGGGTCGATGACGACCGAGGTGGTCTGGTTGGCGGCCAGCAGGCTGACCGGCCGGGTGGACAGGAGCGTGCCGGCGGCGCCCTGGCCGGTGTACAGCTCGAGGGTGCCGGTGGCCGGGTCGCCGCCGAGCTGGCGGAGCTCGATGCGGCTGAGCAGGCCGGTGATGGACGGGGTGAACGACTGCCAGGTGCTGGCGCTGCTGACGCCGCCCATGAAGCCGGTCTGCTGCTGGTCGAGCACCTCGCCCGCGGCGGCGGCGAAGTTCACCCCGGGGACGGCCAGGGCCATCGGGACGGGGGTGATCTCCTGGCGGGGAGAGAGGGTGACGAACTGGCCGGAGCCGGCAGGGGAGCGGACGGCGATCTCGATGTACCGCTGCGAGCCCGTCCACACATTCGTGCCAAAGTCCAGCCGGGTGACGAAGACGCCCGAATCGACCGGGACCGACGGGGCGGTGAAGGACTGGCCGATGGGCGAGCCGCCGGCGGCGGTCGGGTAGAGGGTGAAGCGCAGATCGGCCTGGCCGGTGATCGCCCCTTCGGCGACCAGCAGCTTGCCCTGGTAGGCGAAGGCGGTTGAAGGCTGATCGGCGCGTGCGACGGCCACGCCGGGAACGAAGGTGGCGGCGATAAACAGAGCCGCCGCGGCGAGAGCCGTGGTTCGTGACATTCGATCATCTCCGTAAGGCCGCGTGCGCCGTGGGGCGACGCCCGGAACCCCAATGCGTCATGAGTATGCGCGGTAAGCGCGTACATTGCAATGGCAAAAGTCCCCCAATTTCACCGCGTTTTCACCGGGGCTTCATGAAGACACCCGGACAAAACGATGACACGAGAAGGAGAGATTCCCAAGGACGCCATGGAGCGCTTGGAAAGAGACTCCAGCACGACTCACCGTATTGCCG
>JBOHNM010000284.1:0-2213 GCA_050730675.1 Phycisphaerales bacterium | reverse complement strand
AAGGCGGGCTTGAGGTCATCGGCGGGGGCGGGCTTCCTGGCATCGGTTTCAGGAGCGGGGGTGAGCGTCGGTTTGGCGGGGTCGGTGGGTTTGGGCGGGTCGGCGAGAGAGAGGGTGGCGATGCCCGCGAGGGCGAGGGGGAAGAGTGCGCGAAGGGTGCGGTTCATGAGGAGCTCCGGTGTCAGCCCAATCAAACAAGGGTACGAGGGAAGGGATGCGCCGGCTCCGGTGGTCAAGCGGTGTCGCCGCGAACCGCACGAAAGGCGGGTGCTAGCCGGTCCGGGCGAGAGGGAAGGTGACTGGAGTGATCCGCGTGAGCGGAATCAAGCCGGCAGTCAGCGGCGCCGCGCCGGCGGAACCGAGAAGGGAAGCGGTACGAGAGATTTGGGATGGCGGCTCAAAGCGTAAGTCAGAGAGGGATTGCAGGCAGCCAGCAAGATCTGAGGGGGTGGGTTGGTCGGCGGACCGTATCGTGTTCGAGGGCGTGGCGGGTTTCGGGGCGGATGCTGCCCGGGCGGGCGGCGTCACGTCTGCCATGAGAGCGTCCCGATGCTTGGGCCACGCCATGGAGATACGGAGGATCGTGCAGGCAGCCCGGATCTTCTGGGCGGCTGGTGCCGCGGCGTCGTCGAGGATGGCGGTCAGGGTGGCCATGGCCTTGGAGACTGCAGAGGGGAGTGCAGGTTCAATCGCAGTGAGAATGGCATCCATATGTGGAGTATGGCTAATGATTGGTATTTTGTCAATCAATTTTATTGGTTTTTGTTCTGTTTTTTGGTAATTGATCGGATGGCATCACCGAGCGTTGAAATCGCAAGTACGCCGCGTTGAGTCCGGTGCAGCCCTCCGCAGTGGTTGCCTCGGAGACCCGACTTCGGAGCGATCCTCAGTGTGTATGGTTTGATCGAACGAGACCCCGCAACAACTGCGCATGCGTTGCCGATTGAACTCACGTGGTTTCCCCGGTGCAGCGGATCAATGTCCGATTGCGCCGATGAAGGGAGCGAACTACGCTTTGACCGAGGTGCCGCATGTTGTCGCGATGCGTGTTGTCTCAAACACTGATGTGTGTCTGCGCCGCGGGGGCGCCGGCCCAGGGTCCGGTTGTGGACCAGGGGCCGACGAACTACACCGTCGAGACGCGGTGGGTCATCGAGACGCCGATCCCCGACGAGGGCGCGACGCGGATCACGCTGACGCTGCAGGGACGGGCGATTTTCAGCGATTGGACGCCGCAGGACGGTACATCGCCGAACGGCTCGCTGGTGCGGCAGGGGAACTTCGGGATCCGGCAACTGGGGTACGGGAGCGGCGGGGCGTCGCAGCCGAGTGTGATCCGGTCGACGGAGGGGACGGCCATCGAGCGCGGGGCATGGGACTTCTACGACCCTGAGGAAGGGCACAGCACCGTGTACGGCGCGGCGCCGAGCGTGTGGAACCCGGCGCGGCAGCGCTTCGACTACGGCATGCGCGGGACGATGGGGCTGTACTTCACCGATGCGCCGACGGGCGACATCTGGGAGGCCATGACACCCAACGGGGGCTTTGACGGTCCGAACGTTCTCGAGAACATCGACACGAGCCGGAGCGATTTCCAAACCAACGGGATGCAGCCACGCAATTTGACAGATCCGCTGGGCGGACCGCTTTGGCTGAGTCTGTACCGAGTGGATGTGCTGACGGCAACACCGGTGATCTTCGGCGGCGATGACGTGACGGTCGAGTTCGACGGGTATTTCGTGGCGGCGACGTATGCACTCAATATCGGGGGGAGCGTGTGGGCGCTGGGAAGTGCGCCGCACTCGTTGAGCCAGCCGCGGCCGCACAGCGATGCGCTGGTGGGCTTCACTTTCGCGACGGGCTCGGTGCCGACGCCGGGTGGCGTGAGCGTGCTGGTGCTGGCTGGGCTCGCGGGGCTGCGGTGGAGGCGGTGAGGAAGAGCGCAGACCGAAAAGCTCAAAGTTCAAATATGAGGCGGACTCGCGGGCGCGACCGGGCCCGGGCTTGGAGACAGACCTCGTAGTGAAGGGGTCGTGTCGAAACTTGGTATGTTCCCGGCTTGAGCGACGAACGCGCCGGGTTGTTGAGCTACTCGGGGGCCGGCGCAGAAGCTGTGGCGGTTGGTCCATCGGTTCGTTTCGCGGCGGGAGGGCGCGCGGTGCGGGCGAGGAACCAGAGGCCGAGGGCGGTGATGAGGAGCCCGATGGCCGCCA
>JBOHNM010000283.1:0-2296 GCA_050730675.1 Phycisphaerales bacterium | reverse complement strand
ATGCGGTACAGGTTCATCCAGGCCGGATCCGTTGCGCTGGTCTCGCGAGTCTGGAAGGCGGCGTTCTGGAAATCGTCACGGAGCAGGTTGAAGTTCGTCAGGTTGCCGGCGGCGTTGAACTCGCCGTTGGCCAAGTCACCACCGGTGCCGTTGCCCGTGGCATCGTTCAGGGCAGCCGTGGTGTTGTTGAAGAACCGGAAACCGCGGCGGAACGTGCCGACCGAGGTGCCCTGGTAGTCACCGACAGCGGCGCCGCGGAGGTCGCCGGTGGGGACGCTGTCAACATCCAGGAAGTTGCCCCAGTTACCACGCTGCAACGAGCTGGCCCCGAGGCTGCCCGTGCGGGTGATGGTGGACGGCTGAGCGGCACCGTTCGGCCCGAAGCCGAGCGAGAAGATGCCGAAGTTGCCGTAACGGGGACCATTGGAACCCGTGGCATCAGCCGGGAAGGCGCCGGCGTAGATCGCACGGCCCTGCAGGCTGATTTCAACGCTCGTCGCGCCATCGACGAACGGGGTGACGACCCAACGGGTCTCGACGGTGTAAGCGGGGACCTGCCCGAAAGCAGACGTCGCTGCACCAGCAGCCAAAACGATACCAGCCAGAACGCTCTTGTTCACGTGCTTCTCCTTCTTCCTACCTAGTGTGCTGAAAAGATACAATCGCGGAAAGCGACACGACGTTCTGAAGATACTTCAAGGGTGCCAACCTGTCAAGGCATCTGGAGGAAAAAGCGCCAAAAGACGCTGATCGGCGCGGGTCCGGTGAAATCACCTAGCTTGACACGCCTTGCCAAAAACCCATGAATTACTGGGCTTTCTTGGGTTCGGACAGAATCGGCGCCGTGCCCGGAGGGGGTGCGTCAAGGGTTTGCAAGCCCACGACCTGGAGCCGGCTGTGGTCGGTCGGCCCACCGGGCCCGAACAGCACGAATCGGTCAGGGCTGGCGGTGCTTCGGGCGACGTACGGCCCGTTCAGTCCGGTTGTTGCGCCCCCCCACTCGACAGCTCCCAAGCGGCCGGCCGACGCAGAGAAGACCTCCAGCGACTTCTCCCCGGTGGCCAGGACACCCGCGGCGGCGGCGTTGACAATAACGGCCCCTGCGGCGACGGTCGGCGGCATCGGGGACTCGGCGCCGAGAGCGGTTTCATACAGGCAAATCCGAGCATTTCGAGGATTGCCGTAGAGGAGGCCGCTGGAAAGTGCCTTGGAAAGGGGATCGGGAAACTGTCCCACGGCGTTGGGGGCCGCTTCGACACCGGCCGCGGACTGATAGGCATAGACCGGCGAGCCGAAGCCAGCGATCGTCAGCCGCGAGGCGGCACGCAAAGGTTGCGCGTTTGTCCCTGCTTCGGGGGCGACAACCACCAGATCCGTCTGATCGGGGCTGACGCTGAAAGCGCCAAACAATCGCTGGTCGGGGGCGGCCAATGGCATCAGGATGCTGCGGCCGGGTTCGGAGAGCGTGCGCTGTGAGCCGTCGGGAGATTGGATGACCAGTTCGCACACGCGCTCACCGGTGCGGCGGCGAGAGAAGACCAGGTCTCCGGAACGGAGGAGGATGGCGTGGCTGGCGGCCTGGTTCTGGCCCTTGACAAGCCAGCGGACCTCGCCGGTGTGCCAGCGGACGTGGCCGATCCAGCGGTTGCCGTCGCCGATCGGGGCCTCGATCAGGAACCCGTCGCGGTCGGCGGAGCGGCCAAGGACTGCGCCTTTGAGTGGCGGGGTCCAGTCGATGCGCTTGGGCGGAGACTGGGTGATGTCGTAGGCGACGATGATCGTGTTGAGGGGCGGTTCGGCGTCGGGGGCGGCCAGGAGCGTCGGCCAGGTCGGGGGTTGGCCAGTGGAGACGGCGATCATGGCGCCGTCGGGGGAGACGAGCGGGAGCGTGAGGCCGTCATAGTCGATGAACCCGATGGGCCGCACCGAGAGCAGCAGGCGGCCGGTGCGGGATCGCGGCGTTGCATCGGGAGCGGTGGGCGGAGCGGCGGCGGAAGGCCCGCCGGGGGTGCTGGGCGTGGTCTTGCCCGGCTGTGGGGTTGGGGGCTGCGGGGGCGGCTTGCGGACGACCTCGGTGACGCAGCCGGAGCAGAGGGCGACGGCGGTGAGGGCGGCGAGCGCGCGGTTCATGCGTGGCTCCGATCGGTGATCGCGATGGTATCGCGGGCGCAGAGATCGCGCACGGCATGGCGCGGCGTGTGGAGCGAGCGCGGATCTGTGGTATGCGCGATCGCCGTTACGGCTCGGAGGTGCCGGGGGCACGCGGCGGCGGCGCGAGGGGGATGAGCGGGGGAAC
>JBOHNM010000282.1:0-2382 GCA_050730675.1 Phycisphaerales bacterium | reverse complement strand
TGCCAGCGCCGACGAGCGCACCCCCTGAAACGACCTCAGCCGCCCACCCCGGAGGATGAGCGGCTGAGAGTTCGTTCTAGCGGTGTTAGGCGTCCAGCAGCGAGGCAGGCGGGGTGAACCGCTCGCCGTAGGTGGCGGCCAGCTCCTTGGCACGAGCCACGAATCCGGCCTTGCCCTTACCTGCCGGGCCCTCATATCCGACGATGTACTGGTGCACACCACCGGTCCATGCCGGGTACCCGATGCCGAAGATCGACCCGATATTGGCATCGGCGGTCGAGGTCAGCACGCCCTCGTCGAAACACTTCTGCGTTTCGATGGCCTCCGCGAACAGCATCCGCTCGATGAGATCCTGCAGCGGCGGGTTGGCCGCGTCGGCACCATTGCGGGTGTTGAACGTCGTCCGCAGCCCGGGCCACAGCGCGGTCCGCTTGCCGTCCACGTAGTCGTAGAAACCGGCACCACCCAGACGGCCCGGACGGCCCGCCTCAACCAGTGTGTCGATGACACGTCCGGCCGGATCTTCCGGCAGGTCCTTGCCCTCGGCCTTGGCGGCCTCGACGGTCTCCTTGCGGATCTTCTGCATGAGCGTCAGGTTCAGCTCGTCGGACAGCTGCAGCGGCGGCGCGGGGTATCCGGCCTGGCTGCCTGCTTGCTCGATGGTCGCGGGCTCGATGCCCTCGGCCAGCATGGCGACGGCCTCGTTGACGAAGGTGCCGATGACCCGCGAGGTGAAGAAGCCGCGGCTGTCGTTGACGACGATCGGGGTCTTCTTGATGGCCAGCACGTAGTCGAAGACCCGGGCCAGCGCCTCATCAGAGGTCTTCTCGCCCCGGATGATTTCCACCAGCGGCATCTTGTCGACCGGCGAGAAGAAATGGATGCCGATGAAGTCCTCTTGGCGCTTCACACCCGCGGCCAACCCGGTGATGGGCAGCGTGGAGGTGTTCGAGCCGAGCAGTGCGTTGGGCTCGACGACGTCCTCGATCTCCTGGAACACCTTGTGCTTGAGGTCGGTGTTCTCGAAGACCGCCTCGACCACGAAGTCGACGCCCGCCAGATCGGCGGGATCGGCGGCCGGAGTGATCTTGGCCAGCAGTGCCGCGGACTTTTCCGCCGTGGTCTTGCCGCGCGAAAGAGCCTTCTCCTCAATCTTTTCGGAGTAAGCCTTACCCTTCTGAGCCGCCTCCAGCGAGACGTCCTTCAGGACAACGTCGTATCCGGCCTTGGCCGAGACATACGCGATACCGGCGCCCATCATGCCGGCACCGAGCACACCGATCTTCTTGATCGGGGTCTGGCCGATGCCTTCCGGACGCGAACCACCGCCGTTGATGGTCTGCAGGTCGAAGAAGAACGCTTGCGTCATGTTCTTGGCGACCTGACCGGTGGCCAGGCTGGCGAAGTAACGGCTCTCGATGCGGCTGGCCGTATCGAAGTCCACCTGTGCACCCTCGACCACAGCGGCCAGGATGGCCCGCGGAGCGGGCATGGGCGCGCCCTTGAGCTGCTTCTTCAGGTTCGACGGGAAGGACGGCAGGATCGCCGCCAGCGCGGGGGTGGCCGGGGTGCCGCCAGGGATCTTGTATCCCTTGACATCCCAGCGCTGCACGGCCTCGGGGTTGGCCTTGATCCACGCCTTGGCGGCGGGGATGAGCTCGTCGACGGAGCCAACCAGCTCGTCGATCAGGCCGACCTCCTTGGCCTTGGTCGGGTTGAAGCGAGTGCCCTGGGCCAGCACGGTGACGAAGCCGTTCTGGATGCCGAGCATGCGGGTCACGCGAGTGACGCCGCCGCCGCCGGGCAGCAGACCCAGCGATACCTCGGGCAGACCGATCGCAGATCCCTTGACATCGGCCGCAATCCGGTGATGGGTGGCCAGCGCGATCTCCAGGCCGCCTCCCAGCGCCGCGCCGTTGATGGCAGCGACAACCGGCTTGCCGAAGGTCTCCAGCGTGCGCAGGTCCTTCTTGATCTCCTCGACCTGGTCGAAGGCCTGCTGGGCGTGCTCGGGCTGGATCTGGATGATCGCGGTCAGGTCACCGCCGGCGAAGAAGGTCTTCTTGGCACTGGTGATAACCACACCGGTGATCGAATCCTTCTCTTCCACAAGGCGCTTGACGGCCGCGGCCATCGACTGCTTGTAGTCGTCGTTCATCACGTTGGCCGAACCGTTGGGGTCGTCCAGGGTGAGGGTGACGATGCCGTCGGCGTCCTTGTCCCACTGAATGGTGTTTGCAGACATAACTTTTCGTTCTCCCTACACTCGCTCGATGATGGTGGCTACACCCATGCCGCCGCCGACGCACAGGGTGATGAGGGCGCGACGGAGGCCGCGGCGCTCCAGCTCGTCGACCATGGTTCCGGTGATCATGGCGCCGG
>JBOHNM010000281.1:0-2414 GCA_050730675.1 Phycisphaerales bacterium | reverse complement strand
CGCAAGCGCTGATCGATCCAAGAAAAAGGCCCCGGGGCGAGCCCCGGGGCCTTTCGTTTCAACGAGTGAGCCGGTCGGCTTACTTCTTGGCCGGGGTCTCGGTCTGGTAGCGCTTGAGGTTGGCTTCCATCTCGTCCTTGACCTGATCCGGCAGGCCCTTGGTGAGGGCAACAGCCTTGGTCTGGATCTCAACCGCCTTGGCCTTGTCGCCCTTCTCCCAGTACGCGCGGGCGAGGGTGTCGAGGATCGCGCCGTCCTGGTTCTTGGTGACCTCGGCGGCGCGGGCCGCGAGCTTCATGGCGGTGTCGAAGTCGCGGGTCTCGAGGCCGGGGGCGTCGAGGATGGTCCAGGCGATCTGGTTGAGCGTCTGGGCGTCGTCCTTGATCGGGCCGTCGGCGAGGGCGTTGGCCTGCTTGTAGGCCGCGGCGTAGTCCTTCTTGGCCATCAGGAGAATCTGGAACTTGGTGGCGCCGATCTGGCCGGCCATGCTGGAGTCCAGAGCGGAAAGCTCGTCCATGGACTTGAAGGCCTTGTCCCAGTCCTTGGCACGGAGGGCCTTGCCGATGTCCTTCTGCATCAGCTCCATCTTGGCCTGCTGCTCGGCGTGCTTGGCAATGTCGAACGTGCCGGCGACGACGCTGTCGAGCACCTTGTCCATGGACATCGGGTGCCCGATCCAAGCGATGTTGCCGTCCTTGTTCACGATGAACGCGGTGGGGATGCCGTTCTGGCCGGCCGCCTCCATCCACGCCTTATTGGTCGTGCGGTCCTTGTCGATCGCGACCACGTAGTCCATCTTGTCGCCCTGCTCCTTGACGAACGGAGCAACCGTGGGCTCGTCCTCATCGCTGATGCCGATGAAAGTTACGCCCTTGCTCTTGTAGTCCTTCTGGAGCTTGGTCAGGTGAGGGATGCTGGTCTTGCAGGGGCCGCACCAGGTGGCCCAGAACTCGACGACGTAGAAGCGGCCCTTCTCGAAGCCAGTGACGGCGTCACCCTTGACAGTTTTGTCGAGGCTCAGGGCCGGGGCCTTCTGGCCCGCTTTGAGAGCCTTGTCCTCGGCCTTGGCCACGGGCTTGGTCGTCTCTGCCGGCTGCTTGGTCGCGTCGGCCGGCTTGGCGGGTGCGTCGGCCGGGGGCTCAGCAACAACCAGCGAGGCGGACATGGCCAGACCAGCGGCGGCGAGCAGGGCGGTGCGGAACAGGCGAGCGTTCATTCCAGACTCCAGGGGGGTTGTCCCACGGGCGGACCGACACGGTCCGATGGGCGGGCAAGTTTAGGCAAATATCGGACCTGTCCCTTGACGGGAGTCACAAACAGCACAGGCATCGCAAATCTTGCGCGAAAGCGGTTACATCGTGCTTTGGCAGAGATCAGTGGACACCGCTGGCGGCGAGCCAGCGTTCGGCGTCGAGGGCGGCCATGCAGCCCATGCCCGCCGCAGTGACGGCCTGGCGGTACTGGTCATCGGCAACGTCGCCAGCGGCGAACACACCGGGGATGTTCGTGTAGCTGTTGCGGCCCTTGAGGTCCACGTAGCCGGAAGCGTTGAGGACGAGGCCCGAGTCCTTGAGGAATCGCGTCGCCGGGGTGTGGCCGATCGCGATGAAGAGGCCCTTGAGGTCCAGGCGGCTGCGGTCCTTGGTGATCGTGTCCTCGAGCGTCACGCCCTCGATGAGGTCCTGGCCGTGGACGTCGACCACGGTCTTGTTGTAGAGGACCTTGGCGTTGGGGCGCTCGAGGAAACGCGACTGCATGATCTTGCTGGCGCGGAGTGAGTCGCGCCGGTGGATGAGGTAGACCGTTGAGCCGAACTTGGTGAGGTAGGTCGCCTCTTCCACGGCGGAATCGCCGCCGCCGACGACACAGCCGAGGACCTGCTCGGCGTGCCCGCGAGCGACGCGCCCGCGACCCTGGAAGAGATCCCAGTGCCCGAGCCCGCCGCCGAGTCGAGCGCTCCGCCCAGCGAGCCCGGCGGCGCGCCCTCCGGCTTCGAGACGATCGAGACCCCCGCAACTCCGGCGCCGGCCGCTCCCTCGCCCGCTCCGGAAACCGCCAAGCCTCCGAGTTGAACTAGCGCCCGCGCGCTCCTATAAACACGGGCGCTCCGCCTGCCCAGGTGGTGAAATTGGTAGACACGCCAGGTTGAGGGCCTGGTCCCAGCAATGGGGTGCTGGTTCGAGTCCAGTCCTGGGCACCATCGGAATCGCCGTCGTCGCGGTCACAAGAGGCTCGCGGACGACTCCCTGGCGGCGCAGCTCAGCTACTCGCTCGTCGTAACCCACTCGAACGAGCCCTTGCGCACGTTCTCGAACGCGAGCTCCGGCACGCTCCAGAACATGCCCGACAGTCCGGCCTTCGCGCGCGCACCGAAGTCGAACGGAGCCGCGGCGACACCGTATGCGGTATAGCCC
>JBOHNM010000280.1:0-2497 GCA_050730675.1 Phycisphaerales bacterium | reverse complement strand
CACCCGCTCGCGGTTCCACAGCCGGCACTTGCCCGTCACGTCCAGCACCCGCTGTCCCAGTTCCGTGGGCAGCCCGCTCGCCGCAACCACCGCCGCGGGGTTGCGGAACTTCCCCTTGCGGGGCATGCCTCCTTCGGGGGTGGGGGCTGTCAAGACTTGTCCGCTCACCGGGCACCTCCCGTCGCCGGCGTCGCCCCGCCGCCCAGGATCCCCAGCCCGCCCATCGCTTCAGCCAGGGCCTTCCACTGGCTCACATCCGAGGCCAGTCTTTTCCCCCCGGCCTCGGTCAGCTTGTAGTACTTGCGGTCGCGCCCGGCATCGGACTCTTTCCAGAACCCCTCGATGTACCCCTTGGCCTCGAGGTTGTACAGCAGGGGGTAGAGCGTGCTCTGGCCCATGTCCAGCACGCCGCTGGTGCGCTGCGCCAGCGCCTCGACGAGTTCGTACCCGTACATGGGCCCGCGCTCGAGCAGCTTCATCACCGCCACCGGCCCGGCGCCTCGCATCAGTTCACGTTCTGCACGCATATGAAACTCCAATCTGTGCTTGAACTCCCCGTCCTTGAGGGGGCAGGGGCGAGGGTTTGCTTTGACGCCTCAATCCAACTTCCATCTTGGCATTTCGCCTGCTCGTCGCGCCGCGCACAACTCATCCTCATCCCCCCGTCGGCGGCGGATTGCTCGGCGCCGCCGGCCCCTTGATCGGCGGCCACAAGATGTAGTCAAACCCCTTCGTCCAGTACGCCTTCGTCCGCGCGTTCATCTCCTGCCCCGGCTGCAAGTACGCCGGCGCGCCATCGTCCTGCCCATCCCCGCCGATGCTGTACAGCACCGGCCGTCCGTCGCTCCACGCCGTGCTCGCCCGGTACCGCAGCGCCAGCCCGTCAAATCGGTCCAGCGGCACCGTCGGCAGATACCGCGGCGTCAACTCCGCCAGGTTCGACGGGTACTTCCCATGAGCCCGCTTGTACAGCTCCAGCCCGATCGCCGCCAACGTCGCTTCGCGATCCATCGCGTAGATCGACGCCGTGTAGCCCGCGTGCTCGATCGCAGGAACGAGCAGCCCGACCAGCGTCCGTGCCGTCGACCCCAACCCACTCCCATCAAGCGGGTTCTGCACCGGCGCACGCCACCGCTCCAGCAGAGGCCGTCGTTGATTGGCCGAGAGCTTGCCCAACGCCGTCTCGTACGCATCGTGCCATTCCCGGCGCGAACCGATCAGCGGCGTCCCCAGCGCTTGCAGCGGCGGCGAATCCAGCACCGCTTCCTCCAGCCCCGCCTTCTCCGGCTTCCCGGTCACCTGGAACATCGCGGGCATGATCCTGAAGAACTCGCGTGTCACCCGCCCATCGCCATGCCCGTCGTCAGTAAACGTCCGCTGTAGCACATCATCCATCATCATCCGCTCGCCATCGATGGCGATCTGATCCGACCCCGCGATGCCTCCCATCACCCGCGACGCCGCCGTCCCGTGCGCGATGTCCGTCAGCTGCGCAACGCTCAGGAATCCCGGGTTCTGCCACAGCAGCTCGCGCACAAAGCCGTCGTGCACAGTCGCGATCGCGATCCCCACAAACTGCGAGATCAACAGGTTGTCCTCGCTCGACCAGTCCGCCAGCCGGCGCAGCACCCGCAGGTCCTCCGCCACCCGCGCCGCATCGCCCGCCTGCCGTGCCGAGCGAGCGTCGGCAATCGTCGTCCTCGCCAGGTTCCGCATCATCGCCAGGTGCGGCAGCAGGATCGCCACCGCCTGCACATCGTCGCTCTTCTGCAGCATCCGCGGCTCAGGCTGCGCGCGCATCTTCGCGACTTCGTCGCTCATCGGGCTCGCCACTGAGATCGCGTTGTCGCCCTCCACCGTCAGCGCGCGTCCCAGGCGCGACATCCTCGTCAAGCGGCGCAGCTCATCAAGGCTCGGCTTCACCTCGGCCAGGTACGCCTCGGCCAGCGTCCACTGTTTCGTGCCAGGCTTCACCTCCGGCCACGTCGTGTCCTCGTTCATCAGCCCTTCCGGCAACGTCGGCATCGCCACCGCCATCGCCCGCACGCCCTTCCACGCCCGTTCAGTTTCCGGCGTCGCCAACACCCGCTCGTTGTACTCCCACGCGATATTCCGCTTGACCTGCGGCGTCCCGGTGTACAGCCGCACCACCAGCACCGCCCAAAACAGCAGGAAGCACGCCAGCAGCACCCCCGCGCCCTGCCATGCCCGGACCCAGGCCTTCCACCACAGGGGCCGCTTGCGGCGCATCGCCCGTGTGATCAGCCTGGCCGATGAGCGTGACTCGCCGAAGCCGCCCAGCAGCTCCGCGGGCAGCGCCCCCGCCTCCAGCCCGTCGCGGAAGTGCCCCGTCAGCTCCTCGGCCACCGCCACCCGCTCGCGGTTCCACAGCCGGCACTTGCCCGTCACGTCCAGCACCCGCTGTCCCAGTTCCGTGG
Source organism: Phycisphaerales bacterium (assembly GCA_050730675.1). Classification (GTDB taxonomy): domain Bacteria; phylum Planctomycetota; class Phycisphaerae; order Phycisphaerales; family UBA1924; genus JBOHNM01. The sequence continues at coordinate 59 of JBOHNM010000280.1, read as the reverse complement.
GCAGCCCGCTCGCCGCAACCACCGCCGCGGGGTTGCGGAACTTCCCCTTGCGGGGCATG
>JBOHNM010000279.1:0-2502 GCA_050730675.1 Phycisphaerales bacterium | reverse complement strand
GTGAAGCAGTGCTGCGATCGCGTCGTGGCGGAGAAGGCCGACGTCGGTTTCTGCTACGACGGCGACGCGGACCGCTGCGTGGCGGTGGACGAGAAGGGGCGGATCGTCGGGTGCGACCTCCTCACGGCGCTGCTGGCCCGCCATTTCCTTGAGCAGAGCCCCGGGGCGGCGGTGGCCTATGACCTGCGCAGCACCAAGGCCGTCGCGGAGGAGATCGTCAAGGCGGGCGGCAAGCCCGTCCGCGGGCGCGTTGGCCACGTGTTCATGAAGGCCGCGCTCAGCGACAACAAGGCGTGCTTCGGCGGCGAGCTTTCAGGCCACTTCTACTTCGCCAAGAACTTCAATGCGGACTCGGGCGCGATCGCCATGGCCACCGTGCTGACCGTGCTGGCCAACAGCGGCAAGTCGCTCGGAGACCTGATCAAACCGATCGCCCGGTATATCCAGTCCGGTGAGATCAACTTCCAGATCGAGGACAAGGACGCGGCGCTCGCCCGCCTGAAGGACACTTTCCGCGGCGAGGGTGCGATCGACGAACTGGACGGAGTCACCATCGACTGCTTCGACAAGGCGGGGTGGTGGGCGAACATCCGCAAGAGCAATACCGAGCCGCTGCTGCGCTTAAACCTCGAGGCCAAGGACCGCAAGACACTCGATGCCGCGATGGCGCGCATCAGCCCGATGCTCGGGCACAAGGTGGATCACTGAGGTGGAAGGCACTGGGCACTGGGCATCAGGCAGTAGGCATTCGATAACGTCTCTGGATGGAGTGGGGATTGCTGCCACGCGGCGGCGGTTTGAGACTCCATGACGCTCGATCACTTTCTTGAACACCACGGACTGATCGAGAACCCTTTCGCGGGCGAGGAGGCGCGACACGACGCGGTCTTTGCACGCATGAGTGATGCGGTGAGCGGAGTTCGCGCGGCACGCCACGCGGAGTTCCAAAAGATCGTCGGCGATGTGGCCCACCCCGGCACGGCAGTGGTCTTCGGCGAAAAGGGCGCAGGCAAGACGGCCTTGCGTTTGCAGGTGGAGGCGGCGGCGGAACGCCACAATCAGACCACACCCGGGCGTCGTGTGCTGGTGGTCGCGTGCGATGACCTTGATCCGTTCTTGGAGCGGCTGCACGCCCGGTTCCGCACAGTCAAGGGAGGCAAAGAGTCGCCTGTGCTTGATTCGCTCAAGCGCATCCGCGTGCAGGACCACATCGACATCATCATGCATCTGGTGGTGCCGCGGCTGGTCGACGCGTTGCTGGGCCACGCCCCCCGAGCGGCCGGACCGGTGCCGGTGGGCGCCGAGCCGCGCCTGGCGCTCAAGACACTCGATCGCTCGCTGAAGCGCGACCTGCTGGTGCTGCAGGTGTGCTACGACCGGGCCGATCAGGCCAGCGAACGCAGCGCGGAGCTGCGTCGCGCGATGAACCTGCGTCGGCCGATCGGGCTCATGGTTGAAGGGACAGTCGCGTTCTTCGGGTGGCTGCTGCCGGCGGGTGTCTTGGCATTGTGGTGGTACTACACGGCGCGCGAAGTGACGCCGGTGTGGTCCACGGCGTTCTTTGCCGCGATGGGCGTCTGGCTGGCGTTCCTGCTCAAGCGGGCCGTCGGCGACCGCTTCGGACTTCGCCACCGGGCGCACCGGCTGCAGCGTCAGGTGCGGATCACCGGCCGGCCCGAGCCGAGCTTCCTCGCCTCGCTGCGCCAGCTCTACCCGTGGTGGCGGACCAGCAGCATCCTTCCGACAACCGACAACGAGAGCGTGCGGATGGAGATGGTGCAGCGGCTGCTGCGGGTGCTGCGCCAATTTGGCCACGCGGGGCTGATCGTGGTCATCGATCGCGTGGACGAACCGGCGTTGGTGGCGGGCGACCCTGAGCGGATGAAGGCGATCGTCTGGCCGGTGCTGAACTCGCGTCTGCTGCACACCGATGGCCTGGGCATCAAGCTGTTACTGCCAATCGAGCTGCGCCACATGCTCATGCGCGAATCGGCCGCGTTCTTCACGGCGGCTCGCCTCGACAAGCAGAACCTGGTCGAGGACCTCTCATGGAGCGGCGCGACCCTGTACGACCTGTGCAACCTGCGGCTGGCGGCCTGCCGCCGCGAGGGCGCCGAATCGCCGACGACCCTGGCGGACCTGTTCGCAGAGGATGTCGTGCGCGAAGAACTGCTGGGAGCGCTCAACGAGATGCGCCAACCGCGCGACGCGTTCCGTTTCATCTACCGGTGTATCGCCACACACTGCCAGCGGACGACGGACGACTCTGGCCAGTGGCGGATCAGCAAAGGCGTGCTGGAAGAGGTGCGCAAGCAGCAGGTGGAGCGGATGAAGGAATTGCAGATGGGCGTGCGCCCAGGCTGATGGGGGAGGCACTAGGTCCTGTTTGACGGATGCGATGTACGGCGCATGTGCGGTTGCGCTTTGGGTGTGTGGAGGAGAAGATGGTTTCCGGCAAGGAGGCCGGCGATGGTCAAGGCAGGCAGGACCGGTCGAGGCGTG
>JBOHNM010000278.1:0-2513 GCA_050730675.1 Phycisphaerales bacterium | reverse complement strand
GCACGGATGGGTGGAGCCGGATTTGGCGCCGCTCCCGCGGCCGTCGATGACCCAGCCATAAGCCAAAAGGTGGGGCCAAGGCTCTGTGCCAGCCGAAACATCCCTCGGTTGCCGGTCCCTTCGGCGACGGGAGCCCCTGCGCCCCCGTCCGGCGGGGCGGGCCACCCAGGAGCGCCGCATGGAATTTCTCACACAATTGTGGATGCCGATCGTGCTCTCGTCGGTGGTGGTCTTCATCGCCTCGGCGGTGCTTTGGATGGTCCTGCCGTTCCACAAGAAGGACTACACGCCTCCGCCCGACGAGGCGTCGATCCAGAACGCCATCCGCACCCACGGGTTCAAGCCGGGGATGTACTTCATCCCCTGGTGCCAGGGCGGGAACATGAAGGACCCCGCCCTTGTGGAGCGGATGAAGGCTGGGCCGTGGGCGCTGATGATCATCCCCAACGGCATGCCCAACTTCGGACGCTCGCTGGGGATCTGGTTCGTGAACTGCCTGGTGATCGCGGTGTTCGTCGGGTATGTCGCGAGCCACGCGCTGAACCTGGAGACGGCCCACAGCGCCGCGGCGGGACTCGTCAAGACCGCCCCGCCTTATCTTCGTGTCTTCCAGCTCGTCGGGGCCGTCACGTTCCTCGCGCACGCGGGCATGTCGGCCCACGACACGATCTGGAAGGGCCTCTCGTGGCGGCACGCGATCGTCAAGATCTTCGACGGGCTGGTCTACGCGTGCCTGACGGCGGGCATCTTCGGCTGGCTCTGGCCGCACTGAGCAGCGGAGACCAAGGGCCATGCCCACCCGCAAGTGTCACACGTGGCTCGGCGTCCTCGGGCTGGCGGTCTTCCTGGGCACCGGCCTGTACATGCGCCACCGCTTCCCGGGGGCGTACGCCGATGACGCGTCGGTGCGCTACCTCTACCGCGCCAACCACGCGTACATCCTGCTGGCGTCGCTGGTGCACCTGGCGCTGGGGACGGGCGGGCCGCTGGATCGGATCGGCTGGGGTCGTGCGATGATATCCACGGGTTCGTGGTTTGCGATCGTCGCCGTACCGGTGCTGATCTGGGCGTTCTTCACCGAGCCGCGTCACCCCGACCCGTTCCGCCCGCTCACGACACTCGGCATCGGTGCGCTGCTCCTGGGCGTCGTGCTGGTCGCCGCCAGCGCCAAGCAGCCGCGGCGTGCGTAGCCGCTCGCGTTCGGTATACTCGGTGGGTGCCAACCCCGCCCGGGTTCAATTCGCAGCTGCCGTTCAACACTGAACGCATCGGGGCTGTCGCCATCTACTGCTCCGACGGGCGCTACAACGAGCAGTTCGACGAATTCCTGCACAGCCGCCTGAAGCTCCCCCGCTACGACCGGCTGGTTGTTCCGGGCGGGCCGGGCATCCTCGCGGGGCACGTGGCAGCCTACCGCGAGGAAGAGGCCCTGGTCGAGCAGCTCAAGTTCCTGATCCACCACCACGAACTGGAACGGGTCGTCCTCATCTCGCACCGCGGCTGCGGGTTCTACCTGAACAAGCTGATGGTCCCCGCCCACCGCCTGCTCCGCCAGCAGGAAGTGGACCTCTCCCGGGCGGCCGAGCGAATCCGGGGAATTTCCGGGGCCGTCTCGGTCGAGCCCTTCATCGCCGAGGCAGCCGAGGGGCGGGTGAAGATCGATCCCGCCCCCCCGATTTCCGCCGACGACGCGACGGCGTTCTGGTAAGCTCCCGGGGCACCGGGAGGCCCACCTATGCGCAGCTGGGGAGTCTGGTTCATCATCTTCGCCGTCGGCTCGGCCATCCTGCCGTACATCGGGATGCAGTTCATCCTGGTGGCGTGGATCGACATGTGGGGGCCGACGGTGGGATGGATCATCCGCGCCGCGATGGCGATGGCCGGCGTGGCGATGATCACCTTCGCGCCGGCGGACGCACCAAAGGCCACCGAACCGCAACAGGCTCCCGTCGGTTCACAGCCGCTGGGATCCACGCAGCCGGCGCCGCCGACTCAGCCGATTCGCTGACGCCGCTACGCTTGGCCGTGGCCAAGCCCGGTCCCAAACGACTGATCCTCGCGTTCATTGTCGCGGCCGTTTCCGATGCGCTGTCGGTGGCGTTGGCCTTGCCGCCGCTGATGCCGGCGCAGTGGGTGCTCGATGTCGTCACGGCGATCGTGCTCACGCTGGTGTTGGGGTTCCGCGTCGAGTTGCTCGTCGCGTTCGTGATGGAGGCGATACCGGGGGTTGAGCTCTTCCCGAGCTGGCTCGTCGCAGTGTCGGTGATCGGAGCGAGGGCGTCCCTTAGCAGCCCCCCCGCGGCATCGGCTCCGACCGTCCGCGTCCACGAGCCGCACGCCCGCGACCAGCAGGCGCGGCAGCTTCCCGGCCAGGGCGAGTAGCCGCGGCACAAGAACCTGCACCGATTTTCTGTGCCTCGGCCCGAACCCGGCCCCACTGGTTCCCGTAGGGTGCGTGCGGATTTCTCGTGCCGCTCGGGGGGGGGGGGGGGGGGGGGGGGGGGGGGGGGGGG
>JBOHNM010000277.1:0-2538 GCA_050730675.1 Phycisphaerales bacterium | reverse complement strand
GGGGTGGATGGAGCGGGGGTGGATGGAGCGTCGGGGTCAGGGGTTGGCTTGGCGGGTTCGCCGGTCTCGCCGACCTTGGTGATTCGGACGGCGATGGAAGCCGGCGCGGCGTCGAGGAGGGCCTGGTCCTGGAGTTCGAGGGTGATGCGGACGGGGCGGGCGACCTCGGAGCGGGCGGGGCTGGCTTCGAGGATGGCGGGGCGGCCGGAGCGGGCGACGGACTCGCGACCGAGGAGACGGACCATCTGGAGCCAGAAACGCTCGGGGTAGTCCTCGCCGCGGCCGAAGCGCCAGCGCCAGATCTCGTCGGTGGCGACGTAGAGAACGCGGCCAGCGCCAAAGCGCATGGTGATGACGGCGGGGGTGGGCTGGGCGGGGGCAAGGCCGGAATCGGCGACGGGGACGGCGATGGCGACCGCTTCGGCGGCGGGTTTGAGCTGGGAGGCGTCGATCCGCTGGACCCAGCGGAGGCGCGACCAGCCGGTGGCGGGGTCAGACACGGATGTGGGCCAGAAGGTGCCGTCGTCCTGCGGGAGGGGGGTGAGGCGCATGACGCCGAGGCGATCGGCGAGCGGCGTGGGGCGGATGGTGACGTCGCGGTCCCAGGGGCGGACGGCGTCGGAGGGGCCGAGGGCAATGGGGAGGAGGTCGGAGAGGGCGGTGCCGCGCCAAGCGCTGGGGATGGCGGCTTCGCCAGCGATCCAGATGAGGCCCGCGCCGCCGACGGAGACGCGCTGCTTGATCTGCTGGAGCTGCTCGGGGGTGAAGATCTCGGGGCGGACATCGCCCATGACCAGGACGTCGAAGCGTTCCCACTCGGCGGGGCTGTTGGGGAGAGCGTCGAGGTTGAGGCTTCCCTCGGTGAGGTAGCGCCGGCCGGAGGCGAGGAGCATGGCGGCGAACTGGACGGACTTTTCGCGCGAGAGGAGATTCTTGAGGTAGCGGTACTCCCAGCGCGGGTAGCCGTCGAGGTAGAGGACGTTCAGCGGGCGGTCAACAAGGTCGATCGTGACGGCCTGCTCGTTGTTGTCGGGGACGAGGTCGGGGGTCTCGGGGACCAGGCGGACGGCCCAGCGGGAGTTGCCGGCGACAGCGCCGGTGCCGGAGAGAGTGAGGCGCTGCTTCTGGTCGCTGTCGGCTGGGGCGGCGGGCCAATCGACCTCGCGGCGGCGGAGGACCGCGCCGGTGAGGGTGTCAACGAGTTCGATGGGTGTGCGGGCGGCCTTGGCGAGCGCGCCGGTGCGCTCCAGCTCGACCTCGATGGGCACATTGTCGTTGACAAAGGCAACGCCCGGGCCCTGGGCGGAGCGGACGGCGATATCGCTGAGCGGCTCGGCGGAGCCGAGGGGGACGGTCATGACGGGGATGTGCTCGGAGACGAGACGGCGCAGGAGCGGCCGGGGGAGCTGGTCGCTGGCGCGGCCGTCTGAGAAGACAACGACGCCGGAGATGGGGCGAGCGGCCAGGCGCGAGAGGCCCGATTCGATCGCGCCGCCGAGGTCGGTGCGGCGGCCGACTGGGGCATCGAGGATGACAGGAGATGCCGTATCGCCGGCACGGGAAGAGGGCGGGCGGAGTTCGTACGCGCCGGAATCAAAGCCGAGCCAGAGGACGTTCTTGGTATCGGCGAGCTTGTGGAGCTGTGCGGCCTGCCGTGAGAGGAATGCACGGAGCTGAGCGTCGCGGGTGGTGCGTGCGCCGTCGAGTTCGGTGTCGGCGATGCGGAGCGAACTGGAGCGATCCACAAGGAAGAGGACCCAGTCGCGTTCGACGGTCTCGTTGGGGCGGGTGAGCTTGGGGCCGCAGGCGAGGAAGACCAGCAGCAGAAGCGTGAGGGTGCGGACGGCGGAGAGGGCGACGCGCGACCAGCGCGGGCCGTCGAGGCGGCGGTAGCTCCACCACGCGACGATCGCTGCGGCGACGGCGACGAGGAACCACTCCCACGCGGCGAGTTGCAGCGAGAAGGCGAAGTGAACGCCGGGGTCGTTGAAACGCAGGGCGCGTGCGCCCAGAAGCCAGTCGAATGAGCCGCTGGATTCAGGCATGGGCGGCGCTCCCCGGAAGACTCGAGGAGCGGACGGCCGTGGCGGGGCGGTGGCTGGCGAAGCGGGCGAGGAGGACCTCGAAGACCGCAAGCCCGACTGCGACAAAGAGCCAGAAGGAGCTGGTGGGCGTGCCGCGGGACTCAGGCCCGGCGAGCACGGATGCGGCGGAGGATGCGGAAGCGGTGGCGTGATCGGAGAGCCAAGTGACCTGGGCGCCGGAATTGGCGAGGGCGGAGGTGAGCCAGACGGCGAGGGCGGCGCGGTCTTGGCCGTCGGTGCGGGCGGCGGAGTCGTCGGCGTTGACGGCGACGACGGCGCGGACGGCGTTTCGGGAGTCGAGGGCGTTCCAGAGGCCGGAGGTGCGAACGGGCTCAACGGTCTCGGAGCGCTCGCCGATGCGGATGGCCGGTTCCGTCGAGGGTGCGCCGACGCGCTTGAGTTCAACGGACTGGGCGGGGACGCGGACGGTGTTGCCGGCAATGGTCCACAGGGC
>JBOHNM010000276.1:0-2539 GCA_050730675.1 Phycisphaerales bacterium | reverse complement strand
CGCCACTGGCGCATACGACCCGGTGATGGATTTCAATTCCGACGGCGCGGTGACGCTCGCCGATTGGATTGCGATGGCGTCGAACCCGGTTTATGTGTCGGATGTGATCTGCTCATTGGATATCGACTGCAACAACTTTGTCGACAACAACGATTTGATCGACTTCTTGGGTTACGTGGTCGGCGGAACTGACCTGAGAGGCGATATTGCGGGTCTTGGAGGGTCGCTCGGTGGGGACGGCGCAGTCACGGCGGATGATTTGACTGTGTTCCTGTCGATCTTCATCGCAGGGCATTGTCCGTAGGACGTGAAAGATGAATGCACGTGGTTGCCGTTTCGGATGGCGGAGGCAGCTATCTCACGTACTGGGTAACATTCGGCCCTTGTGAGCGGACAGGTCCCCTTCATCCCGGCTCTGGCCGCGTCCTCACGCGTCGGCGTGCAGCGATCGCTCCTGCGTCGAATCCTCTCGGCGCAGGAAACCGGCCTCGTGCTGGTGATCGTGATCATCATGACGGTGCTCACGTTCCGCTCCGGTTCGGTCCCCAGCCCGGACCGTGAACAACTGCCGCCCGGTTCAACCGCGACCGTCGTCGCGGAGACGGTCGTCGCGACGCTTCCCGGCGGCTCGACCCGCAGCTACGCCGTGGCCGACGGCTACGGCATTGACCAGCGCGGCGCCGTTGTCTTCATCGTCCGCAAGGAACGCGTGTTCGTCTCCGCGGGCGCGACCGTGAACGAAATCGATACGCCCCGCGGCGTCGAGGTCCTCCGCGACGGCGCTCGCGTCGGCTTCTACCCCGTCGATGCCGGCTGGTCCGCCGGCCAACTCGACGACGGACGAAAAATGATCGACCGCGATCCGCCCCGCAACAAATTCCTCAACAAAGACAACCTCATCCTTGTGGCGACCGTCGCCAGTTTCATCGCCATCATCGCCGTCGGGATGACCGGCATCATCGTGCTCGGCGGCATCGACCTCTCGGTCGGCTCCATCTACGGGCTCGCGCTCGTCGTCGGGGCGACCGTTCTCAACCATTGGCAGGCGGGCGCCGGGGAGCAGGTGATCTCTACCGGGATGGTCGTCCCGGTCGGCATCCTGCTCTGCTGCGCTGTCGGCGCCGCTGCCGGGCTCGTCAATGGCTCCGCCTCGGTCGGCCTCGGCGTTCACCCGTTCATCATCACCCTCGGTGGCATGGCCGTCTACCGCGGCGTCGCCTTCGTCACCACCTCGGGCCTCTCCGTCGGCGATCTTCCTCCGGCGTACGGACAGTTCGTTCGCGCCAAGGTCGCCGGCATGAACGTCGTCCCGACGCTCACGATGGTCGCGATCGGGCTCCTCGGTGTGCTCGTCTTCACCCGCACCGTTTTCGGCCGGCGCGTCTTCGCCATCGGCGGCAACGAAACCGCCGCCAAATACGCCGGCGTCCCGGTCGGCCTGACCAAGGTCATCACCTTCACCCTCTGCGGCATGCTCGCCGGCCTCAGCGCCGGCCTCGCTCTTGGCTACTACGGCTCGGGCTCTTCTGCAGACGGCACCGGCTATGAACTTGAGGTCATCGCCGCGGCCGTAGTGGGGGGCGCTTCACTCTCCGGTGGCCGCGGATCGGCTCTCGGTGCAGTCCTCGGCGCCATCATCATCCAACTCATCAACAACGGCTTTGAAGTTCTCGGAATCGACTCCAGCTACCGCCAGATCGTCATCGGTTTGGCCATCGTTCTGGCCGTGGTCGTGGATCAGGCCAAGCACCGCCTGATGACCGCTCGCCGCTAGACTAGGGTCTTCTCCCCGGGCGGCCGATGCGTTCCTGCGTCCAACCCGCCCCCGCCCGCGAACCCACCGTCCGACGCGGGCGCCGTTTCTCCCCGCTCACACCTCACGGAGACAGCACGTATGGGTCTGTTGCGCAAGTCGTTCCTCGGCGCCGCCGCCATCCTCGGCCTCGCCGCTCTCACCCTCGCGGCCCAGCCCGCCAAGGACGCGGCCAAGGCCCCGCCCAAGCCGACGAAGAAGAACTACGTCATCGGCCTGGTCCCCAAGAGCGCCGAAAACCCCGTCTTCATCGCCGCCAAGACCGGTGCGATGGACGCCGCCCGCGATCTCGAGAAGAAGTACGGAGTGAAGATCGACATCCAGTGGCGCGCCCCCAACTCCGAGAGCGGCCAGAAGCAGGCCGAGTTCGTCGAGCAGCTTACCAACGTGGCCGACGGCATCGCTGTCTCCGCTTCCGACGCCAAGAAGCTCCAGGTTGCCATCGATGCCGCCGTGGACAAGGGCGTCCAGGTCGTCTGCTTCGATTCCGACGTCCCGGGCTCCAAGCGTTTCGCCTATTACGGCACCGATGACTTCGAGTGCGGCAAGGCCGTCGCCGCCGAACTCGCCAAGGCTATGGGCAACAAGGGCGTCGTCGCCATCCTCGCCGGCAACCAGAACGCCCCGAATCTCCAGGCCCGCGTCCGCGGCGTCCGCGAAGGCCTCAAGGACTTCAAGGACATCAAGATCCAGGACACCTACTACCACGCCGAGACGCCGCAGGAC
>JBOHNM010000275.1:0-2555 GCA_050730675.1 Phycisphaerales bacterium | reverse complement strand
GCCGCCGCCAACACTGCAGCCAACCTGCGCGCCTGGATCGACGACCCCGATCAGCTCAAGCCGGGCGTGCTGATGCCGGCGATGAAGCTGAGCGATGCGGAGGTCGAGCAGGTGGTGGCGTTCCTGGCGACGTTGAAATGATGGTGGGCGCGATGACGGGGACGGGGGACGGGCGACGGGGGACGGGCGACCGCGCCCACGCGTGCCGCGCGCCGCGGCTGGTTTGCACGCGCATCGATTCTCGGGTGCTGCTCCCAAGGTCCCTTCCCCCCTTGCGGGGGAGGGACAGGATGGGGGGGTGCTCGAGTTTCCACGCTCGCGTTCTCGCCAGCATCCCCCCATCCTGTCCTTCCCCCGCAAGGGGGGAAGGGACCCTCGAAGCCGGCGCCGCTCCAGCCGGGGAGGGCTGGGCCCGATGGCAGCGTTAGACCACACCCTGCCCGGCGCGCGGGTGGCGACCAAGCCGTCCGTGGTCGAGCTCCTGCACGACTGGGTGGTGACCGTCGATCACAAGCGGCTCGGGGTCATGTACTTCGCCTCCGGGCTGGTCTTCTTCCTCGTCGCCGGGCTCGAGGCGACGTTCATCCGCCTGCAGTTGGCGGTGCCGAACAACGACGTGCTGTCGCCGCAGGTGTTCAACCGCCTGTTCACCATGCACGGCACGACCATGGTCTTCCTGGTCGGCATGCCGATCATCATCGGCATGGCCAACTATCTCGTGCCGCTGATGATCGGCGCGCGCGACCTGGCCTTCCCGCGCCTCAACGCCTTCGGCTTCTGGTTGTTCTTCTTCGGCGCCTGGCTGCTGTACTTCAGCGTGCTCGGCGGCGACGGGCTGTACGGCGCCGGCTCGATGCCCGACGTCGGCTGGTTCGCCTACGCGCCGCTCACCGGCCGGGCCTTCTCGCGCGGCAACTCGACCGACTACTGGATCGTCGGCCTGCTGGTCAGCGGCGTCGGCAGCATCGCCACGGCGCTCAACCTGGTCACCACCATCGTCTGCATGCGCTGTCCCGGCATGACCTTCTGGCGCCTGCCGATGTTCGTCTGGCTGCTGCTGGTGGTGTGCTTCCAGATCCTGCTGGCGCTGCCGCCGCTCAGCGCGGCGCAGGTGATGCTGCTCTTCGACCGCTTCCTCGGGGCACACTTCTTCGACACCCAGGCGGGCGGCTCGGCGGTGTTGTGGCAGCACTTCTTCTGGATCTTCGGCCATCCGGAGGTCTACATCCTGATGCTGCCCGGCTTCGCCGTCGCCTCGGAGATCATCCCGGTGTTCTCGCGCAAGCCGATCTTCGGCTACGCGGTGATGGTCGCCGCCACCGTCTCGATCGGCTTCATCAGCCTCGGCGTCTGGGCGCACCACATGTTCACCATCGGCATGAGCCCGGCCGGCAACACCTTCTTCGTCCTCTCGACGATGCTGATCGCGGTGCCGACCGGGATCAAGATCTTCAACTGGCTCGGCACCATGTGGGGCGGCAAGATCCGCTTCGCCACGCCGATGCTGTTCTGCACCGCCTTCCTGTTCCAGTTCCTCATCGCCGGGCTGACCGGCGTGATGCTGGCGTCGGCGCCGTTCGACTGGCAGCTGAGCGACTCGTACTTCGTCGTCGCCCATTTCCACTACGTGCTGATCGGCGGCCTGCTGTTCACCATCTTCGCCGCCATCTACTACTGGTTCCCCAAGGTCACCGGCCGCATGCTGAGCGAGCGCCTGGGCAAATGGCATTTCTGGCTCTTCGTCCTCGGCTTCAACCTGACCTTCGCTCCGCAGCACATCTCCGGCATCCTCGGCATGCCGCGCCGCATCTACACCTACGACGCCGGGCGCGGCTGGGAGCTGTGGAACGGGCTGTCGTCGTTCGGCGTCATCTTCCAGATCCTCGCCGTCGCGGTGATGCTGTGGAACATCGCCAGCGCGCTGCGCTCGGGCGCCCTGGCCGGCGACGATCCGTGGGACGCGTGGACGCTCGAGTGGGCGGCGAGCTCGCCGCCGCCGGCCTACAACTTCGAAGCGGTGCCGGTGGTGCGCAGCCGGCGGCCGCTGTGGGATCTGAAGCATCCGGAAGATCCGGACTGGAAGTACGAATGAGCGCGCCTGCGATCGAGGCGGCGATGCCGTCGAAGGGCCGGGTCGGGATGGCGTGCATGATCCTGACCGAGTCGGCGCTGTTCACCATCTTCGTCGTCGCCTACGTCTACTATATCGGCAAGAGCCTGAGCGGGCCGTACCCGCGCGACGTGCTCGACTGGCCGATCTTCGCCAGCCTCGCGCTGCTGTCGAGCAGCATCAGCATCACCCTCGCCGTGCGCGCGCTGCGCGGCGGGCGCGTCGCGGCGTTCAACCGCTGGTGGTTCGTCACCATCGCGCTCGGCGCCTTCTTCCTGGTCGCCACGGCGATCGAGTGGGAAGGGCTGATCTACGACCACAACCTGACCATCTGGACCAACCTCTTCGGCACCACCTACTACACGCTGGTCGGCTTCCACGCCGGGCACGTCACCGTCGGCCTGCTGCTGCTCGGGCTGACGCTGCTGTTCAGCCTGCGCGGCGC
>JBOHNM010000274.1:0-2574 GCA_050730675.1 Phycisphaerales bacterium | reverse complement strand
CCCCCCGGCCTCGACAAGGAAGCCTGGCTGCGAAAATACATGTACCGCGAGCCCTACAAGCCCTACATCCACCGCAACTACCTCCTCACCCTCCTCATGGCCCTCTCCCTCATCTTCAACTCCTCGCCGTCGTTCGCCATCGCATGGGTGCCGGGCGTAACGGAGCCGGTCCCACAATCCACGACGCGCGTAGCTGACGCCCAACAACTCTCCACCCACACTCCTGACTCCAACACCTCCACCATCCCCACCCGGCACGCCGCTGGGGGGCAAAGCAGCGTCGTACTGGGGCACCCGACCCTCTCTCCGTCCGAGTCTCTTCCTCCTCCGTGTCCCTCTTCTTCCTCTGTGTACAACCGCCTTGGTCCCTCTTCAGCCCGCCTCGAATCCGGCTCTCTTTCCCGGCGCGCTATCCTGCAACAAGTCTCTGAAAAGGAAGCCGCCGAATGTCCAAGTCCACCGCCAAATCTCCCGCAAATCCAGCCTCGAACGGCCGCAAGCCGACTTCCTCCGCCACCCGCATCGAAAAGGACACGATGGGGGAGATGACTGTGCCGGCGGATGTGCTGTACGCGGCGTCTACGCAGCGGGCGGTGATGAACTTCCCGGTGTCGGGGCGGCCGGTGCCGTTCGGGATCATCTCCGCGTACGCGACCTTGAAGGCGGCGTGCGCGCGGGTGAACCGCGGGCTCAAGCGATTGGACAAGGAGCGTGCCGCGGCGATCGAGGCGGCGTGCGCGGTGATCGGCTCGGGGATGAAGGAACACGGCGGGTGGGCCAAGCACTTCCCGATCGATGTCTTCCAGACCGGCTCGGGGACGAGCACAAATATGAACGCCAACGAGGTGATCGCCAACCTCGTCTGTCTCTCGCGCGGCAAGCCGATCGGCTCGTCCAAGGATGCGGAGTATCTGAAGGCGGGGGGCGTGCACCCGAACGACCACGTGAACATGGGGCAGTCGAGCAACGACACGTTCCCGACGGCGTTGCACGTGGCCGCGGCGATCGGGATCGAGAAGAAGCTGCTGCCGGCGGTGGGGCGGATGGCCAGGAAGCTGGAGCAGCAGGCCAAGGCGTGGGACAAGATCGTGAAGATCGGGCGGACGCACCTGCAGGACGCGACGCCGATCCGCCTGGGGCAGGAGTTCAGCGGGTACGCGAGCCAGATGCGCCACGCCGAGCAGCGGTGCCGCCAGGCGCTGGCGACGCTCAGCGAACTGGCGATCGGCGGCACGGCGGTGGGGACAGGGATCAACGCGCACGAGGACTTCGACAAGCTGGTGAGCGCGGAGCTGACCAAGACGACGGGGGTGAAGTTCCGCGCGTGCGACAACCACTTCGAGGCCCAGCACGCTAAGGACGCGTGCGTGGAGACCAGCGGGCTGCTCAAGACCATCGCCACGAGCCTGACGAAGATCGCGGGGGATATCCGCATCATGGGCATGGGGCCGCGCTGCGGCATCGGTGAGCTGGTGATCCCCGCGGTGCAGCCGGGCTCGAGCATCATGCCGGGGAAGGTGAACCCGGTGATCTGCGAGGCGCTGATCATGATCAGCGGGCAGGTGATCGGCAACGACGCCGCCATCACGTACGGCAACCTCGGCTCGCTCAACAGCTCGCTGGACCTGAACGTGGCGATGCCGCTGATCGCGGAGAACCTGCTCGAGAGCATCGACATCCTGGCGAGCGGGTGCGACATGTTCACCACGAATTTGTTGGAGGGCCTCAAGCCCGACGAGGAGCGGTGCAAGAGCCTGATCGAGGGGTCGCTGGCGATGTGCACGAGCCTGGTTCCGGTGATCGGCTATGACAAGTCGGCCGCGCTGGCGAAGCAGGCGTTCAAGGAAGGCAAGACCGTGCGGCAACTGGCGTACGAGATCGTGGTGGGGACGAAGGACAACGCGGGCAAGACGATCACGCGCGAGGCGATTGATGGGTACCTGAATCCGTGGAGTATGACGCTGCCGGGGGGTGAGGGGGCGGCGGGGGGGTAAATCGTCACCGCTTGCTATGCGGACGACAAAGACCACGACACCAGCTTGTGCTGGAGTTCATGTATGAGCAATTCTTCAGAAAACGGTGGTTCGCCAAACACTCGTCCAAAGCCGTTTGTCTTTGTGTTGATGCCTTTTGCCAGCGAATTCGCTGACCTGTATCGCTACGGCATTCAGAAAGCAGCCGAGGATGCAGGTGCCTATGCCGAGCGAGTAGATGAACAGCACTTTGATGGAAGCATCTTGTCGCGAATTGTCAACCAGATCAACAAGGCTGATGTCATCGTGGCAGATATGTCCGGAAAGAACCCAAATGTTTTCTATGAGGTTGGCTACGCGCATGCATTGGGCAAACGAGTTGTGTTGCTGACCAAAGACGTAGCGGATATTCCCTTCGATCTCAAGCACCACCAGCACACTACCTATGACGGAAGTAGCGATTCCCTGCGGCCAAAGCTCGCGCGTGCGCTGGCCGCCGCCATTCAGGAGGTGCAATCCGGTAAACCTCTGTTGGACAATCGTCGGCTTGTTGTGTCAATAAATGATGTTGAGCTCACGCCCAACGCGCTTGGCCAAATTC
>JBOHNM010000273.1:0-2595 GCA_050730675.1 Phycisphaerales bacterium | reverse complement strand
GAGTACGGCCTTTACGAATATTGGTCGCTCAGCGATTACCGCGCACACGAGTTGGGGCACTACAAGATTGGTGACATGTTCGCGTTCCAACTCCCCGAACGACCGGGGTGGGTGGTAGATGAACCCGGTCCTGTGCCGACAGGGCGGCGTACGGCGATCGTCACGACATTTGCTACCGGTTGGCCGTGGCGAGCACTGAAGGGGGTTTCGCGATGGGATGTTCCTGCGCTTCCGCCCGCGCCCGAACCGCCCGCCAGTGGCGGCGTGCTGCGGCTGGACCACGCGTTCGAAGTGCCGTTCACGGGTAAGCAGTCCCCAGCGATCGTGCCGATACGGCCCATCGCAGTCGGCTTTGCAGCCGACGTCATATTCTGGGGCGCGGCCTTTGCGGCGGTCGCGTACGGACTCGGTCTTGCGCGGGCCCAGATGCGCCGCCGCCGCGGCCTTTGCCCAACGTGCGCCTACGCCCGAACAGGCCTCCCGTGTCAAGCGCCTTGTCCGGAGTGTGGGCACCCCGCCGCCTGAACGACTGCTCCTCGTGCAAAACTCCGCACCGGAAATCCCCCGCACTCCCCCCTAAACTCGCCGCATGCCGAAGCCGGACTGGGTCACTGCGCAGCTTCTTGTGAACGTGGTCACGATCCTGATCGTGATGCACATCCTGCTCGGCCTGGCAGCGCTGGGGATCTACCTTGAGCGCAAGATCTCGGCTTTCATGCAGGACCGGCTGGGTCCCAACCGCGTCGGCTTCGGGTTCGGTCTGCCGATCGTCGAGAAGCTGACCTTTGGCTGGGGGTTCTGGGGTCTGGGCCAGGTGCTTGCCGACGGCATCAAGATGCTCCTGAAAGAGGATCACATGCCCAAGGGGGCCGACAAGCTCCTCTTCCGCATGGCGCCCGGTATGGCGGTGGTCCCCGCGCTCATCGGGTGGGCGATCATTCCCTGGGGCGGCACGCTGCACATTCCCGGCTTCACGATTCCGCTCATCGGCTGGCCGATCGACGCCCAGGATGTGCAGGTCGCAGGCGCCAACATCAGCATCGGTATCGTCTACCTCATTGCCGCGTCGTCGCTGAGCATCTACGCCGTCGCACTCGGTTCGTGGGCGAGCAACAACAAGTTCTCCTTCCTCGGCGGCCTCCGGGCCAGCAGCCAGATGATCAGCTACGAGATCCCGCTGGGGCTCTCGATCCTCGTCGTGCTCATGACGGCCGGCTCGCTGCTTCCGAGCAAGATCGTCGAGCAGCAACTCGCCCACGGCTGGATGATCTTCAGCCAGCCCTTGGTCGCGGCGATCTTCTTCATCTGTACGCTGGCCGAGTGCAACCGTGCGCCGTTCGACAACGCCGAGTGCGAGGCCGAGCTGGTCGGCGGCTACCACACCGAGTTCTCGTCGATGTCCTTCGGCCTGTTCTTCCTGGGCGAGTACATCCACATGTTCGTCGGGTCGGCGATGTTCGCCACCATGTTCCTGGGCGGCTGGCAGATCCTCCCGGGTGTTGATCTGCCGGGATTGTCGCCGCAGGACACGGGGATTCTCGCGGTGCTCTTCAAGTTCGGCGTCCTCTTCGGCAAGGCGTTCACGATCTACTGCTTCATGATCGTGGTCCGCTGGACGCTGCCGCGGCTGCGGTTCGACCAGGTGATGCAGGTCGCGTGGCAGGCGGTGATTCCCGTATCGATGCTCCTGGTGGTCGCCAACGCCGTGGTGATGTTCTACGGCAAGGCCAACCTGCTCACGCTCTGCGGCGTCAATATCGCGGTCGGCATCATCGCCCTGGTCGTCCAGCCGCTGCTGCCCAAGAGCACCGCGAGCAAGAAGATCCCGATGGCCGGGTCGCGTTTCAACCCGTTGCCGGAGGAACGCGTCTTTACCCAGACCACCGACCGGCTGGCCCGCGAAGACCGTCCGATCGAGAGCCTTGCCGGCATGAACCTCTGACCGGTACGCCGCCGCTCTAGAATTTCCGCGTCCCCGGAGACCACCGTGCGAGCCGACATCAAGTACAACAACATCATCGACTCGGACGATGCCCGACGGGCCCAGGCCGCGGCCGACCTCGCGCCGACCACGCCCGCTGACAAGATCGATGTCTCCAAGTACTACATCACCCAGTGCTACGAGAAGTACACCCGCGAGAACCACGAGGTGTGGCGCGACCTGTTCGACCGGCGGATGTCGATGCTCGACAAACAGGTCAGCCGCACGTTCATCGACGGGCTCAAAGTGCTGCGACTGAGCGGTGAGCGGTTGCCGCTGCTGTGCGACACGACACTGACACAAGATTGTGAAGTCGCGGGGGGACAGGTGCTGCGCAAGGGGACGAAGCTCGAGGGGATCAACCGTTACCTCGGCGAGGTCAGCGACTGGGCGAGCTACGGCGTGCCGGGGTATCTGCCGGCCAAGGCTTTTTTCGCGTGCCTGGCCGCCCGCCAGTTCCCGACAACCGTCCTCATCCGCCCGCGCGAGGTGATGGACTATCTGCCTGAGCCGGACATCTTTCATGATGTCTTCGGCCACGTGCCGCTGCACGCCAGCCGCGTCTTTGCTGACTTCCTGCAGACCTACGGGCGCGCGGCCCTGCTGTGTGAGGA
>JBOHNM010000272.1:0-2622 GCA_050730675.1 Phycisphaerales bacterium | reverse complement strand
AGTCAATCCTTTCGAATATGCTGACGACCGGGATTCGTTGCGAGACACCGTACTTCGCTACTTCGACTTAGGGGCGGGGCTAGACGTCGAAATCAAGCGTCAGAACACCTCGGCATTCCTTTCAGTCGCAATAGCGAAGCCGCGTAGGGTTGAGCCAGTGCAGTAGTCAGGTCGGCCCCTCGCCGCGGGGGCGCTTCGCTTCGTTCCCCAAAGCAGCGCCAGACGACAACCGCAAAGCGTTCGCCGCGCTGGAGCAGCCGCTGATCGCGAACGTCGTCACACTCCCCAGCGGCGCGCGGCACAACACACACTCCCGATCCAAGTCGCCCGGTTGCGGCCGACCCGGATGCTCCTCCGTGAAACGGCGGCGCGAGCAGCGCAGGCGCGTCCACAGCTTTGTATTGCGCGGCGCCATCAGAACCCCGTCAGCTTGACCGTGCCCGCCACCGTGCGCGCCCGGCTCGCCATGCAGAGCAGCCCGGCGGTGACGTTGGCGGCGTCGTCTTGCCTTCGCCCGCCGTTGGCGTCGATGCGCTCGAGGCCGGTGCGGCTGATCGTGCGATCAAGGGAGAGCCACTGCCGGCGCATGCGGGCATCGTCGAGCAGCTCGCAGCGCTTCGCCGTGATGACGGGCAGCGCATTGCGGTAGAGGTCGCTGCGCACCATCTCGGCCGGTCGGTAGGTGATGCCATGCGCCTGGAAGCGCGACGTCGGCCAGGCGCCGGCGTAGCGGTCCCCGGTGACGCTACTGACACCGTAGCGTCGGAGCACGCCAGCGATCTCTTGCACCGCGGCGTCTGGGTCGAATGGCGGCCGAATCTCGATCAGGACGTCTTGCACAACACGGTCCCCTTCGCGGTGCCCGACCGTCGCGCAGAACGAGTCCCTGCCTGTACCGCCGGCAGGGTCGCAGAAGGCGAAGTGCGACGCACTGCCGATCGGCGGCAACTCGGTGCGGCCCGGGATCGTGACGGCCTCGAGCGCGTCGGCGCCGATGAAGGATTCGACGTCGTGGCGCCAGAGGCCGAGCCACTCGGATCGGGCCGAGACCTCATCGTCCTCCAGCGCCTCGTCGACCGTCTGCTGACTGATCGTGGGGTTCATCGCGCGGGTTGGGACCTGTGCGACCAGGACGCGCGGGTCCGGCCACCGCTCGACGTGATCGACGAGATACACAGATCCGGGAGCGCCTGGGTGGCCCCGTCAAGGTGGGCGGCCGGAAAGTCGCCAAGAAGGCGAATCCGACCTAGGTTGCTGCTGGTCGCGGACTACTGGGCTGTGCGAAAGTATGAACGAAGCGGCAGCTCGGCCTGTTTCAAGGAAAGAGGGAGCCATGGAGTTCTTGTCCGACCCCACCGCACTATCGCTCGCCCTACGGGTGCTCGTGCCCGGCTTCGTGATGGTTTTCGTATACGACCTGTTTGTACCGGGCGAGCGTAGAAACCCGTCAGAGCAGATCATCGCGGTGTTTGCGTATGGATCTTTGAATCTTTCATTGGGATTCTGGATATTCGATCTTGCAGAAGTCGCCGGGGATGCTTCTCGTGCGTGCTACATGGCGGTGACGTTCTTGGGCCTATTCGCATTCCCCACCGTACTCGCGTTAATTGCCCAAGCGGCGATTAGGTCGACTTGGTTCGTTGGACTCGGAGCGCTACACCCCACGCCCACCGGCTGGGACTATTTTCTTGGTCAAGGAAAGCCCTGCTGGATGCTGTTCCACTTCAAGAGCGGAGAGCTCGCTGGGGGGAAATATTCAAAGGGGTCGTTTTGCTCGTCGCATCCTTGCCCACGCGATGTTTACGTCACCGAGACCTGGCGCGTGAGTGTCGACGGAAAATTCGAGCAGCGACTAGACGGCACTGCCGGTATGTGGGTTTCCGTTGAAGAATGCCATCTGATAGAATTCTTTGAGATCGGAGGCGATTAGAATGCCAAAAGAGCCAATATTCCCGCTACGTGAAGGGTATCAGCCGGGAAGCGAGGGAGAGATCATCCAAAAGGGATACACACCACAGGGTCGGGGGCATACCCCCGGTGCTACAGTTGTAGAGCCCAAGCCGCCCCAAAGCGGAACAGGTGTTGCTCGCCCCCCTAGCACGCCGGTCGGGACCGAGCAGTCCAAGAAGGACTAGCTCCCCACTTTCGGATTCGGGCTAGCGGTGACCACTTCTGACCACCGCTAGCCCTTGTCCTGCTTACGTTTATTGACCTTCGGCAGCACTCATAACCCGAAGATCGGAGGTTCAAATCCTCCCCCCGCAACCTTCAAACGGCCGCAACTCCAACGAGCTGTGGGCCGTTTCGGTTTCTGCGTCCAGCGGCGGCGCCGTCGGCGTCGCCGAACGGGTGGCGCAGCCCTACGATCGGCCGAGGAATGCGGCGATGGCGGCGTGCGTTTCCGCCGGCCGCTCCATCTGCGGAACGTGACCGCAATCCAGCCGCAGGTGCTGCGCCGGCGGCAGCGTGTGTTTGACGTGGCTGGCGAGATCCATCGGGACCAGCCAGTCGCGGCGGCCCCAGATGAACAAGGCCGGCGGGTGTAGTCGCGCCAGCCGCGTCCAGAAGCCAGAGGCACCGTCCGGCGCCTCGAGATACATCTGGCGTGCGGCGGCGTAGAAC
>JBOHNM010000271.1:0-2835 GCA_050730675.1 Phycisphaerales bacterium | reverse complement strand
CGAACTCTGGCCTCCCGGCCTCGACAAGGAAGCCTGGCTCCGCAAGTACATGTACCGCGAGCCCTACAAGCCCTACATCCACCGCAACTACCTCCTCACCCTCCTCATGGCCCTCTCCCTCATCTTCAGTTCCTCGCCGTCATTCGCCCTCGCATGGGCGCCGCGCGTGACGACAACGAACACCCAAGTCACAACGCACGCAACTGACGCCCAAGGCCTCTCCACCCACACTCCTGACCCCAACACCACCAGACCCACCCGGCACGCCGCTGGGGGGCAAAGCAGCGTCGTACCGGGGCACCCGATCCTCGCTTCGTCCGATGCTCCTCTTCCTCTGTGTACACCTGCCTTGAGTCCTCTTCGCTTTCTTCCTCCCCCTTCGCCCCTTCGCGGTCCGTCTCCAACTCCCTCCCCCACCCCCGCCAACTCCCCCCGTTCCGCGTCCACCCACGCCCGTTCGTGCAACCGCTTCGCCCCCCGCTCATTTCACTCACCGGGCCGGTCGATGGGAACCACCCGCCCGCTCACCCACACCCCGCCTCGTACACTCACCCCTCGCATGAGCCGCGCCGGATTGCCCAGTTCGACGACCCCCTTCTTCTTCGTCGCCAACAAGATCGGCGGCGGCAAGAACATGGGCGTGCGCAACGCGCGCACGCAGGCCCAGCTCGCCGAGGTGCTCCGCAAGGAGAAGATGTTGCTGCAGCGGGCCTATGCCCTGCCCAAGTGGGCCGGCTCGGGCGATGTGCTGCCGATGAAGGACTCGGTCGTACTCAACGAGCAGCTCGCCCAGCTCCTGGCCCGCGGCGTGCCGCTGGTGGAAGCCCTGGAAGTCGCGGCCAGCACGGTCTCGGTGCACGCCCGCCCGACGATCGACAAGATGCGGGACATGGTCGCCGCGGGATCGAGCTTCAGCGACGCGTGCGCGAAGGTGGGTGGGTTCGACGTGGTGACGATCGCGATCTACCGCGCCGCCGAGCGCACCGGCGACCTGGCCGGCTCGGCCAAGGAGCTGGCGGTCAACGCGCGCCGGACCATGGGCGTGGCGGGCAAGGCCCAGACGCTGGCGATCTACCCGGCGATCGTGATGACGGTCTCGGTGCTGGTGGCCTTCAGCATGATCACGTTCATCGTGCCCAAGCTGGCATCGCAGATCGCCGAGGTGGGGACGCCGCCGTGGTACACGCGGGTGCTGGCGGCGATGGGCGAGTTCTCGTACGAGCACCTGACGTACATCGTGTTGCTGGCGTTGATCTTCGTGGTGATCCTGTTCGCGATGCGCAAGCCATTCTTCGGGGCGGCGTGGCGGCTGCTGCGGAAGACGCCGCTGCTGCGGGATGTGGTGCTGGCGCAGGAATCGGCGCGGTTCTTCAGCGTCATGAGCGCGATGACGCGGGCGGGCGTGCCGCTGGCCGATGCGCTGGCGACGGCGAACCAGGCGATCCACCATCCGCGGCTGCGTTCGCAGATGGACAAGCTGCGGGTGAAGCTGGTGGAGGGCGGGGTGCTGCGGGTGCTGATCGAGCAGGTGGACTCGTTGCCGCTGGCGACGCGGAAGCTGCTGATCGCCGCGGAACGCGCGGGGGACCTGGAGGCGGCGTTCGGGACGCTGGCCAACGACATGATCGACCAGGTGGAGCGGACGAGCCAGCGGGTGCTGGCGGTGCTGCAGCCGGCGACGATCGTGATCATGTTCGTGGTCGTGGGCGGGCTGCTGCTGGCGATCCTGGTGCCGCTGCTGACGATCGCCGGGCAGGTCGGGGCCAAATAACCGAATCTTGGGTGGTTTGCCCTCTGTTTGCCGCACTGGGTGGGTGGCGGGGAGTACATCGTCAAGAGAGTGAAACCTTGACGGGTGGAGGGGCGGAAGGACCGCATGGAGGCCGCGTAAACTCCACCGGTCGGTGGACGGAATCGCCACGGAATGGCAACTTTTTCGGGTGTTCGCAGTACACAGAGGTGCGCACCGGCCCGTGCGCGACCAGAATCACAGAAGGAGACGCGGTATGAAGGGTGTCACGCTCAAGAATCGCAATCGCCGACGCGGCTTCACGCTGCTCGAGATGATGATGGTGGTGGTGCTCATCGGCATCCTGGCCGGCGTCTCGGTGGTGGCCCTGGGCGGCGCGGCCGAGCGGGCCCGGATCAGCACGACGATCACGAAGATGCGTTCGCTCAAGAACGCCCTGGAGACGTACAACGGGCAGTACGGCGCGTACCCCGACCAGCTCGCGGTGCTGTACACGATGAAGCCGCCGCTGGTGGAGAAGATCGCCATGCAGGACGGGTGGAAGAAGAACTTCGTCTACCACTACCCCAGCACCAGCGGCAACGACCCGGACAAGCCCTTCGACCTCAAGAGCACGGGCAAGTCGGGCCAGATCGGCCAGGAAGACAACCTCGACGTGTGGACGATGGACGAGAAGAACTGAGCAGGTCGCGACGAAGCGGTGAGCGATGAAGAGCGGCAAGTCCAAAATGGTGCGGATCGATCGGCGCGGTGTGACCGCGATCACGGTGATCGTCGGCGTGCTGGCGTTCACGGCCGCGAGTTTGTCCGGATTCTCGATCTTGGACCGCGAGACTACTTGTCGCCGGAGTCCGACGACGATCATCAAAATGCGTTCGTTGAAGAACGCGTTGGAGACGTACAACGGCCAGCACGGTACGTACCCGCCCCGGCTGTCGGTGCTGTACACGATGAGCCCGCCGCTCATCGAGAAGATCGGCGGGCAGGATGGCTGGCGGCGGCCGTTTATTTATCGCTACCCGAATTCGGGCTGCGATCCGGCGCGGCCGTTTGATCTGGTCAGCACGGGCAAGTCGGGTGTGACC
>JBOHNM010000270.1:0-2919 GCA_050730675.1 Phycisphaerales bacterium | reverse complement strand
GGTCGGGGCCGCGGTGTTCTTCTTGGCGGGGTCGTCGATATCGATCGCGGGATCGCGCGTGGGCGGTTGGCTCGACGCCATCTGCGTCGTCCCGTCGCGCATCATCATCGGAGCGGGCTTGTCGTCCTTCTTCGGCGGCGGGTTCTTGTTGCCCGAGAGTTCATCGATCAGGTCGATGATCGGCTCCTTGGGCTTGGGGGCAACTGGTGGTGGCGCTTGGCCGGGTGGGGTGCTTTGTGGATTGCTCGGCGCGGCAGCGCCGCCCGGCTGCGGAGCGTGGCCGGAAGTCAGTTCCGACAGCGGCACGCCCCGAATAACGTAGATGTTCGTGGTCGAGCCTTCGGCGAAGACGCCGGCGACTGCGAAAGCCTCGAGCAGGCGCATGTCGGGTTTACCGAGCTGGTAGGTGCCGGGATTCTGGATGGCGCCGATGACGGTGTACGTCAGCTTGCGCCGGGCCCGGACGTTGACTTGAACGATGGCGTTGTCGAGGATGCCACGGTCCTTGAGTGCCTTGGCTATGGCCTCCCGGGCTCCATCAACGGTCTTGCCGTCGAGGAAGATCCCTGGAGCCTGAGGCAAGTCAATGAACCCGCGGGGGTCCACGTCGAGTTCGATCTTCTCCGACATGCCCGGGTTGAAGAGGTCCTGGATCGTGATTTCCAAGTAGTCGCCGGGGCCCAGGCGGTAGGGCTCAAACTCCGGAATCAGGTCTTCCGGACGGGGCTTGGTCGCCGTGACGGGCTCGGTCGAGGGACCTTCGATCGCCGCCAGGCGCTCGAGAATCGGGGCCGAGCCGGGGGTGTCTTCCCAACGGCCGGGAACGCTCTGATCAAGGAACGTGTCAACCTCGCAACCTGCCAAAGCGGCCAGCGCCAGCAGGGCGCCGGCGCAGCCCATGACACGGCGACCGGGGATTGGAATGTCTCGCGCGGCGGGTGGGGTCGGGGGCCGGGAGTAGGTACGGTTGATCACAAGGCCGCTCCTTGCTGCGGTTCACAAACCACCGGAGGATTCGGGTGGGCCGCCTTCGGCACACCAGTAGGCCCGTCGGTGTCGCCGGGTTCGGGAGGTCTCCCGGTCCGGCAGGGGGTGAGGTTAGTCGGCACCAGTTCGGAGAAAGGTCCAGAACGGGGACCGACCGCCGAAACAGGGGCCAATAACCTACGAGTGGCTCATCGGCAGGGAATGGCGATGTGCTTGGACAAATCTCGTATCTTGACAGAGGCGCAGACTTTGCGCGTAGTGGTCACCGCTGAGTTTCCGAGGCTCGGCGCTACGATGGGCGTATATGAGCCTGCCCCAGCCAAATGCCGCGGACGGACCCGCCGAGGATGCGGTGGCACTGGGGATCCGACGGACGATCGAGCGGCACCCGCGGCCGGCCGGGGGTGACCCTCTGCGGCGGATGGATACGCCAGTTGTCAGCTTGGGGGCGATGGTGCTGAACAACGCTGCCGGAAGCGTCGAGCACATGACGCCGCGGCGGAAGCCGAGCTGGCTGCGGGCCAAAGTGCCGGGAGGCCCCGGGTACACGCGGCTGAAGGGGATCATCGACGAGCACCGGCTGCACACGGTCTGCCAGGAGGCGGGCTGCCCGAACATGGGCGAGTGCTGGGCGCGGGGGGTGGCGACGATCATGATCCTGGGGGACACGTGCACCCGGGCGTGCGGGTTCTGCAACGTGAAGACGGGGCGGCCGGGATCGGTGGACCGGGACGAGCCGCGGCGGGTGGCCGAGAGCCTGGCGCTGATGGGCCTCAAGCACGTGGTGATCACGAGCGTGAACAGGGACGAGCTGGCCGACGGCGGCGCGGGGATCTGGGCGGAGACGATCGTGCGGACACGCGACGCGTGCCCGGAGATGTCGGTCGAGGTGCTGATCCCGGACTTTGAGGGGAACTGGCCGGCGCTGCAGATGGTGATCGATGCGCGGCCGCACATCATCAACCACAATCTTGAGACGGTGCGGCGGATGTACGGCGCGGTGCGCCCGAGCGCGAAGTTCGACCGGTCGCTGGAACTGCTGCGGCGCGTGAAGGAGCAGGGGGGCGTTGCCAAGACGGGGATCATGGTCGGCATCGGCGAGAAGGACGAGGAAGTGCTGGCGTTGATGGACGATGTGCAGGCCAAGACGAGAACGGCCAACGGCGGGTGCGACATCCTGACGATCGGGCAGTACCTGCAGCCGACGCGGAACCACCTGCCGGTCCACCGTTTCGTGACGCCGGAGCAGTTCGACCTGTTCAAGGTTGAAGGGCTGGCGCGCGGGTTCAAGGTGGTCGAGAGCGGGCCGCTGGTGCGGTCGAGCTACCACGCGGACCACCAGGCGGACTCGCTGACGGACATTCTGGGACTGCGGTCCGGGCGGGCGAGCGGCGGCTGATTGTCGCGATCGGTTAAGCTGGACGCCATGGGTTTTTACCGCACCAAAGCACAGGCGAAGGCTGATTGGCGGCGATTGTCGCTGGGCATGAAGACGCTCCTGCTGGGCGGCGTGCTGTTCATGTTCGCGCCGATCGGCCTGTTCATGATGCTGGTGGCGCGACCGGTGCCGATGGTGCCGTTCGCGCTGATCAGCGGGTTGGTAGCGGGGTTGATCGCGACGGGGTGGACGTGGTCGTTCACGTCGCGCAAGTTCTGGGCGCTGCCGATCGTGATCGCGTTTCAGATCTTCGCGCCCGGTCCGCTGTTCTCGTGGCTCTCGACGCTTGAGTTTACCAAGATCCCCGCAGAGGGCGTCGGCGAGCAAGGCCGCGCTGGCGTGATCGCGATCGTTTGCGTGCTGTGCATCATCGCGGCGTTTACGATGATGTTCAGCTACGCCCGGTTGCAGGAATCGCGATCGGCAAGGGCACGCGCCGAACTGGATCTGGCGGGACGGATCCACGCGACGATCGTGCCGGACCTGTCGCATGA
>JBOHNM010000269.1:0-2920 GCA_050730675.1 Phycisphaerales bacterium | reverse complement strand
GTTCAGCGGGAGCTACGTGCAGGAAGAAGTTCACGTAGTGGAAGATCACCGGCGCTGTGATCAGTGCATTGTTGAACCGGTCCGACACACCCCCGTGCCCGGGCAGCGTGCTCGCCAGGTCCTTCACACCCAAGTCGCGCTTGATCGATCCCAGCACCAGGTCCCCAAGCTGCCCGCCCACCGACAGGATGACCCCCATCGCGACCAGGTGCCCCCATGCCGCCAGGCTCGTCCCGGCGAAAACCATCCGCCCCAGCCACACGCTCAGCGCCGTCGTCAGCACCAGCGCGCCGATGTGCCCGCCCAGCGTCTTGTTCGGGCTCGTGTGCGGGAACAGGTGCCGCCGCCCGAAGCTCTTGCCGCAGACGTACGCCGCGATGTCGTTGAACTGCAGCGTCAGGATCACCATGCACATCAGCGGCCGGTAATCCCAGTTCAGATCCCCCGGCACGCGTGCATTGGCCATGAACGCCAAGTGCCCAAGGCCCGATCCGAACAGCAAAAACCCCACGCTCGCCAGCGCCGTCCGCTGGATGTACCCGCTCGGCTTGTCCGCCAGCACATTCCCCGCCGCGAGCAGCACCGTGAACCACGCCGGCAGAATCAAGAACAGGTTGTACCAGTTGTCCAGCGCCGCCAGCCCCACCAGAACGATCCCCAGCGCCGCAATCGCGCTGCTCATCCGCTCGCGAAACAGCCCCGTCGCCCGCGCAAACTCCCGGTAGCACAGGATCGACACGATCGTCACCGTCGCGATCGCCGGCCCTGCCCCCAGCAGGATCGGCACGAACATCACCGGCGCGATCACCACCCACGTCCAGTACCGCGTCCACACGTCCTTGCGCGTCTTCTCGTCCATCCGACGCCCGAGCGCCAGCATCGCCAAGGGCGCCAGGGCCAGCGCCCCGACCACCGCATACGCCGCGATCCGCGTCACCGGGTGCTCCAGCGCCCCAGTCGGGTTCCAAAGATGGTCCATCGCTTGCCGCGTCATGCCGCACGACTCCTCAATGCCCGCGCAATCGCGCTCAGCCGCCGCCAGCACGTCGCCACACCGCCCAGTGCGATAATCGCCAGCGCCAGAGCCATCAATCCGAACGCTCCGCGCCAGCGAATATCCCCCGTCGCGGCGCTCTGCACCACCGGCTCCAGCACGGGCCGCCAAGCCTCAGGCGCCGCTCCCAGATACACGCACACCACCGTAATCGCCGCCATCCGCTGCTGCTTGGCCATCGGCCCGCGATAGTCCGCCACGCCCGTGAGCGCCTTGCCCACCGCCCGGATGTACGCCGTCATCACCGCCACGATCGCCGCCAAGTACCCAAGCTCCGGGCAGCTCGCCGCGGCGTACCCCGCCCCCACCAGTGTCCCCACGTCCGACACCCGGTCGGGCACGTCGTTGTACAAATCGCCCACCACGCTCTTCATCCCGCCCTCGACCGCCACCATGCCGTCAATCAGATTGCACAGCAGTCGAAACTGCACACACGCCGCGGCCCCCAGATAGCACCCCCGCGCCACCCACCCCTCCGCCCCGTGCCCCGTCCACGCCAGCAGTCCGCCCGCGATGATCCCGGCAAACATCCCCGCGAGGCTGATGAGATTCGGCGAGCACCGCCGCCCCGCCAGCCACGCCGCGAGCGCCTTCATCACACGCGAGTTGCGGCTCGCCAGCGGGCGACGATCCGATGGCCCCTTCGGCCCTGAAGTTGTCGAGGTTTGCACACTGCTCACAAATGCAGCGTACCACATCCAACTCCGCGCTTGGTACGCTCCACACACCCCAACGGACCCGCGCCATGCTCACCGACCTTTCCCGTCGTGACCTCCTCAAGCTCTCCGCCCTCGCCGGCCTCTCCGCCGCCGCGGGCGGCCTCATCCTCCCCGGCTGCGCCAGCACGACCCAGGTCGCGGGCACACCCGCTTCCGCTGGCCGCGCCCGCACCCTCCGCCTCGTCCACTTCACCGACTCCCACATCCAGCCAGAACGCCAAGCTCCCCGCGGCGTCGCACTCGCCATGTCCCACATCCGCGCCAACGCCCCCGACGCCGCCGTCATGATCGCCGGCGGCGACATGATCATGGACTCCGCCGATGCCGACCATCAGCGAGCCCAGCTCCAGTGGGACCTCTGGCTCCGCGCCGCTCGCGACGAGTCGCCCCTCCCCATCGAGTACGTCTGCGGCAACCATGACATCTGGGGCCTCAACAAGCAGGCCTCCAAAACCACCGGCGTCGAGCCCCAGTGGGGCAAGAAATGGTGGCTCGATATTGTGGGACGCGACCGCGCCTACAAGTCGATCGACCGCGGCCGCTGGACCGTCCTCCTCCTCGACACCGTCCGCCCCCTCGACGACAAGGGCAGCTACGAGGGCCGCGTCGATGACGAGCAGTTCGCCTGGATCGAGTCCCAGCTCGCCGCCGCCGGCGCCGCCGGCAAGCACGTCCTCGTCGTCGGCCACATCCCCATCATGTGCGCCAGTGTTGTGGATGCCGACGGCCTCTACATCCCGGGCGATCAGGGCGGCGGCATCGCCATCGGCAAGGGCGCCGTCATGATGGACTGCTTCCGCCTCTGCCGCCTCTTCGACCGCTACCCCTGCGTCCGCGCCTGCCTCTCCGGCCACATCCATATGACCGACCGCATCGACTACCGCGGCGTCACCTACTGGTGCAACGGCGCCGTCTCCGGCGGCTGGTGGCGCTCCCCCGAGGGCAACCTCAAGCGCCGCAAGGAGCACCCCCGCGCCGGCGACCCCGACCTCGCCCTCCGCCCCGCCCGCGCCAATCCCGGCTACGCCATCGTCGACCTCTACGACGACGGCACCATCGACAACAAGTACGTCGAATTCGGCTGGGTGATGGTGGAGTAGGTGAGAATCCCGTTGCATCTTTGTGGACGCTTGGTACACTCGGTGAC
>JBOHNM010000268.1:0-2932 GCA_050730675.1 Phycisphaerales bacterium | reverse complement strand
CCATCACAAAGCGGTGGATCTGCTCTTTGTGCTTGGCGTGCAGTGTCTGGAACTCGTGCCCCACGTTGTACCGCTCGATGTCCAGCCCGTTGGGCAGCACCACCTCCGGCCGTCGCCCCAGCAGCCCGTCGCACTCCTCGGCCGTCACCGTCGAGACCGTCGTGAATACGTGGGCCCCGTGGGCGCACGCCCGCTCGATCCCGTGCTGGGCCGTGATGTTGTACTTCACCGCCTCGCCCGCCTGATCGATCGTCCCCCAGCTCAGCCGCTCGTAGAACTCTTCCTCGTTGCTCGCCATGTAGCGGCCCAGGAGCGTGGCGTGCGTCTGGAAGACCGTCGCCACCGGCAGGTTCTGCTGGCGGATCATCGGGATCGCCAGCCCGCCCATCCACTCGTGGAAGTGCGCCAGGATCGGCCCGCTCCCCGCGCCCGGCGCTGAGTGCTCGCAGAGCTTCTGCACCAGCCGCCGCACCGCATCGGCGAAGCTGATCACCCCGTCCATCAAGGAATCGCCCGCCGGCGTCGAGACCCCGTGGTCCGTCCACAGCCGGTACTTCGCCGCGTCCAGCGCCCCGATCCCCTGCCAGTGTTCGATGAGCAGGCACCGCGGCTTGCCGCTGATCATCCACCGCCCATGGTGCACGATCAGCCCCTCGGCCTTCAGCGCGTTCACCGCCCGCCCCAGCCACCCCGACGGCGTGCTCTCCTCAAACTCCAGGTCTGCCGTCGCCCCGCTGTACGGCCCGATCATGCAGTACCGCTCGCCCCACCGATCCACCATGATCGGCGCCTTGCTCTTGAGCACCTGGTAGATCCCGCCGACTTGGTTGCAGACCTCCCACCCCACCTCCAGCAGCAACCCCCCGGGCGTTCCTCCGGCCGCCGCCGTTCCAGCCCCCGTCGCCTCCACCTGCGGCAGCGGTTCCCCGGCGCCGGTCCCGGTCGCCGCCGCCAGCGACACGGCATCCACCGCGTGTCCATTGCTGGCAGCGGCGGCAGGCGAAGCAGGCACTTTGCGGGCGGGGCGGCGGGCCATGTGGGGAGGGTAAGGTACCACCAACTCCCGCGCAAAGCGCACCCCGCCAATCCCCTCGAGCCCGGCCAAACCGGCGATGCGGCACCCTCGGCCTTAGCGCCGACGGCGTATCGCAAATAGCGCTAACGGCATCATCGCAATGGGCGAAGCCGGCGCAGGAATGGTCGCGATCCAAGCCACATCCGATCCGAATTCTCTTCCGGCGCCGACAAGGGTGTACCCATCGGCCGAAACGCCGGTCGCACCTGTTAGAATGAGACTCCCTAAATTGACTCCGCGCGAGGTGAGGAACGTGTTGAGATCGACCGAACCCAAAGCCTGCGTCCAGAAGAACGCTCGGAGATTCTGCGAGCCCACGATCACCGAGCCGTCTTGATTCACGGCCAGCGCGTACCGATCCGGGGTACTGCCCCCGCCGCCGACATCCGGGATCACCTGAGCCGGGCCGGAGTCGATCCATCGCACCGCGCGTGTTCCGCCTGGCGTCTGGCTGTTTCCCACAACTACGTGCCCATCACCGCTGACAGCATACGCAAAGCTGCTGATTCCTGCCGGGAGGACGCCGAGCATGTGGAATCCGCCGGCGCTCGTCCACGAGTATGCCTCGTTCGCAAACGGCCCGCTCTCCGCGGCGCCGGCCACCACGCTGCCGTCTCCGCTGACGCCGTGCGCATGACTGCCGATGTATCCGGATGGAACCCCGATGTCTTGCATGCCCCCGCCCGAGGTGTACCTGAACGAATGCAAAAGACCGTTGCCGACGGCGGCGCCGACGATCACCGAGCCATCGCCATTGATGGCGCTGGCGTAGGTGGCGAAGGCGCCCGGTGGCAGATTCAGACTCTGAACACCACCCCCGGACGTCCACTGATAAGCGCTGGTGTAGCTGGGGCTCGGATCTTGGCCCGTCGGAACGCGGGGAAAAGAACCGCTGCTGGCGAGTGTGGTGCCATCGCCGCTGACGGCGACGGTGCCGTATTGGTTGCCGGCATGGACAATGATCGGGACCATGCCGGTCGCGGCGCTCCAGCGGAAAGTGCGCGGCGTAATCGTAAAGATGCCGGTTATGCCTCCTACGACGCTGCCGTCGGCGCTCACGCTGGTCGCAATGGCGCCGCTGCCCTCGGGGATGGAACCCAGCCGCTGCACCGACGGCGCAAGCTGATAGCCCATCGCACTGTGATCGAGCCCCAGCGCCGCTGCTACACCCAGCGCGCAGAACCCAATTCGACACCCAGGGCTGAGCATGTGATCTTTCCTTCCTCGCTTCGATGTTGCGACAATCTCCCGAACTCCAGCAAGAATACATCAAATTGGACACAAATGTCGTGATTTCCGCGACGTCAGCAAAAATGAGGTGTTCTGGCGTGTTCACCCGGATCAGGAGCGCGCTACGCCGCCGTGAGGCGCCCAGCGGCAGTTGAAGTCACCCGAATCCCTGTTGCCGCTCTCGCACGGAACTCGCGCCGAAGTACTCTGTGCATCCGCGCCATCCGCGCCGGTTTGGAGCGAGCGGACTTCCTCACCGGATCTCATCTCAATTCTCACAAGAATGACCGTCAAATTGCGCAACGGCGCGCACTCGCCCTCTCCACAATCGCAAAAATCGCACGATCAATCGACACCGGGATTTCCCGGCCTTTGCGCCATTCCCTCCAAAAAAAGGACCACGAATTGCGCAACGGCGCGGTCCTTCGCCCATGGGTAGAGGCCGCGTGTTTTCGCCTCCGCCCATTTGGCAATTTGGCCATTTGGTCCTTTGGCCATTTCCCCGCAGGAGCCCCCATGCCCCCTCCCACCCCCCAGCTCATCACCCCCGAGTTCATGATCGACGCCATGGACAACCACACCCTCGACACCATCCGCCTCCACCGCCGCGGCCTCGCCCTCATGCTC
>JBOHNM010000267.1:0-3009 GCA_050730675.1 Phycisphaerales bacterium | reverse complement strand
CCTGCGGCCCGCGCGGCTGGACCGCCGGCGTTAGGCGGCTCTCAGACTGCCTGGTAGATTCCGCTCGTGAAGGTTCGGGAGCTGATCGCGCTGATCGAATCCGACGGATGGCGGGAGGTCCGAACACGCGGCAGTCATCGGCAGTTTCGGCACCCGCGGCAGGCTGGTACCGTCACGGTGGCGGGCAACCCCGGGTCGATGTCCCTCCCGGGACGCTCAACAGTGTGATGAAGCAGGCGGGCCTCAAGAAGTAGGAGATGCTGATGCGCTACCTCGTAGTGGTCGAACAGGGGGCTACCTCGTTCGGGGCGTACGTTCCCGATCTACCGGGGTGTGTCGCCGCCGGCGAGACTCGCGAAGAAGTTCTGGACTTGATCCGAGACGCGATCGAGTTCCACATTGAAGGACTGAGGCATCAGGGCCAGCCCGTACCGCCCCCGTCTTCGACCAGCGAAGTCGTTGACGTTGCGGCCGCCTAACAGGGCGATGGAGCCGACCGGCTTGTGCGTCGCGGATCGCGGCGAACTGCAGTGCGCCGGCTCATCGCCAGGCGCTAGATGGTCAGATGGCTAGGGCGAGCCGGAAAAGATACCTTGCGTTCGCTGTCGTACCAGCGATCGCCCTCGCTGCGTACCTGCTGACACCCGGTTTGATCGACGAGATCTCCGATCGGCGGGCAACGTTGGTTCCGGTCGTCGACTCAAAGGTGGAACTCGGCCCCGGAGCGTTCGAATCACCGCCTTTTCGCTTCAAATACCCTGGTCGGTACAGCGTTCACATCGACCTAAAGCTGCGTGCCGGCCCTGGGACAGGTCCTTATCGGGATCTGCCGCTGTCTGGAGTTATTGAGATTCGGGATGCCAGCGGAAACGAGTCGGTCCGCCATCGCTTCAGGACAGCGCTGGCGTCGAACTTGGTCTCGGTCGAGGTAGCACGGTTGCAAAGCGGAGATGCCAAGTGCGAAAGCGATTGCCAGCTCATGCTGCGCTTCGACGAACTCGATCCTGAACTTGTGTGGACCTACGCCAGCGCAGGAGTGTGGATGCGAAGAGACCCATGGTCGGTGTTGACCTACTAGCAAGCTGCTGCAGCCGACCATATGTGGCGAATCATCGACGGTGCCGACGAGCGTAGCATTCCACACCACGGCGCGATCATGGCAGAGTCGGCTCCCAACGCAGAGATCGATCGAGCCGCGGCGGCTCATGAACGCGCACGGGAGGAACGGTTCTTGGCATGGCTATCCAGACGGCCGGCGACTGGTCAGGCGAGCCGCCCAACAAGCCGATGAAGCTGACGGTCGCCTTCGGCGCCCGCAGCTTATCGGCGATCCGGTGGGCGACCACCTTGAAGCCTCGCGGCATGTGGCGAACGATGGGTGGTCGGGATGTGTATAGTCGGCGCCTCGTATGGAGGGGACCCGAGCCATGATGAACCAGGCCCAGAGGCACGCATTCGTCGCGGATCACCGCACCTGCATCTTCGGCTTCCAACGCAAGCACGGGCCGCCGTCGATGTCGGTGGTCTACTACGTCATGGAAGGCGACGACATCTTGATCTCGACGATGGCTGAACGCGCCAAGGCGCGCGCTGTACGGCGGACGCGTGAAGCGGCGATCTGTGTTCTCGACGAGCAGTGGCCGCTCACGTACCTACAGGTGTATGGACCGGCCGACGTCGAGGACGCCCCCGGTTTGACAGTCGACGTCATGATGAAGGTGGCCCGGATCATGTCCGGGCAACCACTTCCCGAGGCAGCGCGACCGTTCGTCGAGGCAAAAGCCCGCGAGGAGCACCGTGTCGTGATCCGCCTCAAGCCGCAGTGGACCGTGTACTCCCCCCCGGTCCACCTCAACGCCGGCGACGACAGCTCCAAGATGCAGCACGGCCTCGCTGAGCGCATACCTTGGAAAGCCTGAGTGGTTGAGACGACGGTGATGCCCAACCCGGCGTTGGAGCCGGCACGCATACACATTGCACTTGGTCTCAGGCGTCGAAGATCACGCGGCCCAACGCCAGGTCGTGCTAGGGGTCTTGTTGCCGCGGTGGCAAGGGCAGCCACCGGAACTTCGTCCATCCGAGCGTCACCAAGCCGGTGGTTCTCTCGGGCAAGGCGCTGCCGCCGCCGCGGGCCGCAGGAACGTCATCGATGAAGCGCATCTCTCTGATCGGAGCGCGACGCCGGAGCGCTGTACCGACATGAGTACGGTCCGCGTCGCTCTCGCGAACGTCCGCGTGCCTTCGACGCCCGGCGAGTCCGTGCGCCTGGCGATATCGGCAATTGCCGATGCGAGCCGACAAGGCGCGCTCATCATCTGCTTTCCCGAGTGCTTCGTTCCCGGATATCGGTGGCCGGGTACGACACCGCCAGCGCCCGATCCCGTGTTCCTCGAACGGGCGTGGGCCGATGTTGCGGCCGCCGCCAAGGCCGCCCACATCACGGTCATACTGGGCACGGAGCGGGTGACCAGCCGCGGCTTGCAGATCACCGCCCGTGTGATCAATGCGGACGGCACCGTGGCGGGGTGGCAGGACAAGGGACAGATCGACCCTACGGAGGAAGCCATCTATCCCGCACTCGCGACGGAACGTCGGGTCTTCACCGCCGGGCCGCTGACCTTCGGTGTGGTGATCTGCCACGAGGGATGGCGGTATCCGGAGACGGTGCGATGGGCCGTGCGGCGAGGTGCTCAGGTCGTGTTTCATCCACACGTGCATGTCGCCGAACCCGGGAGCTATCGCCCCGTGACATTCGCCGATCCCGCCAATTCCTTCCACGAGAAGGCGATACTGTGTCGTGCGGCGGAGAACACATGCTACTTCGCATCGGTGAACTGCGCGAGCCAGGGCTCCGGCACCACGTCGGCCATCGCGCGCCCGGATGGTACGCTGCAGTGCTTTCACCCGTATGGGCACGAGGGCTTGCTCGTCGCCGATCTGGACCTCAGCGCCGCCACGGGACTCCTCGCCGCGCGGTGCCGGACGTCGCCGACGTAGAGAGGCTTGATG
>JBOHNM010000266.1:0-3039 GCA_050730675.1 Phycisphaerales bacterium | reverse complement strand
GTTCACCAACCAGACGATCGCCCAGCTCGACCTGTGGTTCAACGCCACGGGCAAGCCGACGCTCTCGGGCGTGAAGTACAACGAGAACAAGGTGCACATCCTCCCCAAGAAGCTCGATGAGGAGGTCGCCCGCCTGCACCTGGAGAAGCTCGGCGTGAAGCTCACCAAGCTCACCAAGGCCCAGGCCGAGTACTTGGGCGTGTCGCCCGATGGGCCGTACAAGGCTGACCACTACCGGTACTAGATCGAACACCGGAGTCCTCTGTCATGTCTGGTGGCGGCAACGGACAGAAACATATTGCCAGCGGTTTCCAGCCTGTGGGCCGATCCGTCTCCACGCATATAAGCCCCGTCCCACTTCTCAGGGGTGACATGACGCCCCTCCACCCAAGTAGCAACACCGGCGGCTCCGGGTACTCCACCCGTGCAGCTGCGCCTGACACCTTCTACCGCCGTCCATTCGGACCCGACAGCCCTTCGCAGCCCAGCGCTCCGCCGGACGCCGCCCAGCGGTGGCTGCAGGCGGGCGAGTCCCGCGCCCTAGCGCGGCTGAGAGGCCCGCTGGTCTCGGCGGCCCAGCGGGTCGGGCTTGCGAGCCGGCGGTGCAACCAGCTGGAGGCGTCGGTGCTGGAGCTGCGGCACCGCCTCGCCAACGCGCCCAACGGGGTTTCTTCCGCCGAGCGCCAATGGGTCGAGCAGCGGGTCTTCGACCTGGAGAAGGCGATCCACGACGAGCGGCTCGTGCTCTGGCGCGACCTGCTGCCCTTGGCGGAGACCGCCCGGGACGCCGCCATCGACTCCATGCGTGCGGGCTGGCTCAACGAACTGGGCCGTGTTCTGGGTGGTGATGCCCGATGAGGGATGAGACACCAGCGGCCAGTGAAGCTCCAGCAGTGCCGGATCAGACTCTCTTCTCGAACCCGACCATCATCAACCGCTCCAGCGAATCCATGCGTGAGGTGCCCGATGACAGTGTGACGCTCACGGTCACCAGCCCGCCGTACTGGAACGCCATCGATTACGACGGCTACGCCGAGGGGAAGCGATCCAGCAAGTACGCGTTCCGCACTCGCGCGTATGGCAAGGGCTTCAAGCCCGACGACTACGAGGGCTACCTCGCCCTTATGCAGCGGATCTTCCGGGAGGTGTATCGCGTCACCCGGCCCGGCGGGTGCTGCGCGATCGTGGTCGCCTCCATCCAGCACGAGGGACGCTGCTACCCCATTCCCTTCGATCTGACGACGCGGATGCAGGCGATCGGCTGGGTCGTCTACCACACGCTGGTGTGGAACAAGTGCCGCTCGGTGATGGACCGCGGCGGGACCTTCATCAGGCTGGGCACACCCGGCTCCTTCCACCCCAACGTCTACACCGAGCACATCCTGGTGTTCCGCAAGCCGGGGCCCAGGCTCTTCAACGCCAAGCAGACGGCGCGCGACCGCCTGCCGATCAGCACGCTCGTCAAGCTCGATGTCGTCAAGGACATCTGGCACATCGGGACGGTGGGACCGAGGACGATCGAGCACCCCTGTCCTTTCCCCGCGGAAGTACCGCATCGCCTGATCCTGCTCTACTCAAGCACCGGCGACCTCGTGCTGGATCCCTTCTGCGGTTCCGGCCAAACCGGCGCCGTTGCCAACGCTCTCGAACGACGCTTCGTCGGGTACGAGATCGAGACGCCCTTCGCCGAGTACGCCCGCACCCGAGTCCGGCAGCCGCCCAACCTCCGCCGCCGCCAACTCATCGCCCGCTACCAGCACCTCGAAGATGATCCGTTCGCGCTGATCGGCAACGCGGATCCCGCAAAGGAAACACCGGGGCGTGATGCCGCGTGAAGGGCGTCGAACGACCGGAGGCCGACATCTACTGCCGCAGCTGCGAGAGCATGCCCGAGCTCGCCGACGGCTCGGTGACGCTGACGTTCACTTCTCCGCCGTACTGGTCGCTGGTCGACTTCGCCACGTACGCCCGCACCGGCAGCCGCGACGCGGCGTGGCACAACACCTACGACGGCCAGTACCGCACTTATGGCGAGTACCTCGCCGCGATGACGCGGGTCTTTGCCGAGGTCTACCGCGTCACCAAGCCGGGCGGGTTCCTGGCGTTGCAGGTGGCGTCGATGCAGCGCGACGGCCGCTGCTACCCGATCGGCTTCGACATGGTGCCCAGGCTGGTCGAGCTCGGCTGGGAGTACCGCGAGTTCATCCTGTGGAACAAGACCCGCGACACCTCCCAGCGTGCGGGCTTGGCGATCCAGCATCCCTACCCCGGGTACTACTACCCCAGCCTGATCGCCGAGCACCTGATCATCTTCCGCAAGCCGGGACCGAAGCTCTTCAAGAATGTCGATCCCAAGATGAAGGAACGCTCCCGCCTGCCGATCAGTCCCGTGTTCACGCGCGACGTGCTCAAATCCGTCTGGCACATCCCGGTGGTGCATCCGAGCACCGCCAAGCACCCGACGGTCTACCCCGAAGAGCTCTGCCAGCGCGTCATCGCGCTATGGAGCTACCCCGGTGATCTGGTGCTTGATCCTTTCCTCGGCTCCGGTCAGACGACGAAGGTTGCCCGCGCGATGGGACGTCGCTCGGTCGGCTACGACATCGAACCGGAGTTCGTGGAGTTGGCCCAGTCACGCCTGGACGAACCGCTGCAGCTGCGCCGCAAGCAGATCATCCCGCGCTACGACCATGTCGAAGACGACGAGTTCCTCCATGTCGGCCTGATCCGGGAAGAACCGGTCCCGGACAACAAGGAACGGGCATCAACGACGCGGCCCGATCCTGCGGAGCGCGATGACCGGCCGTGAGCCGCCGTCCGCCCTGACCGACCTTCGCCCGGTGCTGGGCACCAAGGCCGAAGCCCTCGAGCTGGCCTGGATCACCGGCAGTGGGAACGAGCAGGCCGAGATCGAGACCGCCGCGGCCCTGATGCGGCGGCGGATCACCCGTTCGGGTCTACCACTCTTATGTCCCCCGGCGGTGAATCAAACAACATCCGTACAAGCCCTCGACGGTCCGATCCGGATCGGTCGTGTGC
>JBOHNM010000265.1:0-3040 GCA_050730675.1 Phycisphaerales bacterium | reverse complement strand
GCTGTGGGTGGTGCAGGGGCAGGCGGTGCAGGTGGCGAGCGACCTGCCATCGTACAAGGCGAATATCTCGAAGAAGATGGCGGCGCTGCGGCGCGGACCAAGCAACGCAATCAGCAAGGCGAC
Organism: Phycisphaerales bacterium; assembly: GCA_050730675.1. Lineage (GTDB taxonomy): Bacteria > Planctomycetota > Phycisphaerae > Phycisphaerales > UBA1924 > JBOHNM01. The sequence goes on along the minus strand of JBOHNM010000265.1, from coordinate 2,917 downwards.
GGGGGCGATCGCGGAGCTGGGGAAGGAGATCGTCAAACCCGTGGATGGGGAGGCGGTTGGGCCGGTGGGGCCGCAGGGGGAGGAGCCGAGTGCTCCGAAGGCTGCTGCTTCCGAGCCTGAGCCGACGGTGGTGCGCGTGCTGGAGACGCCGACGCCGCCGCTGGAGTATGTACGGACGCTCTTAGGGCCGCTGCTGGAGCCGATCGCGACGGCGGCGATCGTGCTGGTGTTTGCGACGTTCATCCTGATCCGGCGCGAGGACCTGCGGGACCGGGTGGTGCGGCTGATCGGCGAGCGCTCGATGCACGTGACGACGGCGGCGTTGGACGAGACGAGCGAGCGGGTAGGGCGGTTTCTGCGGCTGCAACTGCTGGTGAATCTGACGGCGGGGGTGGTGATCGGAGCGGGGCTGCTGGTGCTGGGGGTGCCGGGGGCGATCCTGTGGGGGGCGCTGACGGTGGTGTTGCGGTTTGCGCCGTTCATCGGGGTGTGGGTGGCGGGGGCGTTCCCGCTGATCGTGTCGATCGCGGTGGCGCCGGACTGGTCCCAACCGCTGATGACCATGGGACTCATCTTCGTGGTGGAGCTGGCGGTGAGCCAGGTGCTGGAGCCGCTGGTGCTGTCGTCGGGGACGGGGATCTCGTCGATCGCGGTGCTGGTGGCGGCGCTGTTCTGGGGTTGGCTGTGGGGGCCGGTGGGGCTGCTGCTTTCGACGCCGCTGACGGTGTGCGTGGTGGTGGCGGGTCGACACATGCCGCGGGTGGGGTTCCTGCGGGTGCTGCTTGGGGATGAGCAGCCGTTGTCGCCCGAAGCGCGGCTGTACCAGAGGCTGCTGGCGAAGGACACGACGGAGGCGAAGAAGATCGTGGAGGAGTTCGGCAAGGAGCGGCCGGGTGATCGAGCGGAGGTGTACGACAAGCTGGTGCTGCCGGCGATGCGGATGGCGAAGGCGGATCGCAAGCGCGGGGACCTGGACGAGGCACGCGAGGCGGTGGTGCAGGCGGCACTGGTGGAGGTGATGGGCGGGATGGGCGGCGGTGCGACCGGCGCGGTGAGCGTGGGGGTGGGGGTGAAGGCGGAGAATGGTCGCGCGGAGAAGGCGGAGAGCGCGCTGATTCTGTGCGTGCCGGCGCGGGACCGGTATGACGAGGCGGCGGCGTCGGGACTGGCGCGCTTGCTGGTCGAGACGGGGTCGGTGGCTGAGGCGGTGTCGGCGGATCGGCTGTCGGGCGAGGTGAACCAGCTCATCGGCGAGCGCGGGCCGGCGGTGGTGGTGATTTCGTCGGTGCCGCCGGAGGCCGCGGTGGCGGCACGGGCGATGTGCAAGAGATTGCGGGCGGGATTCCCGGGGTTGCCGATCGTGGTGGCGCTGTGGGATGCGGACTTGACGCACGGGAGCGCCCGCGAGGTGATCGGGGAGTCATGCACGCCGTACGTGGTGACGACGATGGATCAGGCGCTGGCGACGGTGGCGGGGTTGGTGGGTGGGGAGGCGAGGCGGGAATCTGTAGCAGATGGGAATGGGACGTCGCCGCATTCGGGGCAGGGGTTTGTGCCCGCGATACCGGTGCGGTCGTAGGCGCAGCGGGGGCAGAGGCCGCGGCGGGTGCGGCGGGCGCGGAGGAGTTGGCGGGTGATGGGGAGGGCGAAGAGCAGGACGAACCAGATGGCGGCATAGAAGGCGGTGTCGTAGAGGAAGCCGCCGCGGGCGCCGTCAGCGCCGAGCCAGCCCCAGAGACAGGGGACGCAGGGGAGGGCGCGGCAACTCATAAATGGGGCGTTGGGGACGGCAGTGGGATCTTCGCTGAGGGGGATGCCGCCGGAGAGGAGACGCGGGGATTCGCGGAGGCCGTTGGGAAATTCCCAGTGGCAGGCGAGGGCGGGCCAGGGCCAGCCGCGGACATCCCAGGCGAGATCGGGAACTTTGGCGTTGCGGGCGGAGGCGGCGGGTGGAGACAGACGGCGCTGACGCTCGCGGACCATGGAGCGGGCTTCGAGGGTGAGGACGTCGAAGGCGATGTGCTCGCCGCGGGAGCGGTCGTTGTGGGGTTGCCAGAGGATGACCAGGCGGAGGGCGGGGGGATCGGCATCGGGGGCGGGAATGACGCCGCGGGTGAACGGCGGGGGCGTGAAGCGGTTGACAGACCACGTGCCTCCGGCGAAGGACTGGTCCTGCTCCATGAGTTGGTCGCCGCCGCAGATGCTGATGCGAGCGGCGAGGTACCAGGCGACGGCGATGGTGGTGGCGATGCCGAGTGCGAGGGCGGCGAGGGCGCGCAGGAGCCAGACCCCGGTGGTGGAGCGGGTGGAGGTGGGCATTACCACGGTGTAGTGGATGTCGGACAAGTGGTTGCCGCGAGCGGCGGGGCGTGCCTCACGGGCGCTGCGCTTTGGACAATCGCGACTGCACCGCGGCGACGCCTGAGACGCGGATCGGCGGAGGTGAAGGATCCGCGGAAAGAACGACGGCTTGCGCGGATCGGCGGAGCGTCACACTCATGCCGCTGCGGAGGCGGAGGAGCACGCGGGCGGCGTCGGTGTCTGTTGCCGGTGGAATGGAAATTTCGGCGGCATCATCGCAGTTGATGATGTCGCCGATGTGCGTATTCGCGTCGAGGATGGCCGTGGGGAGAGCGATCACGACGTTACTCAGCGGGGTCATCGTGATTCCCGCGTGCCAGGGAAACGGCACGCCGACCGGCTGAGTCGCGATGAAGTCTTCGGCGGCCTGGGGTTTGGCGGAAAAGAGTGACCAGACGCGATCGAGGAGATTCACGCGGACGCCCCGGTGCGTGGCGCGGTGAGGCGGCGTTTGACGACTTCTTCAGCGCCACCGGCGACGATGAGCTCCTGAGCGACGGGGGAGAGGGCGGGGAAGGGAAAGTCGCGGCCACCGAAGCGGAGGGTGGACTTGGCG
>JBOHNM010000264.1:0-3058 GCA_050730675.1 Phycisphaerales bacterium | reverse complement strand
CCTTAAGAGTGGACGCGCCAAAAAGGTCATCCTCGTCCGCCCCGCGGTCGAGGCCGGCGAGAAGCTCGGGTTCCTCCCCGGCGATATCGCCGCCAAGGTCAACCCCTACCTGCGCCCGCTCTTCGACGCCCTGCACGACATGATGGATTTCCACACCATCCAGCGCTTCGTCGCCTCGGATGTCGTGGAGATCGTCCCCCTCGCCTACATGCGCGGCCGCACGCTCAACCGGTCGGTCATCCTGTTGGACGAGGCCCAGAACACCACGCGCACGCAGATGAAGATGTTCCTGACGCGCATGGGCATCGGCTCCAAGATGATCGTCACCGGTGACCCCACCCAGATCGATCTCCCCGACCCCGCTCAGTCCGGCCTCATCGACGCTGTCCGCCTGCTCAAGCGCGTCCGTGGCCTGGCGATGGTTAACCTCACCGAGCAAGACATCGTCCGCCACCCGATGGTCCAGAAGATCGTCGAGGCGTACGCCGTGTCCGATAACTCCAGCCAGAATCCCCTCAGCCGTGCGCGTTCTCGGTCGATGCCAGAGGCTGACGCCAACGGTCATCCGGCCTCCGGCCCATCTGAAACACCTGACCCCACTCCCGCCAACAACTGATCCAGGTTCTCCCAGCACTCCCCGTGTCCCCCGATCCCCGCCAATTCGATCCGCTCTTGCCGCCCCAGCCGGCCCGGCGGTCGTTGCGATCGCGCTTGCTGGCGTTGATCGTTCGGACACCCTCGACCGGCTATGCCGCGCTCTTTGTCGGCGTGCTCACCGTGGTCTTCGCCGTGATGATGCTCTGGGCCCGCAGCGAGCCGATGCTCGCGGTCGGGCGCATCGTCGATCAGCCCCGCACCGCCCGTGTCACCTTCGAGATCTACGACAAGGAGCAGACGGAGAAGGACCGTCAGGCCGCGGTGCATCGCGCCCCGCGCGTTTACAAGGCCGAGACCACACTCCTTGACGAACTTCGCGTTTCACTCGAGAACCTTCCTCGCGCTGCGGCGGCCGCCGGCTCTCTCGACAAACTCCCTGACGAGTGGCGCGTGCCCTTCGCGATCACGCCTGCTTCCTTTAATGCTGTGGTCGCCTTGGCCGAGGGTGGGGGGGGGGAGCCGAAGCCGCAGTGGCGCGACCTGGTGGCACGCCTTGATGAAGGATTGCGCTCGCACCCGATCCTCTCTCCCGAGGCCTTCGTCGCCGAGACCGCGACGCCGAGCGACGTGGTGGAAGTTCACTTCGCCAAGGATGGGACCAGGTCACGCATCATCCACAAGATGGATGTGATCAGCACGGCGAACACCCGCTTCGCGGCCCTGATGCGCACACTGGCCTTCGATGCCGGCTTCGAGGGCCCGCTCCTCGATGTCGCCGTCGCACGACTCACCACCAGTCTGCGCCCAACCGCCGTCTTCAGCCCTGAACTTACGGCCGCTCGCCGCACGCTGATCGAGAGCAACGTCCCCAAGCACTTCACGCAGTACAAGGAAGGCGACGTCCTGGTCCGCGGCGGTCAGGTCCTCACCTCCGATCAGTTGAACGTCATCCGCACCGAGGCCGAGCAGTTCCGCCACGGTTCGGATGTCGGCCAGCCCCTCCTCGCCGATGGCTCGGTGGTGGCGATCGCGTTCCTCGCTGCCCTCGGCGTCGCCGCCTTCGCCGCGGCGTACGCCCCCCGCGCCGCCGCCAAGCCCAGCCAACTCGGCGCAATCTGCGCCCTGCTCGCTGGCGGAATGGTCCTGTCGTGTTGGCTCGGCGCGACCGAGCCCAAGATCGTTGTCGCCGCCGCCACAACCCCGACGATCTTCGTTGCCGCCGTCCTCGCGGTCGCCTTCGACCGACGCACGGCCCTCGCCCTTGGCTCGCTGCTGGCACTGGTCGCCTGCCAGGCGCTCCAGCAGCCGATTGCCGTCTACGCCCTCACGCTCCTGGGTGTCGGGGTCATCACTTGGCAGCTCCGCGATGTCCGCCAGCGCCAGAGCATGGTCCGCGCCGGCGTGGTCACCTGCCTCTGCGTCTTCATCGCCGCGATCATCCTGCTGGTCGTCCAGCGTCCGATCGTCCCCGGCATCTTCCGCGAGATCCTCACCGACGCCATCAGCGTCGCCGTCGGCGCCCTGCTGATCGGCTTTGTCATCCTGGGCATTGTGCCGCTGGTCGAAAAGCTCTTCGGCATGACCACCGGCATGACGCTCGTCGAGCTGCGCGACCCGCAGCGCCCGCTCCTGCGCGAGCTGCAGCGCCGCGCCCCCGGCACCTACAACCACTCGCTCAATGTCGCCTCACTTGCCGAGGCCGCGGCCGTCGCCATCGGCGCCGATGGCCTCCTCGCCTATGTCGGCGCGCTCTACCACGACGTGGGCAAGATGAACAAGCCGGAGTACTTCGTCGAAAACCAGGCCGGCGGCCCCAACAAGCACGAGAAACTCCCCCCGGCGATGAGCCTCCTCGTCATCGTCGCGCACGTCAAGGACGGCGTCGAACTCGCCGTGCAGTTCAAGCTCCCCAAGATCCTCCACCACTTCATCGAGGCCCACCACGGCACCACGCTGGTCGAATACTTCTACCACCGCGCCCGCCGCCAGGCCGAGCAGGCCGGCCCCGCCGGTGCGACCCAGCCGCACGAACTTGAGTACCGCTACCCCGGCCCCAAGCCGCGCACCAAGGAGGCCGCGATCCTCATGATCTGCGACGCCTCCGAGAGCGCCTCACGCACGCTCCCCGACCCGACGCCCGCGCGCATCGACGCCCTCGTCCGCGCCATCGCCCACAAACGCCTCATGGACGGCCAGTTCGACCAGTGCGATCTCACCCTCCGCGAACTGAACACGATCATCGACGCCGTCACACGCACGCTCTCGTCCATCCACCACGCCCGCGTCGCCTACCCCGAGGCCCCGCGACCAGCCCCCAAGCCGCTCGCCCAAGCGACCACGGAAGCCAAGGCGCCGGTCATCGAAGTCCGCGCGTAGTGGTGGCGGGCGGACATCGCACAATCCACAGTAATGAAAGCGGCCGCCCCCGGGGGCGGCCGCGTCTGTTTCTAGCGTTCGTAGT
>JBOHNM010000263.1:0-3073 GCA_050730675.1 Phycisphaerales bacterium | reverse complement strand
CTACCGGGCTACGCCTCGGCTTGCGTTTCCAGCCCAGGCCGCTAGGCTCCGCGCGGTTTTCGGTTGGCCGTCACGGGAGGAGTGGTTCATGATGCGTCGCAGACTCCAACAGTTGGCTGTAGGGATCGCTGCAATCACGACTCCCTTGATCGCATTCGCTCAAGGCGGAGCCTCGGTCACCGTCGGGCCGCTCTCCGCAGGCGCACCCGCGCTCGGCTGGCCGGCGCTCGGCGCCTTGGCGATCGCGCTCGCGGTTGGCGCGGTGTTGACGCTCCGGCGGTCGCACCCGCCCGGTGCCCGCCTGCTCGGCGTCGTCGCATTGGTACTGACCGCCGCGGTCGGGCATGGCGCCGTCGCCACCGTGACCATCAGCGACGATGAGTGCCGCGAGGTCACCCAGGAGATCTACGCGGCGCACGGCGACACTGAACTGCAGAGCCAGTGTCCCAATCTGATTCGCATCATCGCCTTGGCACTCGACTGCAACCCCAGCGCCTGCGAGCCGCCAACCGAGTCTGCCACCGGGATCGGTTGCGAGGTCGGGCTGACCGTTCCCCCGGGCGGCTCGTGTGAGCTGCCGTCGTGCCCGTGCTGACGAACGTGGCGTTTCCTCGCTGTGTGAGGACTTAGCCTGTGAACTGACAAAAGATTTGCACCACAGAGGCACAGAGAGACACAGAGACGGCAGCGCAAGCCCGCGGCGATAAGCCTCGTACCCAAGTTCATCGACGGTGAGGTTCGGGTAAGGTGCGTAGGAGCGATCCCCGCCTTCTCTCTCCGTGTCTCTGTGCCTCTGTGGTGAAGATCGTTTGTCAGTTCAAAATTAGTCGACCGCACCTGGGCTGGCTGGCGGTCGCATGCGGGCTGCTGCCCGCGTTGGCCGCGGTGAGCGCGGCGGACAACCCGCCGCCGGCGGCGCCCCTGCCGACCTCCACCGCAGCATCGCAACTCGGCGCACCGGTGCTGCGCGCGGAAGCGATTGGGCCGACCCTGGTACGAGTAGTGGCGGAGACGCAACCGGCCGACCGCGTGTACAGCATCCGAGGGATGCGTACGGACGCGCAGGGGCGAACGAGCCCGTTCTCCCTCAATGGGCGCAGCGACGAGGACCACCATTGGCAAGCCACGGACAGCGCGGAGCCGGATACCACCTACCGATACCGCGCCTACGCCCAATCGGGGACAACCACGCTGCGTGACTCCGACAGCTCCAACGAGGTCTCCGTTCACACGCCGCCGGCGCCCGCCGATCCGCCGGCGGCACCGACCGGGCTGCGCGGCCACCCCGCCGGGCCGTTCCGCATCGAGCTTGAGTGGCGAGATCAGAGCGACAACGAGTACGGCTTCGAGATCCGCAAGCGCACGGGCGAGGAATGGGTGCGGGTGCTGCTGGTCGATCCCGGCGTCACCCGCGCCACCGTACACGGCCGGCCCCCTGACGCAGCGGCCACCTACCGGGTGCGCGCATTCAACGTCCGCGGCGCATCGGCCGACAGCAACGACGCCACCGTGCGCACACAACCGCTGTCCGACACGCCGCCGGCATCGCGCGGCAAGCCGCCGGCGACACCGGGTCCCTGTCGCGTCCGCGAGCAGGTGATCGCCGACATGCAGGCCGACGGGGATGGGGAAGTTGGCGCGAAGCCGGACGAGTATCCCCTCCGCATCGCCGATCTCGGCACCAGCCTCGGACTGCTCCTGCTCGCCCACCCGGTGACCTGCGGCAACGCCAACTGCAGCTGGCTGATCTTCGGCACCCACCAAGGCTGCTTCCGCCAGCTCGGCATGGCCGGCGGCGCCGGCCAGATGGTCGTCGGAACCACGCCAGCGGGCCTACCTGTGCTAGTGGATATCGGCCACGGTAGCGCCTCGTACTCCGGCGCCGTGCTCATGCAGCTCGTCGACGGGGGCTTCGTCGAGATCGACTCCTACGGACACTGCGCCGCGTCAGACACCGACCTCAGACAACTCACGCCGCCGTTTCAGGACTGCCAGGAAGACGACGATCTGTGGTGGTAGGCAAATCGGCGCAACGTTGACTCCCCGGCCATGACCGCCACGAGCGTGCCGTGGGCAGCACCAGGCGGCACAAGGCTCGCCTCCAGAGGTCCACCTGTGCTGTGATGCGCCTCATGTCAGAGCCCATCAAGTTCGAAATGTCCTTGGAAGACGTCATGTTGACGCAGCGCGCGATCCGTCGCCTCAAGCCCGATCCGGTCGACGACGCTTTGGTGCTGAAGCTCATCGAGCTGGCCCTCAAGGCCCCCACGGGCTCGAACGCGCAGAACTGGGAGTTCATCGTCGTGCGCGATCCGGTCGTGAAGGGGAAGTTGGCGCGGCTCAATCGCGGCGCGTTCAACCTCTACGGCGCGATCGGGCGGCGGATGATGACCAGGCGCGGCGATGAGAAGATGCTCAGGATCCTCAAGGCGGTGCAGTGGCAGGCGGATCACTTCGAGGAGACGCCGGTGGTCATCGTCGCCTGCCTGAACAGCATCATCCCGCCGTGGCCGCCGGTGGCGGCGGCGAGCGCGTATGGCTCGATCTATCCGTCGGTGCAGAACCTGCTGCTGGCGGCGCGCGCGGCGGGGCTGGGGGCGGCGCTGATCACGCTGCCGCTGTGGAGCAAGTGGCTGGCGCGGCGGGCGCTGGGGTTGCCGTGGACGGTGAGCCCGTGCGCGGTGATTCCGCTCGGCTGGCCGCAGGGCAAGTACGGACCGACGACGCGGCGGCCGGTGGGCGAGGTGGTGTCGCTCGACCGCTACGGCAACCGCGCTTTCCTGGAGGCACGATGAGCATCATCGGTCATGTGACGGAGCTGTGGCGCTACCCGGTCAAGTCGATGGGCGGCGAGTCGCTGCCGCGCGCCACCGTCGGCCCGCTCGGCATCCCCGGCGATCGCGGCTGGGCGCTGCGCGACGAGGCGGCGGGCGAAATGCGCGGCGCGAAGAAGATGCCGGTGCTGATGCAGTGCCGGGCGCGCTACGACGCCGAGCCGAACGGCGCGGCGATCCCGCCGGTGACGATGACGCTGCCGGACGGCTCGACGCTGCACAGCGGCGACGCCGACGCC
>JBOHNM010000262.1:0-3087 GCA_050730675.1 Phycisphaerales bacterium | reverse complement strand
ACTGACTCGCAGCGCGGGAGCATCCGCACGAAAGGCATCGACGTGACGACAGCATCTTCGAAGAGTGTGAGCGCCAACGGCACAACCGCCGGCGTTCGGGGGCATCCTGCGTGGACGCCCGGTAAGTGTCCCTTCGCCGACACCGTCCGCACGCAGGTGGCGCAGACCGTGGTCGGGCAGGATGTCGTGGTGGAGCGTGTGTTGATCGCGCTGCTGACAGGCGGACACTTGTTGCTGGAGGGCGTCCCCGGCATCGCCAAGACGCTGATGGTGCAGGCGGTTGCCAAGGCGATCGACCTGCAGTTCCACCGCGTGCAGTTCACGATCGACCTGCTGCCATCGGACATTGTCGGCGCAGAAATCCTGGAGCAACGCACGAGCGAGTTCCGCATCCACAAGGGCCCGATCTTCACCAACCTGCTTCTGGCCGACGAGATCAATCGCGCATCGCCCAAGGTGCAGTCGGCGTTGCTCGAAGCGATGCAGGAGCGGCGCGTCTCGATCGGCGACACGACCCATGACCTGCCGGCGCCTTTCCTGGTGATCGCGACTCAGAACCCCATCGAACAGGCGGGCACGTTCGAGCTTCCCGAGGCGCAGCTCGACCGCTTCATGCTCCGCCACCGCCTCTCCTATCCATCTCCCGCCGACGAGGCCGAGGTCGTTCGCCGCAGCCTCAACCTGCGTCTCAAACGCCAGGGTGACGGAGCGATCCCAATGTCCGCTTTCGACGCGATCGACGGCAGCCAGCGCATGAGCGTCAAACAACTCTCAGAGGCTATGGCCGCGGTGCAAGCGGTTCACGTCAGCGACGTCTTTGTCCGCGACTGCGTCGAACTGGTCAACCTCACCCGCAGGCACGATGATCTCGAACTGGGTTGCAGCCCACGTGCCGCGCTCGCGCTGGTGCATGCCTCGCGTGCACGTGCCCACATCCACGGGCGCGAGTACGTGATCCCCGAGGACCTGTTCGCCCTCGCCGAGGATGTCATCCTTCACCGCGTGCGCCCCACCTACGAGGCATTAGCGGAAGGGCGCAAGTCGTCCGACGTGCTCGCATCGATCCTCAAGTCGCTTACCTGACCGGTCCCGCCCGTCCGGCCGGCGCACACATCGTGAACCACCTGGCGACCACCACCCTCCAATCCGGACTGATGAAAAAGCCCGACGAACTCGCCCGCGGCGACTTCGAGCTGGTTGTCCGTCGGCTCGCCGAAGACCTCGCCTTTGGCGCCGACAACTCGCTGTTCATCGGCGGCGGACTGGAATACTCGGGCTCGCGTCCGTACGAGCCGGGCGACTCGGTCCGCATGCTCAACTGGCGATTGACCGCCCGCGCCGGCAAGCCGTTCGTCAAGCAGTACGAAGCCCTCAAACGCACGTGCATCTACGTCGTCGTGGACACCTCCGGCTCGATGTCTGTCGCATCGACTGCGTTGAGCAAACACGACCTGGCCGTGTGGATCGCCTCGGCGGTCGGCATGATCGGCCAGCGCCGAATGAGTCCGGTCGCCATTGTCGGTGGCGGTGAGCGTGAGACCCGCGTCGAGCCCAGCCTTGCTCGCAACGATCTCTGGCACGTGATCGAGCCTCTGCGATTGGCACGCTTTGGCGAGCCCACGCGCCTGGGTGAGCGGCTGCGAGCCCTGGTCGCTCGCGTCGAGCGGGCCAGCGTGATGGTTGTTGTGAGCGATTTCCACGACCCTGCCGCCCTTCCCGCACTCCGGCGCGCCGCTCAAGGTCACGACTGCATCGCTATCCATCTGCAGGATCCCGCCGAGGACGGCGTTCTCCGCGCCGGATTCGTCCGCGCTCGGGAGGCCGAGACGGGCTCACACTTCCTCACCCACTCCGCCTCCCAATGGACGGAAGCCGACACCCTCAAATCCAAGCTCATCCGCTCGGGGATCGACTACCTTCGGCTCCGGACCGATCGTCCGTTTGTCCCGCCGCTGCGGCACTTCCTCTCTTCCCGCGGCGGATTGGCCAGGGGTCGCGGATGAGCACACTCCCACTACTGATTGCGGTGGCCGCGTGCTTGGCTCACGCTCCCGCCGAACCGACCAAGGCCGTGCGCGGCTTAGCGACGCAGGTCGACGTCGAGTACGCGCCGCGCCTGCGGGCCCGCGCCGACCAGACGCCCAGCTCGCCCATCCTCGTGCGCGTCAGTCCCGGCCAGACGGCCGGGCGTCAGCACATCGAGTTCATCGGCGCGGTGGCCGGCGAATTCGATCTCCGCGCACATCTCGAACGCGAAGATGGCCGACCGCTCGGTGACCTCGCGCCCATCCCCATTTCCGTCGTCTCGCGACTCCCGGCCGATCACGGCGTCGACCTCTACGGGTCGAGCGGCTCGTGGATGAACTGGCGGGCCCACTACCGTGAATTGATGTGGGGCGCGGTAGCGCTCTGGGTCGCCGTCCCGGTCATGGTGCTGGTGGTGCGGGCGATCCGCAGGCCTCGCCCCGAGGCGCCGCCGCCGCCGCCCGCGCCGCCGCCTTCGGTAGCCGACCAGCTCCGCTCCGCGCTCGAAGTGGTCCGCGACCGGCCCCTGACCGTCGAAGAGTCCGGTCAGTTGGAACTGCTTTTGCTCCGCTACCTCGGAGGCGGTCCCGCGGCCGGCACGGCCGATCTCGCTTCAACTTTGCATGCTGTCCGAGAGAACGAAGCCACTCGGCCGCTCGTCCTCGCAGTCGAACGCTGGCTTCACGCCAAGGGCGGCGGAGATTCCTCCCGCGGTCACGCCGCGGCCGCCCTTGAGGAACTCAGAAACACGCGCTTCGCGCAGCCGCGGGCCGAGGAGGTGCCCGCGTGACCTTCCTCCATCCGTGGGTGCTGCTCCTTTTGGCCGTGCCGGTGCTGCTCTTCTGGTCGGTGCTCGGCCGCTCCGCCGGTGTGGTGCTGCCCTTTGACCACCAGTCGCATCCCCGCCGCCGCTGGCTGCGCTGGGCACTGGGCGCATTCGAAGTTGTGCCCCTGTTCCTTCTCGCCGCGGCCGTGGTGATGATGGCCGGGCCGCAGATGATGAAGAAGCCGCGGGCCGAGCGACTCCTGACCAACATCCAGCTCACCCTCGACGTCTCTGGC
>JBOHNM010000261.1:0-3165 GCA_050730675.1 Phycisphaerales bacterium | reverse complement strand
GATCATCACCGACCGTGTGTACGCGAGTTGGAACCCCAGCGCCCGCGCATTCCGTTCGGTCGGAATCCCCGGCGTGCACCCGATCGTCGCCACCGTCAGGCCGCGGTCGGCCGCTAGGGTCAGGCGGTGGGCGATCAGCGTCTGTTGGATGCCGCGGCGGCGGAAATCGGGATGGACGACCGCGCCGTAGAGCGTGGCGAGGGGGCCGAGCCATTCGACGCCGCAGGAGGCGATGCAGGTTCCGTCCGCGGAGTAGGCGGCGAGAGAGATGCAATCGGTGCGCTGGATGGCTCGGATCGAGAGCTCGATGTCGGCGGTCAGGGCGGGACGCTCGGGTGTTGCGAAGACGTTCACGCAGAGGGTGGCGGCCTCCCGAACGGCGGCGGTATCACCGCGGTCGATGGCACAGATTTGAATATCAGCGGGCAGCGGGTGGGGAGCGACGGCGGCGTGCACGGCGTCGAGGGACCGGAAGAGGAGGTTCTCGAAGCGCTTGGTGGTGTAGCCGGCCGCGGCGAGATTGGCGTGGAGTGATTCGTGGGCGTAGGGATTGACCTTGACCAGCGCGTCGAGTCCGACGGAGTGGTAGTAGTCGGTGAGGCGGGCGATCTCATCCGCAGTGACGGGGCCGTGGAAGCCGACGCCGTCGGCGCGGTTGATCCAGCTCCCGGGCCAGGCGCGGCAGGCGTGGCCGCCGGCGACGGCGATGGACTCGGGGGCGATCTGCGAGTTGGCGAGCGAGCAGAGGGGCTCGTCGAGACGCGCGATGTCGGCGTAGGAGAACATCACCTGTTCCACATCGCGCCGCCGTAGACGGCCTCGGAGCCGAGTTCCTCGGCGATGCGGAGGAGCTGGTTGTACTTGGCGTTGCGGTCGGAGCGGCAGGGGGCGCCGGTCTTGATCTGGCCGCAGTTGGTGGCCACCGCGATGTCGGCGATGGTGGCGTCCTCGGTCTCGCCGGAGCGGTGGGAGAGGACGGCGGCGAAACGGTTGCGCATGGCGAGGTTGACGGCGGCGAAGGTCTCGGTGAGGGTGCCGATCTGGTTGACCTTGACGAGGATGGCGTTGGCGGACTTTTCCTTGAGGCCGCGGGCGAGGAATTTCGGGTTGGTGACGAAGAGATCGTCGCCGACGAGCTGGACCTTGTCGCCGAGCTTGGCGGTGAGCTTGGCCCAGCCGTCCCAGTCGTTCTCGGCGAGGCCGTCCTCGATGGAGCGGATGGGGTACTTCTTGCACCAGCCGGCCCAGAGGTCGATCATCTCGTCGCTGGAGGCGATGCGCCTGGGGTCGCTCTTGAAGAAGCAGTAGCCCTTCTTCCCGTGCTCCTTGGCCTCGTTCCAGAGCTCGCTGGTGGCGGGGTCGAGTGCAACAAAAATGTGCTGTCCCCACTTGTAGCCGGCCTTCTTCGTCGCTTCCTCGAGGAGCTGGATCGCCTCCTCGGCGTTCTTGAGGTCGGGGGCGAAGCCGCCCTCGTCGCCGACGGCGGTGGAGAGGTGCTTCTCGTGGAGGACCTTCTTGAGAGCGTGGTAGATCTCGACGCCGGCGCGGAGGGCGTCGCCGAAGGTGTCGAAGCCCCAGGGCTGGATCATGAACTCCTGGAAGTCCACGTTGCTGTCGGCGTGCTTGCCGCCGTTGATGACGTTGAGCATGGGGACCGGGAGCGTGTGCGCGGCGGAGCCGCCGAGGTAGCGGTAGAGGGGGAGGCCGGCCTCGATGGCGGCGGCCTTGGCGACGGCCATGGAGATGCCGAGGATGGCGTTGGCGCCGAGCTTGGCCTTGTTGGGCGTGCCGTCGGCCTCGATCATGAGCTTGTCGATCTTCTCCTGCTCGCGGGCGTCGCGGCCGAGGAGCATGGGGGCGAGCTTGGTGTTGACGGCGGCGACGGCCTTGCCGACGCCCTTGCCGAGGTAGACCTTCTTGTCGCCGTCGCGGAGTTCGCAGGCCTCGTTCTCGCCCGTGGAGGCGCCGGAAGGAACAGCGGCGCGGCCGAGCGCGCCGGAATCGAGGATGACGTCAACCTCGACGGTGGGGTTGCCGCGGGAGTCGAGGATCTGGCGGGCGGAGACGTGGGTGATGGTGGACATGGGGGCTCCGGGGAGGGATCGAATTCAAAGGGCTCGAAGAACTCGAAGGGGAAAGCGGAAGGCAGAGAGGTGTCAGCGAAGGAGCGAAGGGATCGAAGGGGAGGCAGAAAGAAGTTTTGGAACGCATGGAGCAGGAAACGCGGAAATTGAGGCGGGAGAAGATAGCGGGTTGGATCGGGGTGGGATAGAGGGGTGCTGCGGGGGAAAGGCCGGTGTGCATTGGGCGTGGTGCGGGCGGGTTTGCTATGGTTTCGGCGACAGGTGGTGTGTTATGTCGCCGGCCATGAACGATCCTCAGGCAAGACTGGACCAACTGCGAGCGGATATTTTCGCGCAGGGGCGGCGCGTGCAGGCGATGGTCGAGGCGTCGTTCGACGCGATGTTCGCGCGGGATGCGGAGGCCGCGGCGCGGGCGATGGCGCTGGATGAAGAGATCGATCGCGTGGATGTGGTGATCGAGCAGGCGGCGGTGGGGCTGCTGTCGGACGCGTGCAAGGCGGGGCAGAGCCTGGAGCCGGCGCAGGTGCGGTCGATCCTGACGATCGTGAAGGTGAACAACGAGCTTGAGCGGATCGCCGACGAGGGCGTGGCGATCTGTCAGGAGGTCGCGGCGTTCCGCGCGTGCGGGCCGGCGGTGGAGCCGCCGCGGACGTTCCGCGTGCTCGCCAACAGTGTTGTGGGCATCCTGCGGGACTGCGTGGGCGCGATGGAGAAGCGCGACGGGAAGCTGGCGAAGGTCGTCTTGATGAGCGAGACAGCGGTCGAAGAGTTCAAGAAGTCGCTGGTGCGGGACATCCAGCAGCGGGTGGCGGCACGGACGATGCCGCTGGACGAGGCGAGTGCGCTGCACGACACGGCGATGCTGTGCGTGAACATCGCGGACCACTGCACGAACATCGCCGAGCAGGTCTTGTACGTGGCGACGGGGACGATCGTGCGGCACATGGACGGCCGGTGGGAAGAGATCAAGCTGCCGGGGTGAGGACGGATTCCAGGCACATTTGGGTTGTGCGGCGCTTCGCGACGCGGTAGTCTGCGCGGATGAACCTGATCGCCATGCTCGCCGCGGTGTGCGTTGGAC
>JBOHNM010000260.1:0-3393 GCA_050730675.1 Phycisphaerales bacterium | reverse complement strand
GTCGGGGCGGGCCAGGCCCTTGGCCTGGATGCTCGTCTTCTCATCGATCGAGAGCACCAGTGCCCCCGCGGGCGGATCGAGGTACAGGCCGCAGACCTCGCTGGCCTGCTCTTGGAAGCCGGGCTGATCAAAATCGCTCATCACCCAGTACTCGCTGCGATGCGGCTTGATCTCCGCGCGTGAGAGAATCACGTGCGCCTGGGACTCCGAGATCCCGACCGCCTCGCCCAGCTCGCGATGCGTCCAGCGCTCACGCCGCTGCCCGGACTCGGTGTCGGGCGGGCGGGTGCAGGCCTTGGCGATCAGCAGCGCCCGCGCCTCAGCACCATGGCTCAACGGGCGTCCCGACCGCGGCCGATCCCAAAGCCCGTCGATGCCCTCACGCTCATAGCGCCCGCGCCACCGCCCGACGAGCTTTGTCGAGCAGCCAACCCGCTCAGCGATCTCCCGCGCGGGCAGGCCTTCCGCCGCGCCCAGCACGACCTGACGGCGGCCATGAGAACCTCCCCGTAGGCGGCCGCTGGAAGTCCCCGCTGGTGGTCGTTGGTTGTCCCCGGTGGCGGCCGTCGGTTCTCCCCACTGTCCTGTCCTGAGTGGCCTGCAACGTCCACCGTCTTGACCAAGTTCGAGGCGGCGTGGAGGGCGGGCTTGAAGACCTGTGAGGAAGTGATGGAGATTTTGGAAGCGTTCGATCTGACGGGCTCGCTGCGCGGTGCGGCCGAGCTTGCGGGTTGTGATCACAAGACGGTCGCGCACTGGGTGCGCGCACGGGAGGCCGCCGGCGGCGGTCTGCCGGTCCACGTGCGGAGCAAGCCGCGCGTGGATGAGTATGTGGCGAAGATCGAGGAGTGGGTGCATCTCTCGCGCGGCAGGGTTCGCGCGGACAAGGCGCACGAGAAGTTGGTCGCGATGGGCTATCAGGGCTCGGAGCGAACGACACGGCGAGCGGTCGCTGACGCGAAGCGGCGCTGGCGGGTCGAGCATGGCCGCAGGACGCGTCCGTGGATCACCGAGCCTGGGCTGTGGATGCAATGGGATTACGGCGACGGGCCCGTTATCGACGGGCGTCGTACGACGTTGTTCTGCGCGTGGCTGGCTTGGAGCAGGTTCCGGTTTGTGATGGCGCTGTGGGACAAGACGACGCCGTCGGTCGTGATGGCGCTGGACCGGGCGTTGCGCGCGTTCGGCGGGGCGCCGACCTACGCGTTGACCGATAACGAGAAGACTGTGTCGGTCGATCACGTGGCGGGGATCGCGGTCCGCAATCCGCAGATCGTGTCGGTCGGTCGCCACTACGGATTGAGCATCGCGACCTGCGTCCCGGCGGACCCGCAGAGCAAGGGCGGCTCGGAGGCGACGGTGAAGATCGCGAAGGCCGATCTGGTCCCGACCGACCACAACCTCCGCCCGGACTACGCGTCCTTTGGCGAGCTCGAGCGGGCTTGCATCGAGTTCTGCGAGCGAGTCAACCTGCGCGAGCATCGGGTCACCAGACGAGCGCCGGTGTTGATGCTCGCCGAGGAACGCGAGCGGTTGCATCGGTTGCCGCAGGTGCCGCACACGGTCGCGTTCGGCGAGACCCGCCGGGTGTCTTGGCAGTCGACTATCAGTGTCGGCGGGGCGCTGTACTCGGTCCCATCATCGCTGGTCGATGAACGGGTCTGGGCGCGCACCGACGGCTGCGAGCTCGTTGTCGTCCACGCCGACGGCCAGGCGGGTCCGCGCGAGGTCGCGCGCCACGCGTTGACCACGCCGGGCCGGCCGAGCCTCTGCGACGAGCACTATCCGCCGCGGCCAGTCGGGGCGTTGGAGCGCAAGCCGCGCGCGCAGACCGTCGATGAGGAGACGTTCCTGGCGATCGGGCCGGGGGCAGAGAAGTGGCTGATCGCGGCAGCGGCCGCGGGCACGACGAAGCTGCGGCGCAAGCTCGCAGAGGCGATCGCGCTGGCCAAGCTCCACGGCGACCAGCCGGTCGAGGAGGCGCTCAGGATCGCGGCCGACGCGGGCCGCTTCGCCGACAGTGACCTCGCGGCGATTCTCGCCCACCACCGCGACGCGAAGGTGATCCCGTTCCCGGCCGCGACCGAGGAACAGTCGATGCAGAGCTCGACCGCGAAATGGCAAGGCTTCGGCGGATGACGGTCAAGACCCCTGAAGCGCCGCCGTTGCCCGCTGAGGTCGAGGCCCTGCTCAGGCGATTGCGGATGCCCTACGTCCGCAAGGCCGCGCCGGACGTCATCGCGACCGCAAAAGCGCAACGCTGGGAGCCCGCCGAGGTCCTGCGGGTCCTGCTCGCCGAGGAGGCCGCCGGCCGCGACCAGGCCACGATCCGGATGCGTCGACAACAGTCCGGGCTGCCGGCCGGCAAGACGTTTGAGGCCTGGAAACCCGGTGCGTCGCCGATCCCGGCAGCGACACAGCAATCATTGCAGACACTCGAGTGGATCAGCCGCGCCGAGAACCTCTGCATCTGCGGACCCTCAGGCACCGGCAAGTCCCATCTCGCCGAAGCGCTCGGGCACCGCGCGATCGACCAGGGCAAGACCGTCGCCTGGCACACCCTCGAGTCGTTGGCGACATTAATGCGTCGCCACCGCGCCGACGACTCCGTCAGCAAGGCGATCAGCCGGCTCATCCGCGCCGATCTCATCGTGATCGATGACATCGGAATGCTGCCCGTTGCGCCCGACGCCGCCGAGGCGTTGTTCCGGGTCGTTGACGCGGCCTACGAAAAACGCTCGATCGCACTCACCTCCAACATCCACCCGGCCGGCTTTGACGAGCTGATGCCCAAAACCCTCGCCGCCGCGACCGTCGACCGACTGCTGCATCACGCGCACGTCTTACTAACCGACGGCTCCGACAGCTACCGGCTTGCGCAGGCCACCGCTGGGAAGGGAGTGAGGCCCCTGAGCTGACCCGCGCAGCGCGCTATCGCCGCTCCGCTTCGGCCTACGGCCAAAGCTCCGCGCCGACACCGCGCTGGGGAGAACCGATGGCCACCAGCGGGCAGACAACATGACCGCCGCCGGGGAGAACCAACGGCCGTCCCCGGGGAGAAACCGATGGCCGTTGACACCACGGCCTCCGTCGAGACTTTCGCTCCGTGGCTCTAATGCGCGTTATGCCTCCACCGGGCCTGAAATCCGTGTCGGCACGAGAGCAGAGAGGTAGGGCGTCTGGAGCTCGTCGGTGGGATAAAGCCCGCTCACGCGCGGGCACTCTTAGCGGATTCTACGAAATCCTCATGTTTCGTTGGCAGCGGAAACTTGCGATTTTGCGAATACGAGCTAAGGTCTGCGCTGCAAATGGCATCTTCCGCTGCGAGCCGAACCCGCGAATTTCATGAAACTCTCGCTCCGGAGAGCGAGGCAGACGTTCTGCGCTCGGCGC
>JBOHNM010000259.1:0-3399 GCA_050730675.1 Phycisphaerales bacterium | reverse complement strand
GGCGCATGCTGCAGGCGCTGCTCGCCAGCGGCCCGACGCTGGGGGCCTATCGCAGCTTCTCGCATGGCCGCCAGCCGGGCTCGAACGTCGAGCGGGTGGGCAACGTCGACGTGCCGTGGTGGTACACCACCGGCGCCCGCGAGCAGACCGCGCTGGGCATCCAGGCGCTCTGCGTCCCCGCCTTCGACGAGAAGGCCTGCGCCGCCATCTTCCCGGAGCTCAAGCGCCTGATCGGGGCGATCGACCGCGAGGATCAGGACCGCGCGGCGTTCAACGCGGCCCTGAACGCGATCCGCGCCAAGCTCTTCTGAGCCCCGACCTGGAGGGCGCCGGTCCCTCGGCGCCGGGGGTGGCGGGGAGAGCAGGGAGATCGTCCTTGGGCCCGGGCTCACCGCGCCGAGACGCGGTAGACGATCGCGGTCGGCGGCCGCTCCGCCGGCACGAACCGCGGCGACCCGTCGGGCTGTTCTTTGAACACGCCCTCGGCCGCCAGGGTGTGGGGCAAAGCTCAGCGGATGGATCGGGAACAGGATTCCGTAGATGTGGAGACAGGCGAAGACCGAGAAACCCTCGACCGGACGCACCACCATCGCCGTCCAGATCGACAGCGGCGGCGTGTCGACGCTCCGCCACGAGGTCCTCGGCAAGCAGATGGACCAGGCGCTCGCGCGCTTCGCGGAGATCGACGCGCCCGCGCTCCTTCGCGGTGGATCATGGCGGCGACGATCGCAAGTTCGCCTTGCCACCGAGGTCAAGGCGCCGCCACGCGACAAGGTCGATGAGGAGCATCCCGGCGTTGAAGTATGGCGCGTCGGGTGGGACCGCCAGCTTGCGCCACCGCAGCGGCCGCAGTGTGCCAGCGGGCGAGCCGATCCACGGCATCCTCGCATCACGCACGGCGCCGAGCGCATGGCCTCCCAGCTCCGATTCCCACAACGGGCGGAGCGAATCCATGATCATGACGTCGCTGTCGAGGTAGATGACGCGGGCCTGCTCTTCTGGCAGCATCGCGCCGAGCATGAGGCGCTGGGCCGATGCACGCGGCAGGCCGTCGCAGGACTTCACGCCGGCCACGGCGTCGGTGTTCATCGGCAAGACGCGAAGCTCGGCTCCTGCCGGCACGCTCTGTTTGAGCCGGACCAGGTCCGCCGCGGGGATCGCGTCGTGGAACAGGTAGGCCACCAGCTCGTCCGGCCTGTGCGTGGCGTAGAGGCTGTGCAGGGCGACCGCGAGCGGCATCACGATGCCCGCGTCACAGCCAGGAAGCACACCGTGATCGGCCCGTGGTCCCGGTGTCTCGCGGACGGGTCGGGCTGGGGAATGGGTGTGGGAGCGGACAAAGCAATCGCGCGCGACAGGATAGTGGCGGGCCGCACCGATCGCTCAGGGCACCCGCTGGAACGTCCCGAACGCCCGATCGCAGATCGACAGCATCACCGAGATGTTCTTCGGCTCGCGGCTCGAGTGGTGGATGTCGTGACCGCGCGCGGTCGCGAAGAACCAATCATAGACCGGCAGACGGTAGTTGCAGTGCGTCGTCATGTTGACGGCGGTGACCGCGAACGCCGCCACGGCAAAGGTCAGCGGGTGGATCGGGAACAGGATTCCGTAGATGTGGAAACAGGCGAAGACCGAGAAACCCTCGACCGGATGCACTACCATCGCTGTCCAGATCGACAGCGGCGGCGTGTCGACGTGGTGGTACGAGTGCACGGACTTCATGTACCAGCGCTGCCGATGCTCGAAGCGGTGCCAGAAGTACGACACGAAGTCGCCGAGCAGGAAGTAGAGTACAAGATCCCTGCAGAACTCGAAGACCGTGGGCGCCTGCGGCGGCACTTCGATCATGGCGAGCGGCACCAGCACGACGACGATCATCCCCGCCACGTACAGCGACCCGTACCATTTCATGGCGCGCCAGTAGACGGCCCAACACTCCGCGAGCGTCTGCCGCTTTGTGACCACGACGTCGACGAACGAGAAGAGGATGCCCGGGACGTAGATGCCGGCCACGACGGCGGTCAGCAGAAAGGCCGGAGACGCGATGCCCTCGGCACCCACGTGCTCGCGGAGGAAATCCCAGATCGGCTGAAGCGCACTCACTTCCTGCACGGACAGTCTCCGCCAATGGATGCGTCAGGGGTCACTCGCGTCGCCATCGTCGCCATGGCGGATAGCCCGTATTGGCTGCGAATTCGACATAACGCCGAAGTATCGGACGTCCCCACCACGGTATCCGTCAGGCTTCGGCGTGCCGCGTGGGCTCGTTCAGCACCGACTCCCCCGCTGACCCCGCGGCCATATGGCCTGCGAGCTGGGCGGTCAAGCCCGAAATGCAGTCGAGTGCGGTCGAGTCCAGTCGGAAAGGGCGGCGGCCGGCGAAGCGGCGCGACGCTTACGGCGGATCTTGTCGGCGAGGTGCTAGGAGACGCGTGCGCGTGCGGTCGAACGGGAAGACGGCTCCGCCCGCTCGCTTCTGGTCCGGCGTACGCTGGCCGCTCGCTTGTCGCGAGGTGGGGCCTCCACTACGCCCGGCATCGCCCGCCCTCGGCGGGTACAAGGACTGCGTCGCATCGAACCGCTGCGAGCACAGGAGGGCCGTCCCGATGTACGAGAGCAAGCGCTTCCCGCACGATGGAACGGTTGATGCCGATGGACACGTTCTCGAACCGGCGTGCCTGTGGGAACGGTACCCGAAGCGATCGACCGCGAAGATCAGGACCGCGCGGCGTTCAACGCGGCCTTGAACGCGATCCGCGCCAAGCTCTTCTGAGCGCGGCCTGGAGGGCGCCGGTCCCTCGGCGCCGGGGGTGGCGGGGAGAGCGGGGAGATCGTCCTTGGACTCAGGCTCACCGCGCCGAGACGCGGTAGACGATCGGCGGCGCGGTCTCGACGCCGGGCACGATGCGCCCGGCGCCGGACAGCACCAGTTCCTCGCGCACGACGCGCAGCATCGGGCCGTCGTCGACGAAGACGTAGGTACCGTTGGTGCTGTGGTCGACGAGCAGAAACTTGTCGATGCGCAGGATGATCTCAACGTGGAGACGCGAGACCTGCTCGCGGTCGACGTGGATGTCGCTGTTGGCGTGGCGGCCGATGGTGAGCCGGGTGCGTTCGGGGCCGACGACGAAACGCCGGTCACCGTGGCGGATCTCCATGGTCGCGCTCGACGACCGCATGCGCACGGGCAGGCTGACGGTCGCATCCTCCTCCTCGCGCACCAGCTCGTAGACCGGCACCGGGGTCGGGCGGTTGCGCAGCAGGACCTGGTCGATGAGGCGGGTCTGCGCCTGCAGCGCCGGCGGCAGCGCCTCGTAGACCGCACCGGAGAGGAAGATCTCGTCGCCGCCCGCCAGGCTGACCAGGCGCGAGGCGACGTTGACCGTATCGCCGTAGACG
>JBOHNM010000258.1:0-3416 GCA_050730675.1 Phycisphaerales bacterium | reverse complement strand
AGCTCAGCGACGTGAAGCGGAGCATCGAGTGGGGCTGGTCGCGTGGCGATCGGACTTGATACATCGGTCGTGCTCCGTCTGCTCGTCGGAGTCCCGGAGGCGCACGCGCGTGTTGCCCGGCGCCGGCTCGAGCATGCGATCGAGCAAGGCGAGCCCATGGTCGTGTGCGAGCGGTCGCGATGACGCGCTGAGCGCGCCCCGGTTTGGGTGTCCAGCGAGGCTACCGCGCCGCCGCCGCTGCGGCGTGGCGCGCCGCGCCTGTGCCCCGCCGGTCATGCTGCCGCGAGCGTGGCATATCGCTGAAACATCGCGGCGGGGCAAATCGTCGAGCTCCCAGGTGATGCTGATCGGTCGGCTGCCCCTGTAGTCGCGATGGCGAACGTCTCCCAGCAGCGTGAACGTGTCGGTCGATCGTTCGTGGACGAAGCGGAGGAACCGCCAGCCGTTGGCGTGTTGCTCGATGTAGCGACGTCCGGTGGGCGAACGATCGCTGGTGTGCTTTGGGACTGCCAGGCAAATGAGTTGGGTTGCTTGCGTTTTTGTCGCGTTGATCCCATGAGCTCGGTCAGCGATGCCGAGCATAGGGCCACCGACGCCAATCCCGCGGGCCTGGTACGCAGCCCCGATCGCGGAGTTCCTGCAGACGCCAGTGATGCAAGTCATGGGTTCGCTCGCCGCGAACTGCGAGTTCACTGTGCTCTCTGCGCAACGTGATGCCTGGCTCGTCGAATGCGAGGTGTTGCGTCGCACGCTGGCAGGAGTTCAGGGGCAGATCCTGCTCGAGTTCAGCATCCCGCGCATGGGCCGACGCATCGACGCTGTGCTCCTCCTTGGCCCAATCGTTTTCGCGATTGAATTCAAGGTCGGTGAATCGATCTTCCATCTCGCCGCGTCCGAACAGGTCTGGGACTACGCCCTCGACTTGAAGAACTTCCACGAGGCCAGCCATACGGTTCCGATTGTGCCGATCCTTGTGGCCACTAACGCGCCCGTGAGCGCCTCAGTTGTCGACCTGCACGCCGACCCGGACAATGTCTATCGACCGATGCGCACGGGTAGCGCTGGGCTCCGAGGGATTATCGATCGCGCCGTAGTTCGCATCTCCGGAACCGCAATCGACGCGCCGGCCTGGGCGCGCAGTTCGTATCGGCCGACGCCGACCATCGTCGAAGCTGCGCGGGCTCTCTACGCGCACCACTCGGTCGAAGCGATCGCACGTTTCGATGCAGGTGCCGAAAACCTGCGCCTCACCTCGCGCCGCATCGACGACATCGTCGATCGCGCCGTGGTCGAGCGCCAGAAGGTCGTCTGTTTCGTCACCGGAGTTCCCGGTTCCGGCAAAACACTGGTGGGCCTCAATGTTGCCACCAGGCATAGACGGGAAGTCGAGGAGTTGACACATGCCGTCTTTCTCTCGGGCAACGGGCCGCTGGTTGCCGTCTTACGCGAAGCACTGACGCGCGACGAGGTCGCCCGCCGAGCAAGCGAAGGGCAGAAGGTGCGCAAGGGTGTCGTTGGCGAGAGCGTCAAGGCATTCATTCAGAATGTGCACCACTTCCGCGATGCGTCGTTGAGCGATGAGGAGCCGCCGATCGAACACGTTGTCATCTTCGACGAGGCGCAACGCGCCTGGAATCTGAAGCAGACCGCGAACTTCATGAAGCGCAAGAAGAATCGCCCCGGGTTCGCACAATCTGAGCCGGAGTTTCTCATCTCGGTGCTGGATCGCCACCGCGATTGGGCGGTGATCATCTGCCTGGTCGGCGGCGGACAGGAGATCAATACCGGCGAGGCCGGCATCAGCGCCTGGTTGGACGCGATTCATACCGGATTTCCCGGCTGGCAGCTCTTTATCTCCTCGCGTCTGACGGACACTGAATATGCCGCCGGCATGGCCATCGACCGGCTCCGGCAGCTCGACAACGTGCACTTCGACGATTCGCTCCACCTCGCCGTGTCGATGCGATCGTTTCGAGCGGAGCACGTATCGGCGTTCGTCAAGGCGCTGCTCGACTGCGAGCGGGACGGTGCGCGTGCGTACTTTGGGCAACTCGCCGGTCGCTATCCAATCGCGCTCACCCGCGATCTCAGCCGCGCAAAAGTGTGGATCCGCGCCCGCGCACGCGGGTCCGAGAGGTTCGGGCTCGTCGCCTCGTCAAAGGCCATGCGTCTCAAGCCCCACGCTATCGATATTCGCGTGGACGTGGATCCGGTGAAATGGTTCCTCAACGACCGCGGGGACACCAGGTCGAGCTTCTTCCTCGAGGACGCCGCGACCGAGTTTCAGGTGCAGGGCCTCGAACTGGATTGGACCTGCGTCACGTGGGACGGAGACCTGCGGTTCACGGATTCCGGCTGGAGCTATCACGACTTCCGCGGCAGCCGGTGGTGCAATGTTGCAAGTCAGGAGAACAGACAGTATCTCCTCAACGCCTATCGGGTCCTGCTGACGCGCGCGCGCCAGGGGATGGTCATCTTCGTCCCGCCCGGCGACGCCTCCGATCCGACCCGATCGCCAGAGTTCTACGATGCCACCTTCGAGTACCTTTCCAGCCTCGGTCTGGAGAGGATCGAGTGAGCATGCAACCGATCATCACCTCGCCGATTCTCTGGGCGCGGAGGCCATCGAGGTGGCGGAAAAAAATGGCGCGCCCGGGGTGATTCGAACACCCGACCTACTGGTTCGAAGCCAGACGCTCTAGTCCAACTGAGCTACGGGCGCGTGCGGCGCACCGTAGCGGGCAGCGGCGCAAAGTCCAAGCGCAGGCCGAGGTGGATGAGGGCGGCGAGGGAGTTGGCGCCGAGGCGGCGGGCGAGTTGGCTGCGGTGGGCCTCGACGGTGCGGGTGCTGATGCCGAGGGCGGCGGCGATGGCGGGGATGGTGTGGCCGGCGGTGGTGAGGGCGAGGACTTCGCGCTGGCGTTGGGGCAGCGCGGCGATGCGGGCGGCGTATTCGGTGTGCAGGCGGTGCTGGGCACGGCTGCGCCGGCCGGCGGCGATGGCGGCGTGGACGCGGTCGAGCAGCAACTGCTCGCTGGCCGGCTTCTCGAAGAGGTCGAAGGCGCCGGCGCGGAAGGCGGCGACGACGCCGGCGACGGTGGCGAAGCCGGTGACGACGATGACGGGCAGGCCGGGCTCGCGCGCGGCCAGTTGGGTGATGAGCGTTGGGCCGGGGAGGTGGGGGAGACGGAGCTCGGCGAGGATGCACTCGGTCGGCGCCAGGTCGGCGGTGGCGAGGAGGTGCGCGGCGTCGGCGTGGGCGATGACGGTGTGGCCGACCGATTCGAGCAGGCGCGTCAGGGTGTGGCGGGCGTCGGGGGCGGGGTCGAGGATGCGGATGTGGGGAGCGGGGGGTGTCGTCACCCGGCGCATCGTGGCGCGGGCGGGTTGCCAACGGCTGACGGTGCGGGGTGGGG
>JBOHNM010000257.1:0-3455 GCA_050730675.1 Phycisphaerales bacterium | reverse complement strand
CCACGAACACGATCCCGCCCACCGCCAGCAGGTCACCCGGCGAAAGCTCGGTCTGCTTGATCCGCTTGCCGTTCACGTACGTGCCGTTGGACGAGCCAAGGTCCTTGATGACCAGCTCGCCGTCATCGTCAAGCAACTCGCAGTGCTTGCGGCTCACCGCCGGGATCGGGATCCGGAACTTCACACCCTCGTCGCGGCCGATCACCACCGGCAGCTTCGTGATGGGAGCTTCCTTCTTCGAGCCGTCGCCCTTGACCATGACCAGCGATACATTCACAAGTCGATCCTTTATGGCCTGAGGCCGATGGGCGCGTGCCAAGAATCCCCGGCTCACGATGGCGAACGATACCCCAATCCCGCTCGGCCTACCAACCCGCCCCCCGACCGGGGCAGCCGGTGGATCGGAACCCTCCCAAACCGCTGGCCCCGGCGGCGGATTCGGTGTTTCCACCCTGCCGACCGCCGCGGCCGTCCTTGCCAACCCGCACGAGCCTGCAACCAGTCTCTACATCCATACGCCCTTCTGCGTCCACAAGTGCCACTACTGCGACTTCTATTCGTTCGTTGACAACCGCGACCAACAGGCCGTCTTCGTCGAGCGCTTGATTGCCGAATTGCGTTTCCTTGCTCCGCATGCAGGACCCGTGAAGACCATCTTCATCGGCGGCGGCACACCCTCGCTCCTCCGCGTCGAGCTCTGGTCCAAGCTCCTCGGCGCGCTGCACGAGTGTTTCGACCTCTCCGTGATCGCCGCGAGCAAACCGACCCTTCACGCCGACGGCCTCAACGACTCCGCCGAGTTCACCGTCGAGTGCAACCCCGAGTCCGCATCGCCCGAACTCCTCGGCACGCTCCGCGCTGGCGGCGTCAACCGCGTCAGCATCGGCGCCCAATCCTTCATCCCGCGTCATCTCAAAACTCTCGAGCGCTGGCACGACCCCGACAATGTGGCCCGCGCGATCGAGGCCGCCCGCGCCGCCGGCATCCCCCGCCAGTCCATCGACCTCATCTTCGCCATACCCGGCCAGACGCTTGATGAATGGCGCTCCGACCTCGACCGCGCCCTCGCCCTGGGCACCACCCACCTCTCCTGCTACAACCTCACCTACGAGCCCAACACCCCCATGACCGTCCGCCTCAAGCGCGGGGAGTTCACGCCCGTCAACGAGGATCTCGAGGCCGACATGTTCACCCTCACCGGCGACCTGCTCGCGGACAAGGGCCTGAACCGATACGAAGTGAGCAACTACGCCCGCCCCGGCCACGAGAGCACCCACAACCTCGCCTACTGGCGTCAGGAATCCTGGCTTGCCGCCGGCCCCAGCGCCTCCGGCCACGTCCGCACAACCGTGGGCACCCCCCGCGGCCACCTCACCGCCGGCCACCGTTGGAAGAACGCTCCCAACCTCGGCACTTATCTCGCGAGCGCGCCCGGCCCGGCGCCGATCGCCGACCACGAGGCTCCCGATCCCGCCCGCTACGTGCGCGAGCTGCTCATGATGGGCCTCCGCCTCTCCTGCGGCATCGACATTCGCACAGTCGCCGCCATGGCGGAACAAGCATCTCCGGGCGCTGCGGCTCGGCTGGAACAACGGGCCGCGGAGTTCGTCGGCGACGGCCTGCTCGAAGCAGTGGGGGGCCGCTGGCGCGTCACACCCCGCGGCTGGCTCTTGGCCGATTTCATTGCGAAGAAGATGATGGCCACGGTCTGAAGGCGAAGCGATCGGCAATCCGTCAGGCAGCCGATTCCGCATCCGGCCGGTGTAACCCCAATTTCACCAGCACACCGCGCAGGTCCTTCGGGAACTTCGACTTGATATCGACGGCCTCTCCCGTCACCGGGTGCACAAACCCCAGCCGGTGCGCGTGCAGCGCCAGCCGCGGGGCCGCCGCGGCGATCGGGCCGGGGGCGTACAGGCCATCCCCAAGAATGGGGCTGCCGATCGAATCGAAATGGACGCGCACCTGGTGCAGCCGCCCCGTCAGCGGTCGGGCCTCGATCAGGCACCCCTTCTTGGTCGCTTCCAGCACGCGGTAGGCCGTCTGCGCGGCCTTGCCCGAGCCGCTGATTCGCGATAGCTTTTTTTCGCCAAGTTTCTTGGGCGTTGATTCGGCGATCGGCCGGTCGATCACCCCCGTGTCCGTCCGCGGCTTCTTCAGGCACACCGCCCAGTAGAACTTCCGCACCTCGCGGCTCTCGAACTGCTTCCGCAGCGCGTCGTACGCCCGCCCCCGCAGCGCGATCACCAGCAGCCCGCTCGTCTCGCGGTCCAGCCGGTGCAGCAGCCCGTAGTCGCGGTCTGCCCCCAGCTGCTGCAACTGGTTCCCCCAACGGGCGAACAGCCCGTTGAGCAGCGTGTCGTCCTCGTGCCCCTTGCCCGGCTGCGTCACCAGCCCCGCCCGCTTCTCGATCACCACCACATCCTCGTGCTCGTACGCAACGGCGAACGTGACGGCCTCGTTGGGTTGGACGGAGTGGGTGGCCATGGGGAGCAGGAACGAGACGATCAGACGGCCGGACGAACAGCCAGAGTGGCGAGGCCTTGAACCAGCGATGACAACAGCACGCAGCGAGCGTAGCGACCCCGGGAGCGATGCAATGCTCGGAAAGCCCGCTCTTTCTCTGATCGCCTGATCGCCTGTTCGTCTGCTCGTCTCTCAACTTCCTCTACGGACACGCACCCTCATCCAGATACCACCGCAGTTCTCCCGCCCGCGGCCGCACGCCCAGGATCGGCATCTCCGCCACCTGCTCCGCCGTCGGCCCATCTTTCGGCGCGCCCGCCGCGGCGTTCACCACCCGCTCGATCGTCGCCTTCTTGCTCTCGCCCGTCACCATCACCGCCACGAACCGTGCCGCGTTGATGAGCGGATAGGTCATCGTCACCCGGTCCGGCGGTGTGACCCTCGGTCCGGAATTGATCCGCACGAGCCTCGCGGGGTTCTGCCCGTCGAGCTGCGCCGGCGAGTGGGGGAACAGGCTCGCCGTGTGCGCATCGCCCCCCATCCCCAGCAGCACATAATCAAGCCGATCCTGTCCGCGTTCGCGCCATTCGAGCGTCTCGTGCAGCGCCTTCTCGTACTGCACGTCCGCATCCTCGGCCATCGCCAGCATCGGGTGCACCTGCACCGCCGGGATGTCCGAGTGCTGCACGATCAGCTCGTCGATGTGCTTGAAGTTGCTCCGGTCGTCGTCGAACGGCACCCGCCGCTCGTCCACAATCCACAGGTGCGTCCGCTTCCAGGGAAACTCGCGGCAACTGGGGTCGTACATCAGCCGCCGGTAGAATGGCATCGGCGTCGAGCCCCCCGACAGCGCCAGATGAAAATCCCCGAACGACCGCACGCACGACAGCGCATGCACCAGCAGGTCGGCCGTCATCGCGTCGATCAGGTCGTCCGGGCTCGGCCGTACCACCACCGTCCCCGGCAGTTTGGGCTTGGGCTTCGGCCTG
>JBOHNM010000256.1:0-3456 GCA_050730675.1 Phycisphaerales bacterium | reverse complement strand
GGATGATTGCGCTTACAGGTGGAAAAAGAGTATCAGAATGCTGGCATTCCCCCCGTCACGGTGTATTTATAGTAACGGAAGTTTGTTGTCGATCGTTGTCGCGTCGAGGGATCAAAACGAGATCAGTGTAGATGTGCGCTTCCGGTGCGGAATCCGGGCGCTCCCTCCTCGTGTACTTCGATCGTCTTGCGTCGCTTCGCGGCTGTGGAAGGCCGCGTGGGAGGACTGGACGATGAAGATCAGCACGCTCATGTTGTCAACTTTGGCGGGTCTCACCCTGGCTGGCACGGCTCTGGGTCAGCTGGGAACCGGCGGCACAATCACCGCGGGGAACATGGTGTTCACGAGCGGCGATTCGCCGACGTCGATCACCGCCGCCGCCGGGCCGACCGCCAACCTGCGCTCCACCGGTGCCGCGGGTACGAACCACATGTTTGAAATGTGGTGGTGGTACCGCATCGCCGGCGATACCCGCGAGTTCAATCTCGGCAACGCCGCCAGCAGCGTCACCATCGGTTCCAGCATCCTCCGCATGACGTTCAACCAGCCGAACTTCAGCGCCGTGCTGCAGTACCAGGTCGTCAGCACGGGCGCCGACACCGGCTTCCTCCGCTCGACCCTCTCGATCACCAACACCTCGGGCGCCCCGATCAGCATCTCGCTGTTCAACTACACCGACCTCGATGTCAACAACACCGCCGGCGGTGACTCGGCCGTCCAGCTCGGCAGCAACTTCATGCGGGTTTCCGACCCCGCCACGACCTACACCCTCGCCTACTCGGGCGTCGGTGCGGACGCGTACCAGGTTGCGGCCTTCGCGACCGTCCGCGGCCTGCTCACCAACAACGTCGTTGACAACCTCAACAACACTGGTCTCCCCTTCGGCCCCGGCGACTTCACCGGCGCGTTCCAGTTCGGTGGTCCAAACGCTGCCGGCGCTCCCGGCGGCATCACCATCGAGCCCGGCTTCACCAGCTCGGTGATCGCGACCGTCTCGATCACCAATGTCCCGACCCCCGGCGCCGCCGCCCTGATCGGCCTGGCTGGTCTGGCTGGTCTCCGCCGCCGCCGCTGATCCGGCGAGTTTCTCAAGTCTGATTCTCCAAGCCGCCCGGCCTCGTGCCGGGCGGCTTTGTTTTGGCGGCGATCGCCCGGCCAACCCCCGCCGGCGTGCGTGCCGCTCCGGTCGCGGCCGCACACGCCCGGAGCGGGGCACAACACAGCCGATGACAGATAACTCGCCCCGTCTTCCGAGCGTCGGCCCTTATGCGGTCAATGCGTGGTGATGGGACCGCAGAAGACGCCCTCGGTTTGGCGGCGTGAGTTCCGCCGTCGGTGGGCAAGGCGCGTCGTTGTCGCCTCGCTCGCCCTGGGCGTGCGGATCGACCGCACCTTCGTCGGTGACCTGGTTGTCCGTCTGACGTACACGCCGTCGGCCGGTGCGCCGGTGTCGTTCGACATCATGAACCGCGTCGGGCGCATGACCAGCGGCTTCGGCGATGACTCGAACCCCAACGCCGAGAACCTGATGATCTTCAGCGATCTGGCCGCCACCGATCTGTGGGCGTGGCGGCGGGTCTGTGCGACAACAGCGTGATCCCGGCCGGCCTGTACCGCACGACGGGCGCGGACTCGGCGACGGCGACGGGCTTCGACGCCGCCTTCGCCGGCATGAACGGCCAGGGCACCTGGAGCTTGATGATCAGCGACAATGCCGGCCAGGACCTCGGTCGCCTGGCTTCTCGGCGGATATCGCCGTTGCGTATGCCGCCCCGACGCCCGGAGCCGCGACTCTGCTGGGTCTGGGTGGGCTGGTGGTGGTGGGCCGCCGCCGCCGGTGAATCGTGTACGACGGATTTGACACACCAAGGCCCCGGGGTTCTTCCCGGGGCTTTTTCATTGGCATCGTGACCGACGGGGATCATCGCTGGTTACGATCCGCAAGGTCGAGACTTGTCCGTTCGCATTCGGGAGTATGGGTCATGAAGTTCGTTGTTGTGGCTCTGGCGTGTCTAGCGATGTTCGTGCAGGCCGCTCTTGCCCAACCCAAGGGTCAGGCGGCGTACCTCGACGGGCTGGAGCAGCTCGACAGCGCCAAGTGGGCCGAGGCGACGGCGTCGTTCAGTCGCGCGATCGACGACGATGAGGAGAACGCCAGCTACTACCTCGCGCGCGGGGTGTCGCTGGTGCTCGCGGAGGACTTCAAGTCCGCGATGACCAACTTCGACCGCGTGCTCCGTCTCAAGCCCAACGACAAGCACGCCAAGCTGTGGAAGAGCGTCTCGCTGAACATGCAGGGTAAATTCATGGATGGTTCATTGGTCTACCCGCAGGCGACGCGCGACCAGTACGAGAACCAGGTGCAGGACATGGCCCGACTCTACGGCGAATACAACTTCCGTAAGGGCAACGGCGATTCGACGCCGGAGTGGGATAAGAAGTGGGCGGCCGACCAGGCCGGTGCGAAGAGGAAATTCCCGGAGATCGCCAAGCTCTTCACTAACCGTGTGAAGGGGGCCAGCGGCGATCTGGTGCCGATGATCTTCGACCGGGCGAGCAAGAAGATGGCCGCGGGGGAATATGCCGCGGCAATGGCGGACTTGCAGCAGGCGGCGGAAGCGAACCCCAACGACCTGAAGGTGATGCAGGCGCGGGGGGTGTGCAACCTGAACCTCGGCTCACCGGGGGCGGCGCGGGCGGTCTTTGTCCGCGTGCTGACGGCCAACTCGGCCAACGCGGATGCGTGGAACGGCCACGCGCTGGCGTGCCTGGCGCTGGGGGATACGGCGCGGGCCAAGGCGAGCATCGAGAACGCGCTGTCGCTCAACCCGTCCGGCGCCAAGGCCATGCGCGAGGCGTTCGACAAGGCGGCCAAGGCCTTGCCGCCATCGTCGGTTGCCCGAGAGGAGATCGCGGGGCTGCCGGCGGAGCTGAGTCGTCTGGCGGCTTCGGGGGCGTCAAACGACGAGCTGCTCAAGCAGGCTGTGGCGACAATCCGCGCGACCAATGCCTACCGGCTGCGGGCCGACGAGACATATTTGGATCGACGGTTGCGGCTGGAAGCTGTGGCGCGGGTGAACCCCAAGTCGGCGGAGGCGCTGGCGGACCTGGGCGAGTATCTCTACACGCAAGCGGTGAGCATCCGCGGCGAATCGGTGGAGCCGCGGGCAGTCTTCGCGACCTATCGCCCGCAGACCGAGCAGACGCAGCAGCAGGAGTTGGCGCTGGCGGAGCAGACACTCGCCAACGCGCTGAAGATCAACCCCAAGAATGTGAAGGCGCTGACGTTCAAGGCCGCATGCGCGATCTACCGACGGCAGTGGGGGGACGCGGAGCAACTGCTGCGGCGAGCGCTGGATGTGGACCCGAGCTACGGCCCGCTGCTGGAGACGTTCGCCAAAGTGATGGACCACGCGGCGGGAGTGAAGGCGTCGGCCGCGTCGGGCGCCTTCGACC
>JBOHNM010000255.1:0-3483 GCA_050730675.1 Phycisphaerales bacterium | reverse complement strand
AATAACGACAACGTTCGAGTTACAGGGCCTCGCTTCGGCGACGCCCTTTTTCATTCCCCATCGCGCCCTTTGAGCCCTTCGAGTTCGATCGGGATTGACGCCGTCGCGTCCGAGAAGCCCCGCACCCCTACAGACCGCCCAGCGTCACGCCCCCGCGCCGCTCGCGCTGAACACGCCGGTGTGCCTCGTCGATGATCGGTACGCCCCGCGTCCTT
The DNA here is from genome assembly GCA_050730675.1 of Phycisphaerales bacterium. Classification (GTDB taxonomy): domain Bacteria; phylum Planctomycetota; class Phycisphaerae; order Phycisphaerales; family UBA1924; genus JBOHNM01. The sequence continues at coordinate 3,268 of JBOHNM010000255.1, read as the reverse complement.
GCGACACGGGGAGGCGGTTCCCCACGCCAGCAAGCCGCGCACGGTGCGCGGCAGCCAGCCCACCAGTAGTAGGAGTTCGTGCATGCACACCCGTCGTTTCAAGAAGGCCTTTACGCTCGTCGAAATCCTCATCGTGGTCGTGATCCTCGGCATCCTCGCCGCGATCGTGATCCCGCAGTTCACCAAGGCGAGTGAGGACGCCCAGATCGGTAACGTCAAGACCCAGCTCTCCACCATCCAGCGGATGGTCGAGTTGTACCGCGTCCGCAACAACGGCGCGTACCCCTTCACGGCCAGCCAGCTGACCTGGACGCCGTTGATCGGCGCCGACTACCTCTCGGTCGCGCCCGTCAACCCCCGCACCGGCTACTCGGCCGTTACCGCGGGCACCGACGGCACCGGCGGCACCACGACTTCGGGTTGGGTGTGGAACGACACCACGAAGCTGATGCACGCTGCCTACTTCATGCCGGGCGATCCCACGGCTTCGCCTGCGACCCTCGATCGCTGGGTCGGCCCGTAACACGACCTGACGACCAGTGCTGAATTCAACTCAAGACAGGCGGATTCCGAAAGGGTCCGCCTGTTTTTTCAGGGGCGACGGCGCCCGCATCGGCCCGGGCAGGGATGTATTTTCCGGGCCGGCAACCAGCGAGGTGGACTCACGCATGACCGCTCGCGAACTGACCAACGATCGACGAGCCTTCCGGCGGGGCATCCTCCGCCGCGCGTTCACGCTCGTCGAGATCCTTATCGTCGTGGTGATCCTCGGCATCCTCGCCGCGATCGTCATTCCGCAGTTCACCAAAGCCTCGCAGGACGCGATGCACACCGCCACCTACGACGACCTGCAGAAACTCCGCCGCCACATCGGCATCTACCAGGCCCGCAATGGCGGACGTCTGCCGAACATCACCGCCGGCATCGGCACCTGGGGCGAGATCGTCGGGCAGGATTCCGAGTACCTCAAGTGGGCCCCGACCAACCAGTGGGTCGGCGGCAGCAACTCCATGGTCATCGAATTCGGCACCGCCGCCGATTCGGGGTGGAACAACACCCGGGGCTGGATCTACGACCCCGCTACTGGGCACGTCTACGCCTCGTCGTTTGACGTGAACGACCAGCCCATCTCGCGCCCCTGAGCCACGGGTTCGCTCACGAGCCCCCTCCGGCTGGCCGATAGCATCTCGGACCAGCCGCGGCTCGCGCAGCCCCACCCACGCGCCCCACACCGCCCGCGGCCAGGAGTGCACGCCATGACCACCACGACCATCACCGATCGCCGCATCCCGACCCTGCTCCTCACCACGCTCTGCGTGCTGCTGACGCTGAACCTCGTGGTGACCGTTGCGTCGTCGAGCCACGCCGCGCCCGCAGAGGCCCAGATGTACGGCGGCCAGCCGTCCGCCAGCCCCCAGAACGCGCAGCCCGGCCTCGCCGGCGCCGCGTTCTACGCCGCCAAGACTTCCGACGGCATTGCCGAGATCAACATGCGCCTGGCCCGCCTCGAGGCCCGCATGGACAAGGGCTTCACTGTCAAGGTCACCGAGATGCCGGCCGTCACGATCTCGAACCCCGTCACCGCCCCGACCGCGCCCGCCGCCAAGGTGGACGCTGAACAACAGCCCAAGCCATGAACCCCACCGCCCGCCGCACAACCCGCCGCGCCTTCACCCTGATCGAGATGCTCATCGTCATCGTGCTGCTGGGCATCGCCAGCGCACTGGTGATCCCCGCGATGGGATCGGTAGGCTACCTGCGGGTCCACGGCGCGCTGCGCACAATTGTGGCGGACATCACCTTCGCACAGTCCGACGCGATCGCCTTCCAGCAGCCCCGCGCGATCGACTTTGACCTGATCAACAACACCTACAGCCTGGTGCAGATCACCGGCACCTCTCTCGACCTGGTCAACAACACCATGTACGACCCGGGCAAGGCCGACGGCCGCTATGTCGTCGACTTCCGGAGCGAGAACTTCGGCGGCGCGCAGGTCACCGCCGCCGGCTTCGGCTCCACCGGCACCGGTGTCAAGCCCAGCACACTCATCTTCGACGAGATGGGCACGCCCGTGCTGAGCCCCGGCTCCAACACGCCGTCCAACGGCGGCACCATCGTCGTCACCGCCCCGGACAATTCCTACAGCATTGTCGTCGAGGCCTACACCGGGCGTGTCACGGTCCGCAAGACGTCGGGCAATTAACCCGATCTTCTCTCAGTCGTTCCCGCCATGTCCAAGCAGCTCGCACCAACTCGCCGCCCCCGTCTGGGCCTCTTCGGCCTGACGGTGGCGGCGTTCGGCTTGCTGTTGTGGGCGAGGCTGGTTCTCGTGACGGGTCACCCGCGCGTCGCCACGGCCGATCCGGCTGTTGGCGCCGAGCAACAAGGCCGGGCGTCCGCCCAGGCCGGGGGGGCTGCGTCGGTTCCTGTTCCGCAGGGGTCCATCTCAAGGTAACACCGTGAAGACGCTCGCGCCTGGCTCCAAGAGCTGCGCCCGGGTGTCGCGCGGTCATACCGGCGGTCTTTGCGCATCTTGTGCAGACCGGTTCCGAGGCAAAGTCGTGTCTTTGGCTGATTCGCGGATCAAACCGCCCAGCTTGCCAAAGTCGCGCGCTTCTTCGGACGAGACAGAGGCATCGAGCCCGGTCCGCACACACGCGTGTGCATCGGACTCGATTCACGGATTCCCCAATCGGAATAGACCAGACGCGCCCACGCAACCAAGCCCCCCGGAGACTTTGTCATGTCCCACGCCGCTCGTCGTAATCCTGCTTGGCTCGTCGCCCACGCCGGCGCGATCCCCGCTCTCGCGTTGAGCGGCCTTGTCGCCGCCTCCGCCTCGGCCCAGCAGCCGACCCCCGCGGGCCAGCCGCGCATCAGCGTCCCGGGCGGCAAGCCCGGCGCCAACCAGCCCCCGACGGCCCCCGCCCCGCGCGACCCGTCCAAGGCTCCGCCCGCCGGCGTCGACCAGACCAAGGTCAAGGTCAGCGACAACATGACTGTGGACATCCACGTCCAGGGCGAGGAAATTTCCAACATCCTTGAGATGCTGGCGATCCAGAGCCAGAAGAACATCGTCACCAGCAAGAACGTCACCGGCAAGATCCCCAGCCTCAACCTCTACAACGTGACGTTCTACGAAGCGCTCGACGCGATCCTGCACGTCAACGGCTACGGCTACGTCGAGCAGGGCAACTTCATCTATGTCTACACCACCCAGGAGCTGATTGACCTGCAGAAGCAGCTCCTCAAGCGCTCCGCCAAGATC
>JBOHNM010000254.1:0-3596 GCA_050730675.1 Phycisphaerales bacterium | reverse complement strand
GTCTCACCCTCCCCGCCACGCTCGAGGTCCGCTCCGGAACCGGCAAGAAACTCGCCGCCTTCACCAATTCCACCCTCTGCACGCACTTCGGCCTCAGCGGCCCCTCGGTCCTCGACATCAGCCGCTACTACCTCGACGCTCGCGCCGACGACCCCGCTGCCACGCTCACGATCAACTGGCTGCCGTCGATGACGCCCGAATCGCTCGACGCCCTTCTGCTCGACCGCCGCGACGCCACGCCCCTCCGCCTACTCACCCAGCGCCCGCTCGGCCTCCCTGAGCGCCTCGCCCGAGCCCTCTGCGACCACGCCGGCGTCGATCCCTCCGCCAGCACCGAGCACCTGCCCCGCGACAAGCGTCGCGCCCTTGTCGATACCGCCGCACGCCTCCCGCTCCCCGTCAATGACAGCCGCGGCTTCACCTACGCCGAGGTCACCGCCGGCGGCATCCCCCTCAGCGAGATCCACCTCGACACGATGGAGTCCCGCATCTGCCCCGGCCTGCATATCTGCGGTGAGGTCTGCGACGTTGACGGCCGCATCGGGGGATTCAATTTTCAGTGGGCATGGTCGAGTGGATATCTGGCCGGTCGTGGGGCAGCCGCGGTTCTCACGAGGTGATCGCAATGGAGATCATCACCGCGATCGTGACGATTAACACAAAGCCGAGCACCGAGAGCCCTATCAACCGAAGCGTGCGACGCGTGTCTCGGCGGTTCATCGGCGCCCGGTCGACGATCGGCACGACAGTCTCGATCAGGTTGGCCACCGATTCAATATCCATTGACGCCCTTTCCGACAAGTCGCTGTATCGGAATTGCCCGCGCCGCCTCGGTCATCCGAGCAACCATGCCAACAAGGCGATCAGTCCCGCCATCACCGCCACAAACACCGTCACCACCGCGACACCCCTGATCCAATCGCGAAAACCACCCTCGCAGCAGGCCATGCTGCCATCAAACACTGCGCCAAGGAGTTCCAGGAAAATCTCCACGCCTGGTCATTCGGAATCTCACTCGCACCTTTCCACCTCATCCCGCCCCCACCCTAACGCCGATCCCTACGCTGGCCCGTGACCCTCCTCTGCGTCCCCATCATGGTCGAGGACCTTGCCGCCGCGGCGACCGACGCCCGCGCCGCCCGCGACGGCTCAGCCGACCTCGTCGAGTTCCGTGTCGATAGCTATTACACCGGCACCGACGACGAAACCCAAATCCCCGCCCTCGTCCGCCTCGTGAGCGAATGCCCCCTGCCATGCATCGTCACCTGCCGCCCCGTGCTCGAAGGCGGCCAGTACGACGGCGACGATCAGGCCCGCATCGCCCTGCTCGAACGACTCGGCACCGCCCAGGGCAAGGCCGCGGGGGGGTGGGGAACCGAGCACCCACCGAAGTACCTCGATGTCGAGCTGGGCACGTACACCCGCTCAGAGAACATCAAGCAGAAGATCAACCTTGCAGTAGACCATCCCGGCCAGCTCCGCGAGATGTCCACCGCCCTCATCCTCTCTGTCCACGACTTCCAGACCCGCCCCAACGACCTGATCCGGCGAGTCGGGCAGATGGTCGCAGAACCCGCCTGCCGCGTCGTGAAAGTCGCCTACCGCGCCCGCTCGCTCCGCGACAATTTGGAACTTCTCGACCTCATCTACGAGGCCAGCACCGGAACAACGCAGGGCAAGCCGATGATCGCGCTGGCGATGGGCCCCTTCGGCATGATGTCACGCGTGCTCGCCCCCAAGTTCGGCGGCTTCCTCACCTTCGCCTCCCTCAAGCGCACAACCGCCACCGCTCCCGGCCAGCCCACCATCGACGAACTCGGGGGCCTCTACCGCTTCAAGTCCATCACTGAATCCACCCGTGTCTACGGCGTCATCGGCTACCCCGTCGAGCACTCGCTCTCGCCGCTGGTACACAACGCCGGGTTCGAGGCCCTCGGCCACGACGGCGTCTACCTCCCCATGCCGATCCCGCCCGAGTACGAGCACTTCAAGGCCACGCTCCTGGCCATGATCGACCATCCGCACCTGGACTTCTCCGGCTGCTCGGTCACCATCCCCCACAAGCAGCACTTGGTCCGCCTCGCCCGCGAGCAGCGCGAAGAAGGCGACAGCCGCTGGTCCCTCGACGCCCTCTCCGAACGCTGCGGCGCCGCCAACACCCTCACCGTCAAACGCTCCCCCCGCGGCCTGCCCGAGCACTTCGACGTTGCCAACACCGACGGCCCCGCGGTCGTCGAACTCCTCCGCGAGTATCGACCCACATCCGTGGCGATTCTCGGCACCGGCGGCGCGGCCCGCGCCGTCGCCGTCGCCCTGCTCGCCGAGGGCCTCCCCGTGCTCGTCTGCTCGCGGGAATTGGCCCGTTCCCAGGCCTTTGTCGCCGAACTGGGCGACCGTGCAACCGCTCTCACTGTCGATCAGCTCGCCGCCGCGGCCCCCTCGGCCGTGGTGAACTGCACACCCGTCGGCATGGCCGGGGGCCCGGGGCCCGCCGATTCGCCGTTGCCACAACCAGTTTTGCAGAACCTCCCGCGCTCCAGCGTCGTACTGGATGGTGTGTACAACCCGCTCCGCACGCCGCTTCTCAAACAAGCCGAAACGGCGGGGCTTCGGACAATCGGCGGCCTCGAAATGTTCGTGAAACAGGCCGCCGCGCAATTCGAGCTGTGGACAGGGCGCACGGCGCCGTCCCGGCTCTTTGACAGGATTTCCCGAGAGACACTCGAGTCGCGTCCAATCGCCGAGTGAGACTCAACGGATTTGCAACGGCTCATCTCCCCCCATGCACGCGGGCTGGCGCCACGGTTATGCGTCAGCCCGTGGTTCTATGAACGCGTCATCCGTCGCCACGGCCGCCGCACCCGCCCGCTCGCAGGGCCTGTACCACTGGTACGTCCTGCTGGCCGCACTCGACGTGCTCGTCACCGCCACTGTGCTGAGCCTCGGCGGCGCCGAAGTCAACCCCATCGCCCGCAACCTGCTCGAGGCCTTTGGCATCGCCGGCCTGGTCATGCTCAAGGCCGCCAGCGTTGTCCTGGTCATCGGCGTCTGCGAGATCATCGCCCGCCGAACACCCGCCCGCGCCCGTGCGCTCGCCTTCGCTGCGGTCGCCCTCAGCGCGTTCCCGGTGGTCGTCGGCCTGACCCAGGTCGCCCACTACTAGCAGCGGTTAGAACCCGCTGCTCCGCAGCAGGGTCTTGAACCCCTCTCCAAACACAAAGTTGTGAGCTGGGAAATCTTCCCCGCTCTGCCCCGCCCCACCCATGTTGTTGTCGAGGTGGCTGAACATCATCTCCACCCGCCCGATGCTCACGAACCCCGCGGCGGGTCTGGCATGGTCCATCAATTCGATCTCACCCACAATCGACGCGCCCGCCTCGTCCATCCGCTCCACGCTCGCCGTGTAGCGCAGCGTCGTCCCCGGCGTCGCATCCCGACGGATCTCCGCACGGTTGATCTTCGCCAGGATGACCTTCTGCTCAAATCCTTCGGCATGCCCCACGAGAATCCCGCCGGTCTGGGCCATCCCTTCGATGATCAGGCTCGCCGGCATCACCGGCAGCGCGGGCAAGCCTCGCTCCGCATCGGCCGCGAAG
>JBOHNM010000253.1:0-3619 GCA_050730675.1 Phycisphaerales bacterium | reverse complement strand
GCTAAAGGCCGTCTGGTATCGTTCCTGAAATTCCTCGTAGGTGTCGGCGCGCCCGAATGGAACGAAGCGGTTCAGCGTGTCGGCGTAAATCTGGTCGCCAACCATGAGCGTAAAGCGCGCCGCTTCGGCCAGCTGTTTCTGCATGGGCTCGAAGATGCGGTCCGCTTCCTTGACCTTCCAGAGGAGGCCGGGATAGCGGCATGAGCCGAGCAGGAAGGCCAGCTGGGCGGCGCTCTGAGCCCCGTCGGGGAACGTGCGCACGGTCAGTTCACAGAGCTCGGGCGGGAGGTCGAGCAACATCGGCGCGATGTTCTCGATGGGCGGCAGCCGCAGGGCGAGCTCGCGGTCGTCCAGAGTCTCGGCGTCCGGCATGGGGTCGTCGATCGACAGGGTCGCCATGCGCACCGTGTACGCCGTGTCGGGCTTCAGCTTGACCGGCTTGTCCTGCTGCTTTGCCGGAACCCCATCGGTGGCGTGGCGTCCGAGCGCGACGTCCTTGCCGAGCACGAACGTACCGGTCCGGTCGAACTCGCGCTGGAGCCGGAAGTAGTAGGCTTTCTCCACCGCAGTGCCGTTGGCTGTGAGGAGCCCGATGACGCCGACGGTACGCCGGTCGGCACCAGCCCCACCCGGCCCGCCGTCCGGTTGGGGGGCCTGGATCCACAGGCGGCAGCTGTCGTGCGTCGTATGGCCGATGAGTGGCCCGAGCCCGGGGGGGCGAAGTGCGGACACAGTTCCTCCTCCTATTTCTTCAGCGGGAAGCGTCGCGCGAGATCTTGCGCAAGCTCGATATAGAGGGCGCGGGCACGGGCCTCGGTGTCCTTGCGCGACAGCTGGGTTGCCGAGACCGATGGGAAGAATCGGCGGCCGAGCTCGTTGGGATCCCACCAACCGATCTGGTTCAGGTGATCGGCGTCGAGCTGGCGCAGGAAGTACTCGTCCTTCCACTTCGCCGATGCGAGCGACACGAGGCCGTCGTTGGCTCCCTCGGAGGCATGGATGACGAACCAGGAGAACTGCAGCGGCGCGAAGATCAAGGGCAGCTCCTGAACGCCGGCGATGGTCTGAAACGGCACAACACAGGACTGCTCGAATTCCCGCGCTTTGGCGTTGAACGCGAGGCACGCCTCGGTGGTCAGGTCCCTGAAGCCATCGAGCGAATCGATTCCCGCGAACTCGAACAGCTGGAAGAGCTCCCGGCTGTGGTTCATGCCCCAATCGGCGAAGCGGGTGCCGAGGTGCGGCGTGCCGATGGTCGTCAGCGATGCGATCCGATCATGGAGCTTGTCATCCCGCCCGTCGAACAGCATGCGTCGCGCATCGAGCCCGCCCATGCTGTGGGCGATGAGGTGGACGCGACCGGCACCGGTGCGGTCGAGGACGGCTTCGACGTTCTGCCGCAGCTGCCGCGCGCGGGTGTCGACGCCGGCGGCGAACGAGACGCTCGAGTGGTGGACGTCGAACCCGGCGGCGACCATCGTGCTGCGGATGCAGCGGAAGTAGTGGTCTCGATCGTCGCCCTCTTCCTGGCCGCCGACGATCTCAAGCTGGCGCGCGAGAAAGTCGAATCGCGCTATGCCGTGTGCCAAAACGAAAGGATATGTCGCAGTCATGCGGTGCCTCTCCTCGACGTCGTTGGCGGCAGCCGGACGCACATTGTACTCCGATGATGGTCTCAATAGACATAGCCCACCACCAAAAGTTGTATCCATGCCTCCCCTATGACACGTAACAATTGCACGGTCTCAGTGTGGAGGACAACTCGGGAAATACCCGTAGGGCGCTCGCGCCCCATGCGGGCCCGAGGCTCGCGCCCCTTAGACGAAGCGGCCGCCGATGCGATGCGCGTCACTCGAGCCGGCCTGCCTCCGGCTGCCGCTCACTTTGAGAATGCCAGCAAAATGGCATGCCAGCAAAATAACCTTGACACTCGCGACCCTCTGATGGTGCGCGCCCCAATGTTCTGTTCGAAGACTAGAAGGTTTCGACTTCTCTGGCTCGGTTCGCTCCTTGTGGTTTCGATCGCAGGAAGCGCCGGAGCTCAGTGTACGAAAGAAACCGACTGCAAAGGGGATCGGGTGTGCGAGGGCGGGAACTGTGTGTCGCCGACCGACGGGAGCGGTCGACCGCAACCAACACCCGCAGACGCATCATTCCGATTTCCGAATTATTGCTGTACCCCGCAGGGACGACTCGGACCGTTCCCCAACTTCAATACGCCCGCGGGCGGACCATGCTGGGCGTCGACCCCTTACGGGCCGGTCGGCGGGACTGCCTGCTACTAGCACTGACACGCTCCATCGAGGCAGGTCCGTGACCCTGGAAATCGCGCTGGCAATCACTGGGATCGTTGTCGTCGGCTCGACGGTCGCGACGATGCTCTTTGACCGAATGCCCGCCGCCCTGCGGACGACTCAAAAGTTCAGCGGATTCGGACTTGAACTAGGGATCTCTGGGTTTACCTTGATCCTGTTGGTCGGGACCGCTCTCGCGTCTGCCGGCTTTGTGGTGCGATTTCTCGATGCCCAAAGGGAAATAGCGACCCTTTCCTCTGGCAAGACTGCACTCGAGACAACGGTTGAATCGTTGAGGTCTCAGATCGAGGTTCTCAAAATACGAAAGCCAGTAGACATAGAAGCATATGTCACGCTTGAACTAGATCCTGGGGAGAAGTTTCCGGACGTCACCAAGCTCTCGTGCAAATATCTTGTGTTTGGGCGCTCTGGAGAAGTAGTCGCCCCTGTGGAGGTAGGCTACGGCACCGATCAAGTGAGGGTCACCCTCAAGGACGTAAAAAAGACGAGCATCATTAAGTTGCTTGTGATCAAAGATTCAGACACGGACCGGATCTGGACTACACGAGGAGACTTCGGCCCGTTCAATCCCCCGTTGTACCTGGTCAAACCGGCGGTCAAGTAGCCTTCATACATCGCCCACAATCAACGATCCCAGGCGCTGAGGAACGCGTCGCCCTGCTGCATGAAGTCGACGCCGAGCAGCTCGTGCAGGCCGGCTTAGAATCAGATGGTGATCAGGTGCAACCGCGCCAGCGCGATGCCGGTCGGTCCGAGCAGGCCGGCGGCGAGCAGGATGGCGAACTAGCTAGATGAACTCCGGCTCAAGGTGCTATTGATCGACGAGGATGGCGTAGGTGAGCACGGCACAGTAGGTCGCCCACCCGGCGAGCGGCGCGCCGACCTGCCCGGCTCGAACGGATCGGCACGCGGGGGTCGCTTTGCGGAGCGGGAGCGCCGCTGGTCGCGCCGGCGCCGCCTCATCCGGCCCGTGCGCCGACGCTGTGCTTCTTCCGCCCCATTGGCGCCACCCAGCGGGAAGCTGAGGCGGCTTGTCAAATGTCGCGCCGCCCGCGGCGTGACACAGACGCGCGGCTGGCATAGCAGCGGTATATGGGGGATCGCGACGACCAGGCGTGCCAGGCGGCTGCGCAGGTGCTGCAGCTCTGCCGCGCGCTGGCGGGCGGCGATCCGCAGGGCTGCCTGCCGGAGGTCGCGAACGCGCTGACCAACCTCGGCCTCCTGCAGCGCGACGCGGGGCGCCCGGCGCTGGCCATCGCCGCCCTGGCCGAGGCGCTCGAGATCCGCCGCGGGCTGGCCGGCGC
>JBOHNM010000252.1:0-3748 GCA_050730675.1 Phycisphaerales bacterium | reverse complement strand
ACTGGTCGGTGGCACCGCTGTCGTTTGTGTTCCTGGTCGCCGTCGGCGCCGATTACAACATGCTGCTGGTGGCCAGGTTCCGGGAAGAGCTACACGCGGGCATCAAGACAGGCATCATCCGGTCCATGGCCAACACCGGCGGGGTGGTCACGACCGCAGGCCTGGTGTTCGGCTTCACCATGTTCGCGATGATCGTCGCGCCGGCGCGCAACATCGCCCAACTCGGTACCGCCGTCGGACTCGGCCTGCTGCTGGACACCCTGATCGTGCGGTCGTTCCTCGTGCCGGCCATCGCGACCCTGCTGGGCCGCTGGTTCTGGTGGCCGGTGGTGGTGCACGACCGAGCCAGCAGCCGTGGCGCCGTCAGGCCCGCGGATGCGCCTGATCGTGGACAGCTCGTAGGCGCGCCACAGTGACATGGGTGTACAGCTGAGTGGTAGCCAACGTGGAGTGCCCGAGTAGTTCCTGGACTACCCGCAGGTCGGCTCCGCCTTCCAGCAGATGCGTTGCGGCGCTGTGCCGTAACCCGTGGGGGCCGATATCGGGCGCACCGGGTACCGCGGACATGGTCTGGTGCACCACGGTGCGAACCTGACGGGGGTCGATGCGTCGACCCCGCGCGCCGAGCAGTAACGCCGCGCCTGAGCCTTCGACGGCCAGATGTGGCCGACCGCGATCCAGCCAGGCTGTCAGAGAGTCGGCAGCCGGCCCGCCGAAGGGTACGGTGCGCTCCTTGTCACCCTTACCTAAGACGCGCAACACCTTCCGTGATTGGTCGATATCGTCGACGTCAAGCCCACACAGTTCGCTGACTCGGATCCCGGTGGCATAGAGCATTTCTACGATCAACCGGTCTCTCAACGCCATCGGATCGTCTTGTTGCGCACCGGCAATCGCGGCCTCCATCGCCGCGGCAGCTTGGTCTTGCCGTAGCACTGCCGGAAGTACCCGGCGAGACTTGGGTTGTTGCAAGCGAATCGCAGGATCGATCTCCATCAACCCGCGACGGGTCGCCCAGGCGGTGAAGATCTTGACCGCAGAGGTGCGCCGCGCCACGGTGGACCGCGCCGCGCCCTGCCTGGCCTGAGCGCCGAGCCATGACCGCAGCACCGGGAGCGACAAATCGGCCAGCGTGGCGTCGGGATTTGCAGCCGACAGATGATCGAACAGCGACGTGAGATCGCCGCGATAGGCCCGCTGAGTGTGTGTCGATCGACCGCGTTCGAGCGCCAGATGCTCCGCGAACTCGTCAAGGATCGCGGCCAGCTGCGGTATCACTCCCCCACGGTGCGTGCAGAAGCCCTCGGATGCAAGCTAACTCGCCGACTCTTGAGCGGCTAGCTCCTGTTTCCAGACCCGGAACGACTCCTCGGTGCGGCCGCGGCGCCAATATCCCGAAATGGAGGACGCCCACTTGGCGTCGACGCCGCGTTCCTTGCGGATATAGGACCGCAGGTTGTGCATGACGGTCTGTGCCTCGCCGTGGATGAACACCTGGACCTGTCCGGGCAGCCAATCGGCCTCGCGGACCGCCGCGACGAGCGGGGCGTTGTCCCCTGATTGCTCCTCGCCAACCTCGTCGGCGCCACCGCCACGATGCACCCAAACAATGTCTACGTCACCGCGGGTGTCGAATTCGATCTCGTCCTGGGGACCCGCCACCTCGATGAACACCTTGGCGCGAGCGTGCTCCGGGAGTGCTTGCAATGCGACGCTGATGGCGGGGACCGCTGCTTCGTCCCCGGCGAGCAGATGCCAGTCGGCCGCGGGGTCGGGCGAGTAGGCGCCATTCGGGCTGGTGACGTACAGCTTGTCGCCCGGTTCGGCGCGCCCCGCCCATGGGCCTGCTACGCCGGCGTCCCCGTGTACCACGAAGTCGATCGCGATCTCCCGACGGTCGGCATCGACGGAGCGGATCGTATAGGTGCGTACCGTGGCCTGCATCTCGCGCGCCTGATCGATATCACGCGGCCCGGGTCCCTCGTGCCCTTCCGGGAGGAAGATCAGCTTGGCATAGCTGTCTGTCCACACACCGGTATCGAAACCTTCAAACCCGTTACCGCCGAGCACAACCCGCGTGATGTGCGGGGTGACCTGCTCGGTCCGGACCACCTGCAATTCATGCAATGGACGCGCCATCTCGCCTCCTCTGTCGATTCCTCTATGTCAATTGCCTTGACTATACGGAGAAATATCCGCCGGTGGGTGCCTCCGTTACGGCAGCAGGCCCCTGACGATCAGCCCGGCGGCGGCCTCGGCATGACGTTCGATCTGTTCGGGAGTCGAGATGTCGTCGCCGAACAGGGTGCGCGCCATGGCACCGCTGCTGAAGAGCGCCGCCGCCCCGGACGTGATGAGGAAAAAGATCGTCTGCTGCGGAACCTCGCGTAGCTCCCCCGCCGCGACTGCCTCGTCGTACACGGGCCCCAACCGTTCCTGCATGGGCAGTGCATAGTTCTGACAGATGTGCTGCAATCTCTCGCTGTCCTGACCTGCCTCGATGTCCATAATGCGGACCAGTTCGGGATGCTCGGCCGAGAACATCGTGAAGGTCTTGATGAACCGCGTTATCCGCGCCGAGGGCGCCAGTTCCTCATCGTCGCTGGCAAGGATCTTCTTGACGAGTGACCCGTAACCCCAGTCGACGGCGGCATACCAAAGCTGTTCCTTTGACGAGAACCGCTGGTGCAGGAGGTTGTGACTGACGCCCAACTCACGATTGAGTGTGCGCATCGACATGCCCTGATAGCCGTGAGTGGCGAAGGCCCGCAATGCCGCAGTGAAGATCTCATCGGCGGACACCCCTTCGCCACCCTTACGGGGCCTGCCACGGGGGCGCCGCACCGGGTCACCGGCATCAACCACGACCTACGTCACTTCCTCTCCGGTCTAGATTTCAATCCCAGAGTCACGGCCCGACCTTGACGCCGATACCGCACCTCCACATTCCGCCATCATTCCGCTATTTCGATGCACGCCACACCGACGAAGTCCGCAGAGCGGTCAAGTTCTTTATCGGGATTGCCGAGACCTGACGTTACGGCGTGGCCGGGCGCGAATCGCACCCGTAGAGGCGCTCGTGCGGTGAATACTGAGGCGATGGACTCCTGGCTATGGATCTGTGCCATCACGCTGGCTATCGTCAGCCTCGGAGCCGGGTTATTCAAGGTGATCACCCCGTACGAGAAGATCGCCGGTAACCCGAATCTCGCATGGGCGAATGACTTTTCCCCGAACGATCGTCAAGACGATCGGGGCGCTGGAGGTGCTCGGGGCCGCTGGGGTGGTGTTACCGCAATGGACGGGTATCGCCCCGGCGCTCAGTCCGCTAGCAGCCGCCGGGCTCGCAGTGTTGCAGGCCGGGGCATTTGGGGTACACCTGCGAAGAAACGAATGGAAGCTGTTGCCGGTCAACATTTTTCTCATCGCGTTGGCGGTGTACGTCGCGTTCGGCTGGTACGAGTGAGTAGACGCTAGAGGACACTCACGACGCGCGCCCATCAACGCCCTTGTCGGGTCTACAAATTCGCACGATCCACATACGCGGCATCGCCGACGGCCCGCAGTAACCCGCGAACGCCGACCCAAAGGGATGGTCCCCACTGTGACCCACGACATAGCGGGGACGCAATGCGATCTCCGATATGAACGACTATTCAATTTACGTTCTGTCGCCTACCGTCAATGGCGGTGATGCCGACGACGACGACACATCGGCGGGCTGTAGAGCAACCACACGACTTGTCTC
>JBOHNM010000251.1:0-3757 GCA_050730675.1 Phycisphaerales bacterium | reverse complement strand
CCTCGGTGATGATGTAGCCGGAGAGGCCTGCCGCGGCACGGTCGGCGGCGAAGGTGTCCACATCCGCCAGCACCCGGTCGGGAAGGTTGATCAGGCGCAGGTCGGCATCGATCCGCCCCTTGCGGCTGAGCCAGAACGTGCGCCGGACCGTGAACGGCTCGAAACCCTTGAGTTCCTGCGTCACCATGCGGTTGAGAAAATCCAGCCGGTCCGGCCCGGTGATCTCCAGCACGGTGCGCTGCGGCTCGTCCATCAGGCCACAGGACTTGCGGATGGCGGCGTATTCGACGGGCACTTCGCCGAAAGTCTCAACGATTGGGACGCCTCCGTCGGGCGGACCCCAGGACCCAAGGTGAGCCTGGGCGCGGGCGATGAGGTCGGCGATGGGCGAGAGGCGGGCCATTGTGCAATGAAAGCACCCGCGAGCGACAGTTGCAACGCACGTTTCGGACACCGAGCCTGCCGCGGCGCATCTGCTAAACTTCCGCCCCGTATCGCGTTCCGACCTTGGCCTTCGTTCGCCTTTTGGCGTCTTCGTGCAAACGGTCTTTGGAGCATTGCATGTCCCTCAACGTCGATCTTCTCCGTCGCCTCTGCTCGACCCCCGGCGTTCCCGGCCGCGAGGAGCGTGTCCGTGCGTTGATCGAGAAGGAAGTGGACGGGCTGTTCGACGAGGTGCGGACCGACGCGATGGGGAGCCTGATCTGCCGGCGCGGGCCGCGCGGCGGCAAGAAGAAGGCCGGCGGGAAGACGCGCGGCAATGGCCTCGACCGCCCGACGCGCGTGCTGATGCTCTGTCACATGGACGAGATCGGCTTCTACGTGCGGCACATTGACGACAAGGGCTTTTTGCGGATCAACAACGCCGGCGGCTTTGACACACGCAACCTCTTCTCGCGGCGCGTGCTGGTGGTGACGGGCAACGGCGACCTGCCGGCGGTGCTGAACCCCGCGGGGCGGCCGGTGCATATCGCCAGCGAGGCGGACAAGACCAAGATCCCCGATATCAAGGAGCTCTTCATCGACACCGGCTTGCCCGTGGCCGAGGTGAAGAAGCGCGTGAAGATCGGCGACTACGTGGTCTACAACGACCCGTTCGCGGAGATCGGCGACAAGCTCGTCAGCAAGGCAATGGACAACCGCGTGGCGTGCTGGCTCGGCATCGAAGCGGTGCGCAAGATCGAAGAGAGCGGCGTGGCCCACTCGTGCGAGATTTATGTGGCATTTACGACACAGGAAGAGGTCGGTCTGCGCGGAGCCAGGACCAGCAGCCACCAGATCGCGCCCGATATCGGCATCGGTATCGACGTCACGCTCGCGTGCGACACGCCGGGCGTCCCCGAGGATGAGAAGGTGACCGACCACGGCAAGGGCTTCGGCCTGCACGTGATGGACTCCTCGTTCATCGCCGATCACAAGCTCATCGACGAGGTCGAGGCGTGCGCCAAGCGGAACAAGATCCCCTACCAGCGCACCATCCTGATGCGCGGCGGCCAGGACGGGGCCGCGGCCCAGCAGACGGCGGCCGGCGCGCGGGCACTGGGGATCGTGGTCGGCACGCGGTACATCCACACGACCACCGAGATGATCGAGCGGAAGGACCTGGCGGCGGCCCGGGACATCCTGGCCGCCTGGGTGCCGACGATCTCGTGAGCGTCAAATCGGCCTGAAAATCAGCCCTGAAACCCGCCCGACCGGCTTCCCAACAAGATGGCAGGAGACTCCCCATGGACGTCGTGCTTGCCATCCTCATCGGGCTTGGGCTTGCGGCCGCGTGCGGGTTCCGTGTCTTTGTTCCGCTGGCGGTGTTGGCCATTGCCGCCAATGCCGGGGCGGTGTCTCTGAATCCGAGCTTGGCGTGGCTGGGGAGTACTTCGGCGGTGATCGCGCTCAGTGTCGCTTCGGCGCTGGAGATTGCCGCGTACTGGTGCCCGTGGCTGGACCATGCCCTCGACACCGTTGCCACGCCGGCGGCGGTGGTGGCGGGCACGATCGCCGCGGCGAGCCAGTGGACGTTTACGGGGTCTCAAGGCGACATGCTCAAGTGGGCCGCGGCGGTGATCGCCGGCGGCGGCGTGGCGGGTGTGATCCAGGCGGCGACGGTGACGACGCGCGTGGGTTCCACAAGTGTGAGCGGCGGCCTGCTGAACCCGCTGCTGGCGACGGTCGAGAGCGGCGCGGCGGTGGTGGTCTCGGTCCTCGCGGTAGTCGTGCCGATCGTGGTGGCGCTGCTACTGGTCTGCCTCATCGCGGCGGCGTGGCTGATCATCTCCAAGCGACGGGCCAAGCGGGCTCGGCTGGCGGCGGGCGAGGTCATTCCATCACATCCGTCATTGGCGCCGGCGATGGCCACAGCGACGTGACGCGTCGTAAAGTACAACTTCTGATCAAATGAAAAAAGCCCGGCAACTTGCCGGGCCTTTCTGATTTTGTATGCTGTCCGCACGATCGATCGATCACTTCTTCTTCTTGGCGGGTTCCTTCTCGGCCTTGGCTTCAGCCTTGGCTTCAGCTTTGGACTCGCTCTTGGACTCGGCCCTCGCTTCGTCCTTGTCCTTGGCCTTGCTCTTGGAGGCGGTGCGGCCGGCCTCGTTGTGCTCCTTGGCCCACTTGTTGAACTCGTCGCCGGGCATATCAGTGACCTTGGCCTTGGCGAGGATGGCGTCCATGGTCTTGTGCTCGCGGATCTGGCCGAAGACACTGGCAACCTGGTTGGTCTGGATGAGCTGCGTGCGGAGCTGGTCGGGGCGCATATTGCGCTCCATGGCCATCTGCGCGATGCGGCCGTTCACCTCGGTGTCGGAGACCTTGACCTGGAGCTGGTCGGCGGCGCGGTCCATGATGAAGAAGAGCTTGAGTTCGCCCAAGGCCTCGTTGGCGGAAGCGGCGCGGAGTTCGGCGATGTGCTCCTCGATCTTCTGGGGATCGACGCCGCGGTGCATGAGGTCCATGCGGCGGCGCTCGAGCGTGCGCTGGGCCTGAGCGGCGCTGAGGCGCTGGGGCAGGTCCATCTTGACGTTCTGCATGAAGTGGCTGGCGAGCTGTTGACGCATGACCGTCGCCTGCTCGATGCCCATTCGCTGCTCCATGCGACCCTTCATGGTGCTCTCGAGGGCCGCGGTGTCGGCCATGCCGAAGCGGGCGACCAGCTCGTCGGTCGTCGCCGGGATGATCCGGTCCACGCGCGACGGGACGTACTCGACGGTGAGCTCGAGGCCGCGCAAGGCCTCATTCTCGTGGTTCTCGGGGCCCTTGGTCTTGATGACCTTCTTGTCGCCGGGCTTGGGGAGGCCGAGCTGCTTGGAGAGGTCGTCGACGACCAGACCGACGATCATGCCCTTGCCGTTCTTGTCGGCCGCGGGGACCTGCACGACGATGCCGTCGGACTCGAAGTAGACCTTGTTGTCGGAGCCGCCGGTAAGCTTGGCGTGGCCGGTGAGGTAGTCGCCGGCCTCGGGGACCTGGCGCTCTTCGAGGCGGCCTTCCTGGATGGCGAGCTTGTCGATCTCGGCCTTCACCAGGTCCTCGCCGACGGCCATGATCGGCTTGCGGATCTCGATGCCCTCGAGCGACGGCATCTCGAACTCGGGGATCGTCTCGATCTCGAGCTCGAACGTCATCGCCTTGTCGGGCGAAACCTCGACCTTATCGAGGTCCTTGGCGACGGGGTTGCCGACGATCTTGAGCTTGTGGTCCTGCACGGCCTGCTGGAAGGCCGCGGCGACGAGCTGCTCCTTGGCCTGGCTGCGCATCGCAC
>JBOHNM010000250.1:0-3781 GCA_050730675.1 Phycisphaerales bacterium | reverse complement strand
ACCTTCGGGTCTGCGTTCTCGTCGATCTTCGCGTTGAACAGTGCCATCAGGTACTTCCACGCCTTGACGAACGGGTTAGCCATGAGATCGATCCGCTTTCTGTCGCAGTCGTCACTATCTAGGAGTGCGTGGGTCCCAACTTATCTGTTGCATGCCGATCCCCACACCCCCTACTGGGCGCAAAACAATGCGAGCGCCACAGTAGTTAGGCGGCCGCCATTGCGCGAACCTGCGGGATGACCACTTTGGTGGCGACGTCGATGCCACCGACCGAACCAGCCCCGGAACCCGGACGGTGCGCCGGAGCCTCGCGAAGCGCCAGTCTCTGGCTGACTTCAGACAACACCTCGGACATCGGGACCTCGAGCGCACCACAGATCGCGGCGAGCAGCTCGCTGGAGGCTTCCTTGCGTCCGCGCTCCACCTCGGAGAGATATCCGAGGCTCACTCGCGCGGTGTCCGACACCTCACGCAAGGTCCGTCCCTGGTCGGCGCGGGTACGCCGCAGGCTGTCGCCAATCGCTTCTCGAAGCAGTAGCGCCATGTCCTACTCCTTACATGTCCGACCACGTCCATAGTACGTCTCAGTTGAGTCTGCCCTACTCAACGTTGCCACGCACCGAGAGGTTCCCGGAGGTTTGGGTGACGGGCGCCTCAGTCCCCCGGCCAGGTTCTCACCGGTTGACCACTAGGACCGGGTCAGAGGACTTCGAAGTATTCGTCGTAGTAGATGCCGTTGCCCGCCGCGCTGTCACCAATAACGACGCCGCGGAACACTGAGTGCACCTTGTTCAACCAGCGGTACCTGTCACTGCCGGTGTCGAAGTGCGCATAGCCCCGCAGAATCGTTCCGCCAGCAAAGCCCGCCGACATGTCGCAGCGACCGTGGCCATGCACATAGATCGCTGCCCCGTCCTCGGTCTCCATTGTCCCCCGAAAGTCTGCTGTGCCAGTTCCATCCGGTCCGATGACGAACCAATCGGCGTTCGCGCCGCCCTTGGTCTGCGCGACGATGCCGCGCCCCTGCAGCCTGCCGTCTGGTATTTCGATGACAGCCCGCGTCCCGGCCGGCGTGTTGGGCAAGATCACGTACGGAGCCAGACGCCACGCACCCCTAAAGAGCGGGACCAAAGCGATCTCGTTTTCGATACCCGGAAGTTGCTCCTTGACTCGCAGCATCAGTGGTCCTCCTCGTCGGCCGGCTATACCTTGTCATGTCAAGGTATAGCCGACTACATTGATGCGTCAAGGTAAACTGTCCTTCGTGAGCCAGCCACGAAAGCGCCGACAGCCTGCCGAGGCGCAGTCGATAATCCTCAAGGCCGCTGAGGAACTACTTGTCGAGGGCGGTCCACACGCGGTCCAGGTACGCGCCGTCGCCGACCGCGTCGGCATGACCGACGCCGGTGTCGCCCATCACTTCAAGAGCCGCGACGGTCTGCTTGTGGCACTGCTCCGTCATGGCGGTGGGCGAATCCGCACCGCAGTCGAGCACGCCACCCAGGACTGGATCCGCCGCGGGGCCCGGGTCTCAGAACTCGTGGGCTGCATCGCCGACGTCTACGCAGACGGCTACGGAGAGTTGGCGATCGCCCTTCACGCAGCCGGATGGCGCGACGACGGAACCGGGCTTCTCAATCCCGTCGTCGATGCCCTGCACGCCGTCCGAAGAACCTCCGGCCGCACTCCCCCCGCCCTCGGCGATACCCGACTGGCCGTCGCGGCGTTGCATCAGGCACTCGCGACCGAATCTGCCTACGGGGCGGCATTTCGTCGTAGCGCCGGCATCGACGACCCCGAAGCAAACCACCACCGACAATGGTGGATACGCACACTCGTAACAGTCCTGGACATCGACGAAACGCCCGCGCAGTGAAACGACTTACGTGCCCGCAACCCGCCCACGCAGGCGCGCCGCGAACGCCGCGGCCTGCTCAAGATCGTGATCATCGGGCCGTCCTTTGTTGAGCCCGCCGATGACCTTGAAAGGTCCCATGGTGTCAAGGCCCCGGCAAGAGAACGAATCGACCGCATCAATGCCCTTGGAAGCGAGCCCGCGACGGATGCCCAACAACGGACGCTCAGCCAGGCCGCTGGTGAAGAAGGTGAACGCTGCGAGACCATCGACGCGCGGCAGATCACGCACAAACCGCCGCAACCTTGGATGTGCAGCCATGAAATAAATGCCAGACCCGAAGCCGACGAGGTCGTACTGGCCCAGCGTATCCACGTCGACCGCCTCTGGCTCCGCGACCTCGGCGCCGAGCACCTCGGCCATCTGATCAGCCACCCGGCGGGTACTGCCGTTCGATATCGACACACAGACGATGAGCGATTTCATAACCCTGCTTCCCAGAAACGTGTGGCGGCCAACCCGGCGCACCCGATTACTGCCCCAGCCGATAACTCCCACAAGATATTTCGGCGCGATCGAAGCCGACCAGTGGTGAGCTCACGGCGCGTTACTCGGCCGCGTGCCCTACCACCAGGTATTCCACTCTGCATGTCTCACCGATGATCAGATCGTAGAGCTTGTCGAGAAATTCTTCATCAATACCGTGCTGCTCTCCGTAGCGGGCCGCTCGTTCCTTGACGAACGCGATACGACGCGGCTGCATCACGGGCACCCCGGAATCTGTCTTATGCAGACCGATGCGTACGCAACATTCAATTCTCCGCCGCAATGCGTCCAGGAATTGCTCATCGATCACATCTAGCTCAGCACGTAGCGATTCGAGCCGCGCAGTCATCTCATTGCCCTCTGGAGTTACCTGTGCAGTCACTTCATTCCTCTCTGCCCGACTCTCGATATTCCGACGAAGTGCCTCCGGGCGCGGACAGCGCCTCGAGCATTGCCTGACCTTGACTACGCAGTTCGGACGAAGCTGACCCCAGGAAATCGTTGATCTGCGTGAACAGTGCGCCGAAGCTCGACTCACCTTCCGCGAGAGCTTCATTCAGCCGGAGCAGTCCAGTCGACAACGCCTTGCGCGCCTCCGGCGCGTTGGGGTTGGCCATCTGGATATCCCAGTAGACATCGGAGGTTCCACCAGCCACACGTGCCAACAACGCCAGCATCGCCTGGAATGGGGGCGGCGCCACGCGCGCCAATTGCTCGATGTCGGTATCGATTTCCCGCAACGCCATGCCGAAGCTGAGGATGGCCGCGTGCGTCACGGCCTGCACGCTCGCAGTTATCGCATCATGCTCATCCGGACCCATCGGCACAACGCGGAATCCCCCGTCCTCGATGATCTTCACGAGCGCCCTTACCTTCGGTCCATCGCGCAGCGTCACCGCCGCGATCGGCCGACCTTCTGCCCCCAGTGATGGCGCGAACATCGGGTTCAGGCTGACCACCTCCACCTCGGCATCGACTGATGCCCAGGCGGTCACCATGGCGCTTTTCACCGAGAGCGTGTCGACAAGCAACGCTCCCGGTTTCACCAGTGAAGCGAGCGCCGGGATCGCTGCACACGCAACGTTCTCCGGCACGGTCAGCAGTACTAGGTCCGCATCGCCGAGGGCCGCCCGTAGCTGCGGACCGCTCTCCAGAATGTCTCCCTCGATCACCTCGAAGGGGCGCCCGCGGGCGCCATTCGCCACACCCGGCAGGTCCACCACCGTCATCCGCAGCCCGCCTGCCGCCAACAGCTCGGCGAACATGGCCCCCACGGCCCCGGCGCCGCCGACGACGATCCCGTTCTCGATGGGGTTCGTCAGGGGGTTCAGCATTGCCGCTGATCCTTTTGGGCCCCCGCAAGCGCACTGAGGATGGCAC
>JBOHNM010000249.1:0-3809 GCA_050730675.1 Phycisphaerales bacterium | reverse complement strand
GGCCCGGACCAATGGTCCGGGCCTCTTTCACTTGCAGCAGCCGATCAATACCGATCACTCCGGCGATTCATCCCCGCCCTCGGACCCGCTGGCCTGCTTCTCCAACAGCTTGCGCAGGTACTGGTTCTCGCGCCGCGTGGCCTCCAGGTCGAACATCATGTACTTGATGCTCAGCCGCAGATAGTCCAGGGACTCCTGCAGGTCCGCCACCGTCTTCTTCATCCGGTCGTGGCGGTCCTTGGTCTCCTCGGCCAGCTTGCCCAGGCGGTCGCGCTGGTCAGGAGGAAGGCAGTTGATCTGCTCGATAAGGTCGCCGAGCTTCGCCTGAAAATCCTGCTCGTTCATGGCCTGGCTCCTGATCTGACGGCCGCTCGGCCCGGGGCCCGCCCCGTAACCGCGCGGTCCTATGTCGCGCCGCGCAAGGTCACGCGGCGGCAAAGGACTAAGGCAACACGCAGGCCCGGCGCGCCACACCGGCGTGCCGCTCCCGAGCGTCCGCGAAACACTTCGCTCCGTCGATGGAATCAGGGATCCTTCCCAACCGACAGCTTATCAGGCCAAACGCCCCCACGTCGGCCTGCACCGTCTGTCGCCCCCGGTCAACGCACCGGGTCGAACCGCCTCAACACCTGCTGCGCATTACGCGGGGCGGTCCGCGATAACTCCGTCAGTCCCTGCGGGTCTTGCTTCTTCATCTCGAACGCCAGCTTCCGCAGGTGCTCATCCCGAATAAACACAAACCGCTTGAACATCTCCTCCAGCTCGTGCCGGTTGAAACGGCTCATGGGATCCTTCAAGCGGCTCTGCACCGACGCCCAGTCCAGAAGCGACCCACCATGGTCCGCATAACGGTACAACGCCAGCGTCGCCTGCATCCGCGACCGATGCGGCATGAACGCGTCCGTGCACGCGTCCGGTAACTTGGTCATCAGCTCCCTCACCGACGCCGCCGTGCTCGACGCCAGCGGGTCGTTCGGTGACTCGTGGTCGTGCGTCAGGATCGCCGGGGCATCCTCCGCCGGCACGAGATTGGCGATCGCGGTGCTGATCGTCTTGAGCCCCTCCCGGTCGAACCGGACAGTGAGCTTCTGACACGGCTTCCCTTCGTAGGTGTCGTTCGAGGCCGACATCACCAGCCCGCTCCCCCACTCCGGCCTGCCGGTGTGGACGACCTTATCGCCGAACGCAAAGTGTTTGACCAGCATGCCGCCGTCCCTCTGGTGCACACGCCCAGCGGATCACCGCTGTGCATCACGGCCGCGACCCGTGCCGGGTCGGGGCCCAATCAAGCAAGATGTCCGTATGCAGCCCTGAACCGCCATCCCTCCACTCACCGGTTCAGGGGAACCTGTGGTTCACACGTGAACAGTGGAGACGGTGCCGACACGGCCGCGGATCACTCGAGAACGGCCGGCAGCACCGCGATCCGACAGAAACCCTCGTCCGGAGCGGCCAGCAGGTCTAGTATACCTCTCGGTTCGCCGCGTGCGAGGCAATTATCACTGTGGAAAACTCGATTGGGGCTTCTCCCGACGCGAACCGTAGACCGAAGGCCGACCCGAGCGACCGGGCCTTCTGATCCAGCCAACACCCGGCGGGCGCCAAGCCCCGCCCCACAGCCCCGCCCCCGCGGCGGGACCCGGAGGTATCCACCCCCATGATCGAAGCCCTCAAGAGCGACGAGATCATCGACAAGGTCGGCGGCCGCTTCAAGCTCTGCGCACTCATCCAGCGCCGCCTCGTCCAGCTCATGGACGGCGCTCGCCCCATGGTCGATCGCCGCGGCCGCTCCGACCTCGAGATCGTCATCGAGGAGATCATGCAGGGCAAGATCGTCCCCGAACTCGACGCGACCGACCCCGCGACGATCAACGCGCTCCCCGCCGGCACCCCCGGCCTCCCCGCGGCACAGTAACCCCTCCGCAGGCCGATCCATCCAGCCGCAGGCCGACCCAACTGAGGCTCCGCCATGGCCGATCCGCACGAAGATCTCCGCGCCCAAGTCCTGCGCGACAAGCGGATCATCGTCGGCGTGACCGGCGGCATCGCCGCGTACAAGGTGTGCACACTCGTGTCGCGCCTCGCCCAGGCCGACGCCCAAGTCACGGTCCTGATGACCGAGGCCGCCACGAAATTTGTCACGCCGCTGACGTTCCAGGCCCTCTCGGGCCGCCCCGTCTACACCAGCCAGTGGGAGCACATCGAAAGCTCCGACCCGCAGCACATCTCCCTCGCCCGCGCCGCGCACCTCGCCATCATCGCCCCCTGCACGATGGACACGCTCGCCCGCCTCGTCACCGGCCGCGCCGACGACATGATCTGCCTCATCCTCAGCGCCATCGACCGCAGGCACACCCCTGTGATCCTGGCCCCGAGCATGAACGCCGCGATGTGGGACCAGCCCGCCACCCAGCGCAACCTCGACACGCTCAAGTCCGACGGCTACAAAGTCATCGACCCCGCCGACGGCTGGCAGGCCTGCCGCACGACGGGCAAAGGTCGCCTTCCCGAGCCCGAAGACCTGCTCGAAGCCGTCATCAACACGCTGTCTGAAAAACGCTGACACCGTCAGGCCACCGTCGCTCAATGCGTCCACACCAGCGCCGCCGCGGCCATCGCCGCCATCCCCAGGTCCTCGACCAGCGTCACCGTCGTCATCGGCAGGTTGAGCGCCGTCCCCAGGCACGCGCATCGGATCGCCCGCTTCGACAGCACCGCCCGCAGCACCCCTACCGACCCGATCAGCATCAGCCCCAGCGCCACCGAGTTGGTGACCGTCGGCTGCCAGCGAACGAGGTACGCCACACCCAGCGCCAGCTCAATAAACGGATAGACCAGCGCGTACACCCGCGACCGCTTCGCCACGATGTCGTAGGTCTGGTACGCATCGGCGAACCCTCGCAGGTCCAGCAGCTTGAAGAACGAGAAGACCAGGAAGAACCCCGCCATGAAGTCGAGCATGAACGTGTGCCACGACCCGTCGCCGCGCACGAACGTCGCCGTCCCTGCGATCCCCGCGATGAACGCCACGATCAGGATCAACGGATATAGGCTCGGCTTCGCCCCACCCGTCGCCGCAACGCCCGCGTGCTCGTGCATTGCACCACCCGAACCGGCGTCCACCGACGGCGTTGAAGGCGCGACCACCGAGTACCTCCCCGCCGCCCGCGCCGCACGGTCCAGCGCCTCCACCGGCGCGGGCCCATCGCTCTCAACCTCCGCCCGCGGCGGGCTCAGCGTCACATGAACCGACTTCACACCCGGAACCTTCCCCAACGCCCCCGTCAAGCGATCCACGCACGCAGCGCAGTGCATCCCCTGAATATCCAGCGTGGTCTTCATGCGTCACTTCGCCCGATCGGTCACCGCCGCGGCACACCGCCCGATGCCCGACCATACTACGACATCGCCGGTCCGGACCTCCAAACCGCCCGGTCACACCACCGCATCCCGCCCGGAACGCCCCTAGCCTCTCCTAATGGACTACACCGCCGCGATCGCCGCCCTCAAGCAGCACATCACCGATATCGAAACCGACCAGCGCCCCGGCTGGCTTGCCGAGCACTGGAAAGGCGTCCACAACGTCCTCAAGAAGACCGGTTTCGACCAGATGCGCGTCGGCCGCATCGTCGCCGCCCGCGATATCCCGCAGCTCAACACGTTGATCGAAGAACTCTCTGCCGGCGGCGGCCGCAAGGCCCCCCGTCCCGGCCCGCGCCCGATGGTCACCCCCGAGGCCGTCGCGGCCCTCAACGCCGCCCTCCACCCGACCCCCACCAACGGCGCCGCGACCGCCCCACCCCCCGAAC
>JBOHNM010000248.1:0-3861 GCA_050730675.1 Phycisphaerales bacterium | reverse complement strand
AGTCGGGTGTGACCGGCGCCGGTGACAATATTGATCTGTGGACGATGGACGACTGAACCATGCGACGGAACATGCGGAGATCGGTGCCGGTGACGCGTCTGGGCGCGGCGCGGTCGGTGCGCCGGCGCGGCACGTCGTTCCTTGAGGTTGTGCTCGCCTCGGTGCTGCTGGCGGTGGTGGCGACGAGCGTGGTGAGCGCGCTGGCGTTCATCAACAGGGCCGAGGTGCGGCAGAAGCAGCAGCTCGCGGCGTTCGAGGTGGCCAGCCGGCTGCTGCTGCAGTTCCTGGACGACCCCAAGGCGATGCCGCAGCAGAGCTCGCACTACGACGACGGGACGTACCAGTTCCGCTGGTCGCTGGTGGCCGAGCCGGTGGAGATCGCCTCGACGCCGGGCGGCCTGTTCAGCGGCGTGACGACGTCGCACGGCCAGGGAGCGTTCAACGCGACGAAGATCATGCGGGCGCGGGTGTTCGCGGCGGTGCCGGACGGTGTGGGCGGGTTCGGGTACGGCGAGCAGCTCGCCGAGCTGACGCGGCCGTACAACCTGGTGGCGGCGCGGCTGCGCAACCCCGACGTGGGCGTCCGGCTGACCGACCCGGAGAAGCTGGGCGAGTTCGTGCAGCAGTTGCTGGACGTGAGCGGGATGGCCGGCTCGGACTCGTCGTCTTCGTCATCCTCGTCTGGGCAGCGGAGCGGGTCGTCGTCCACGGGTATGTGGTCGCGGAGTTCATCGGGAACGGCGCAGCCGTTCGGCAACTCGATCCGGGGCAACGGGAGCGGCAAGTGAACAATCGTCGCGGATTCACGGTCATCGAGCTGGCGCTGGCGACCCTGCTGGGGTCGCTGATCGTCGCGGTCTGCCTGGGCGTGTTCGGGGCGATCGCGCGGGGGGACGAGCGCAGCCAGCGCCGGGCCCAGCAGGTCTTCGAGCTGTCGCGGGCGCACACGACGATGCAGAAGGCCGCGCGGCTGCTGGTGATGGACCAGCCGAACATCCTGATGCAGGCGATGACGGGCGGCGCGCCGGCTGCGCCGACCGGGCGGCCGCGGATCATCCTCGAGCGGGATGCCGAGACCGGCTGGCAGCGGCTGGAGCTGGTGGTGGCCGAGCCGCCGATCCTGGGCTCCAAGGCCAAGGCGGGGGACGCGGATCCTTTGGCGAAGTATGCCGCGGTGCGCGGGGCCTTCGAGCTGCGCCCCGACGACGAGAAGAACCCCGACTCCAAGTCGCTGTACTGGGTCAATTATGTGCCGGGCCGGGCGGAGATGAAGGAAGTCAACAGCGAGTCGCTGATCGCCACGGGCCTGTCGCGCGTGAACTGGCGGCTGGCCAAGACCAACGCCGAGACCAAGAAGCTGGTGCGGCTGGAGGAGGCGCAGATCGGGGCGTGGAACGACCTGCCGGCGTTCGTCGAGGTGGGCGTGGAGACGATCGACGGCGTGAAGAACGAGTGGATGTTCGAGGTCTGCTGGTCGGTGGCGGCCAAGCCCAAGTTCGGCGGGATCATGGACATGCTGGGCGGCGGCGAGAGCGCGCCCGACGAGACGCGCACCGACGACGGCGCGACGCCGGGCTCCGGCACCGACACGGCCAACGGCTCGGGGAGCAACAACCAGAACGGCACCGGCCCGGGCGGGATGTCGGACCTGCAGTTCGCGCAGCTCATGGTCGGCACGCTGCGGAACATCCGTCCGACGGGGGCCAACGCGGACCTGTACCGGCGGATGCTGAGGCAGTACGAGGCGCAGCTGCGCGACCTCAACGACGGCGGCGCGGCGGGGGGCGGCGAATGAGCCGGCGCGACCGGGCACAACAGTGTGACGGGCGGCGCGGGGGCGGGGCCTTCGCGATGCCGCTGGTGATGCTGCTGGCGCTGGTCTCGTCGCTGGCGGTGATCGGGCTGATGAGCCGGCAGACCGAGTCGCGCCTGGCGGTGCAGCGACAGGTGACGGGGTACGAGTCGCACCACCTGCAGCAGGGGCTGAAGGAGCTGGTGCAGTTCTGGCTCACGGTGAGCAAGCGGGGCGATGGCTCCAAGCTCGCGACCGACGTTGTCGGTTTCGACATGGTGCTCAAGGACGGGTACACCGTCGAGGTGCGGCTGTACGACGCGCAGGGATCGCTGCTGCGGTCGCTGGACCCTTGGGGCGCCATCGCGGGCGACCCGATGGATGTGGCGAGCGACGCGCTGGTGGAAAAGGGAAGGGCCAACCGGAACAACGTGCGTTTCCGCGGGCCGGCGAAGCTGAGCGTTCATGCGGCGCCGGTGGAGGCGCTGGAGGCGCTGGCGGTGGCGGTTGACCACTCGGCGTCGGGCGCGGCGTTCGCCGACGCGGTGGTGCGCAAGCGGCTGGAGCGCGACCTCACCCAGGCGGACATCACCGAAGTGTGCGCGGTGAGCGGCCTCAAGGACGCCGCGCTGACGAAGCTCCAGAACCTGCTGGTGGCCGAGAGCAGCTTCTGGCGGATCGAGGCGACGCTCAAGGACCGCGGCGGGCGCATCCTGCAGCGGCAGGGCGGGCTGGCCAACGGCCAGCTCAAGCAGAGCCTGATGGGCACGAGCAACTCGTGGGCGGTCCTGACGTGGGGCCTGCTGCCGACCAAGGTGGACTGGCGGACGGGCCAGGCGATCACCCCGCCCGGCCAGCCGGCGGACACGGGCGTGGGGGCCGAGCCGGCCGGGGCGGGAACAGCCCCCGCCAAGTGATCCCGCGGCCGGTGAATATCCGAAATCCAAGGCTCCGGAGGCCCACTAAGATGTGCGGCCAGTCCAACCCCAGGAGCCCACGATGAGCGCATTTGCAACCAGCAACCCCGCCCTGAAGCCCGAGCTGTTCGGCGGCGCGATGACCGCCGAGCGGTCGACGACGATGACCATTGCGGGGACGGCCAACCGCGCGATGATCCTGACGGGGTTGTGCGCGGCGACGGCGGTGGTCGGGTACGGCTGGATGGAGAGCAACCCGGGCGTGGCGGGGCTGAGCGCCCTCGGCGGCGCGCTGCTGGGGATCGTGCTGAGCCTGGTGATGATGTTCAAGCCGGCGGCGTCGCCGATCGCGGCCCCGCTGTACGCGCTGTGCGAGGGCGTGTTCGTGGGCGCGGTGTCGTACATCTACGCCAACTCGGCGACCAAGGCGGGGAATGTCACGGGGCCGATGATCATCCTGCAGGCGTCGGTGCTGACGTTCGGGACGCTCTTCGGGATGCTGATGATGTACCGGGCCGGGTGGCTGCGGGCGACGGGGAGGTTCAAGAAGATCATGGCGGTCGCGGGCATCGGCGTGCTGCTGTTCTGCATCTCGTCGTGGCTGCTGCCGCTGGCGGGCGTGAAGATGGGTTGGGCGTGGGACGGCGGGCCGATCGCGATCGCGATCAACGTGGCGATCCTGCTCTACGCGTCGTTCAGCCTGATCATCGACTTTGATTTCGTGGAGCGCGGCGAGGCGAGCGGCGCCCCGCGGTACATGGAGTGGTACGGCGGCTTCGCGCTGCTGGTGACGATCGTGTGGATCTACCTGCAGTTCCTGCGGCTGCTGTCGATGCTGAACCGACGGGACTGAGCGTGAGAGTGTGACTTGAGTGATCGACGCCCCGGCCTGCGCCGGGGTGTTTTTCGTTGAGGTGAGGCAACCTCCGCCGGCGCGGAGGGCTCGTGGGCATACGCTCGGGCCTATGCGCAAAGCGATCATCGGCGGCAACTGGAAGATGAACACCGACCGGGCGAGCGGGACGGCGCTGGCGAGGGCGATCGCCGCGGGGGCCAAGGGGTTGCCGGGGGTGGAGATCGCGGTGTTCCCGCCGTTTGTGTACCTGGCGGAGATCGGGCAGGTGCTGGCGGGGTCGGGGGGGGGGGTGATGC
>JBOHNM010000247.1:0-3874 GCA_050730675.1 Phycisphaerales bacterium | reverse complement strand
GTGGCGGTCGGCACGACCGCCACCGAGGGCCAGTCCGCCACCGAGCAGTCCGCCACCGAGCAGTCCGCCACCGAGGACAAGCCGGCCGCCACGAACGGTTCGGGAGTGGATCGCCCGCGCAAGACGTGGCGTCACGGCAAGGTCCGCGGCACCAAGGACGACACCACCGGCTCGAGCAGTGCTACCGGTGCTGCGGACGGCGCAACTGCTTCCGGCCCGCGGGGGCACAAGCCGAAGCCGCGGGCGACCGCGGGTGTCGGGGCCTCCGAAGCGTCGTCACCGAAGGACTCGGACAACGGGAGCGGCGGGACCGCTGACTGAGACGAGGGGAATGCGAAGGGCCGCGAGCGATCGCGGCCCTTCGTATATCTCGAATCACGTTGTCACCGCCCGGCTTAGCGCAACAGGACGCCGCGGCCGCCTGTCGTCAGGTCTCCGGGCGTCGGTTTTGCGGGCATCGCCGACAGCAACCGGATCGGTGTCCTCCCACATTGCAAGATCAGGGGCCGGATCACCCGATTCTCCGCTGCTGTGGGCAAACATAGCCCGGCACCGCCGAACGATCTGGAGGCCAGGGCTCAAAGAAGCCGTGGATAAGTTTGCCAAAATTGCACATCGGCGTAGAAAACTGGCGCGGTCGCCGCTGCCTGCTGCCGATCCTTCCATCCGCAAGCGGCCCGTGTACCTGGGAAAATAGAGCATTTTGCCTGCTGAGACCGCTCTCAGGAAAGTCGCATGAGTGGCGGTGACGCTTTGCCATAACTCAGTTTATGAGAATGCAAACCACTATTTTCCGAGCGGTCAATTAGTTGCCAAAATCAGCTGCTCCGGGCTAAGTATTTCGGCCCAAATATTACCCTTGGGTAAGTTATGCAAATTGCCGTCAGCTCAGTTAATTTTCTTGCACTCTCAAGCACGAAACTGTGGTCAGAGGTACAGAAGAGTAGAGATGAGGCGGTTGCGATGTGGGGACACGTTCCTGGGTCGACACGCGGAGTGATGAAGCGTGCAGTAATCGGGTTGACCACCACGGCCATGATCGCCGCGGCCGGAAGCCATTTCGTCATGCCGGATGTGAAGCGGGTCGCGTCGTACGAAATTCTCAACGTCGCGGCCATTGATGAGGCTCCGTCGACGGTCGGCATCTCCGAGGGCGGGGACTTCTTCCACGACATCAACGACCAACTTCTCAAGCCGAACATCACCGCAGCAGAAATTGCCGCGATCCGTGCGGAGGTCGATCAGCGGCTCCAGTCGATGAAGGACATCGGCGTCACCAACGTGCGGGTGCTGGTGCCGTGGGCGAACATCGAACTGAAGGACCCCGATCTTCCTGGCGCCACCAGGAATTGGGCGGCAATGGACATGATCGTCAACGCCGCCAATGCCAAAGGCATGGGCATTCTCGGTGTGCTGAACTCCACGCCGACGTGGGCCACGGAGTCATCGCCGGTCAACGGTCAGCCGAAGGATGTCAACGACTTCGCGGCCTTCGCCAAGCAGGTGGCCTTGCGCTACGGCGACAAGATCAGCGCCTACGAAATCTGGAACGAGCCGAACGCGTTCATCTTCTGGAATCCGGTGGACCCGGTCGACTACACGAAGATGTTGAAGGCCGCTTATACGAGCATCAAACAAGCGGCCGCACAGCTCAATATCGACATCACCGTGATTGGCGGGGTGGTCGGTGCCGGGACGACGTTGGGCAACTGGACCATGAACCCCGTCGACTTCGTCAAGGCGATGTATAACGCCGGCGCGAATGGTTACTTCGACGCGCTGTCCTTCCATCCGTACGACTACTTCTCAATGTTCGGCTCCGGCAACTTCGCGGCCTCGCAGGTTCAAGCCCTGCGGGATCTGATGAATTCCTACCTCGCGCCGGGCCAGGAACAACTGAAGATGTGGATCAGTGAGTACGGCCTCCCGACCAATGTGGTGACAACCGCTGCCCAGCAGGCCTACATCGAGGACTTCATCAAAACCTGGCAGAACATCGCGGGGGCCGGGCCCATCTTCCTGTACACGCTGCTGGACAGTGCGGGAAAAACCGAGGACCTCCTCAACAATGAGGCGCATTTCGGGCTGTATTACGAGGACGGCACACCGAAACCCATAGCGCTCATCCTCAAGGAACTGATCAAGTCGTTGAAGCCGACGACGCCGACGACTCCGGCCAACCCCATCACTGCGGTGTTGACGGCGCTCGGACAGCTGATCGGCCAGATCTTCAGCTTCGTGCCGACGGTGATCAACACGATCGTGACGTCGGTGGTCGCCGCGATCACCCAGCTGTTCAGTGGGCTTGGCGGGCAGACCGCCGCCGCAACGGCTTTGAGTGCGGCCCGGACGAGCGTGGTCGACGGGGTCACCGCAGAGGATGCCGAGTCGGCGGCGAAGACCGGCGACGAGGTATCCGCGGAGAGCGAAGAGAAGGCCAAGGCCGGCGAATCCGAGGATGCGGAAGCGACGTCGACGGAGGCGGTCAAAGATGAGGCGACCACCGTCGAGGAAGTCGCCACGACCGAAGAGACGGTGACCGAAGAGACCGTGACCGAGGAGACGGCAACGGAGGAGGTTGAGACGGAGGAGACCGTAAAGACCCCCGCCGCAGAAGAATCCGCGACCGAGACGCCCGCCGCAGAGGAGACCGCGACGCCGACGGAGCCGGCGGAAGCCACGACGGATCCGGCCACCGGGGCCGGCACCGACACCACCGGCACAACGACGCCGGAGGCGACCACCAAGCCCGAGGCACCCGTCAAGGACGAGCCTGCCAAGGATGGGCCCGCCAAGGACGAGCCGTCCAAGCCTGAGTCCACCAAGCCCGAGTCGACCAAGCCGGAGTCGACCAAGCCCGAGTCCACGAAGCCGGAGTCCACGAAGCCGGACTCGACCAAGGGTGATTCGACCGGGGCATCGGCCGCGAACGGCGCCGGGGATGACGGCACCGGCACCAAGGCGACCCGCTCGGGCGGGAAGTCGGGCCATTCGGAGCACGGGACCAAGCCGAAGTCCGGGGACAAGCCGAGCGCCGGTGACAAGCCGCGCCACGGCGGGGCCGGTACCCCGTCGGCGACGTCGTCGCAGCGGGAGAGCGCCACAGCCAAAGCCGGGGCGTCGACACCGTCGGGAGCCGGCGGGTCCGAGTAGAAACCGAGGGGAAATGAAGGGCCGCGATGGTGCGGTCCTTCATTTTTCATGTCTGTATTGAGTGCCCTCGGTGAGATTCGAACTCACACTGCACGGGTTTTGAATCCGTTTCCTCTGCCAGTTGGGATACGAGGGCCAGCACTGGTGCGGACTCCCACCTTAGAGGATCGGCACGGGGCCTCCCGCACCTGCCCGACGCGCCCAGGTAACCCCGAGGTCGCTGATCGGCCGCACTCACGGAAGAATGGCCGCCATGACCGAAGCTTCCGCCCCGCGCCGTGTCCTCATCGCCGAGGACGAAGCACTGATCCGACTCGATCTGGCCGAGATGCTGAACGAGGAAGGTTATGAGGTCGTGGGCCAGGCCGGTGACGGCCAGGAGGCGGTGGATCTCGCCGAGAGCCTCAAACCTGATCTGGTGATCATGGATGTGAAGATGCCCCGCCGCGACGGGATCGATGCGGCATCGGAGATCGCTGCCAAGCGTATTGCGCCCATTGTCATCCTCACCGCCTTCTCGCAGCGTGAACTGGTCGAGCGGGCCCGCGACGCGGGCGCGATGGCCTATTTGGTCAAGCCGTTCTCCATCACCGATCTGATTCCGGCCATCGAGGTCGCCGTCAGCCGCTTCGGTGAGATTGCGGCGCTGGAACACGAGGTGGCCAACCTGACCGACCGGCTCGAGACACGCAAGCTCGTCGAGCGGGCAAAGGGTTTGCTG
>JBOHNM010000246.1:0-3953 GCA_050730675.1 Phycisphaerales bacterium | reverse complement strand
CCGTCGACAAGCAACTTGAGTGCCTTCTTACGCCGAAGTGCCATTCCCCAGACTCCCTTGTCGATTATGTGAATGAAACGTCACTCTAACAGTAGGCGAGTAGCTAGGCGTCAGCCTGCCGAGCGGTGACATCGATGCCGAACGTCTCCACCAGGAAGCTCACGATCGCCGGTGTCACCTTGCGCGGCCAGAACCGTAGGGTGGCCAGTGTCCCGGACGAAATCACTTGAGCGCCAACAATGTCGGTAGCAAGATTGTGTGCGTCGGCCGACGGATGCAACGGGTCGGCGGTGAGCGAGAGAATCATTGTCGGCGCACTGACGGCCCGACGTACGGCACGCGGCGGCGCCATCCGGCCCACCAGCATCCCCCGCATGAAGGCCGCGGAGCGTGCGGGCGGCGCGATCAGGAATTCACGGATCAAACCGAGGGTGGGCTGTTCGGTCTCGGGGAACGATCGGGCCACCGCACCGGCCAACCACACCAGCGGTCGTCCCAGGGTGAACAGGGTGAGCCCGGCGGACCACAGATAACCGGCGTTGCCGATGCCCCGCTCTAGGAACGGTCCCTCCAACAGCAGACCAGCCACTCGCTCAGGCGCTAACGCCGCCGCCTCCACCGAAATGTTCGCGCCGACGGAGGTGCCACCGAGTACCGCTCGCTCGATATCGAGGGCATCCAGCGCGCCAATGAGCTGACGCCCCAAGGCTTGCGAGTTGTAGCGGTCGAGCTCCAACGGGCGATCGTCGGCCGTAGCGCCGAGCAGATCCAGACAGATCACCCGGAAACCGCGTTCGGCCAACTCTTTGGCCCAGGCATGCTCCAGGTAGTGCGAGGTGAGGAAGGCGTGGGACAGCACCACGACGCGATCCCCGGACCCGAACTGCCGATACGCCAGCCGATGCCCGTCGACGGTGACTGAGCTGTTGCCGGTGCCGCCCACCTTTACAGCGGGATGTTCTTGTGGCGGCCGCGTCGCATGGGAGCCTCGGCGAGCGCACGAGTCAACACCGCGCGAGTCTGCGAGGGCTCGATCTCCTCATCGACCACACCGATCTCGATGGCGCGTTCGACGCCACCGGCGATCCGCTCGTGCTCGATGGCCAGCTCCTCATGCAGCGCCTCGCGCTCCTCCTCGGGAGCGGCGGCCAGCTGCTTCTTGTGCAGGATGCCGACGGCGGCCTTGGCGCCCATCACGGCGACTTCGGCTTCCGGCCACGCGAACACCTTGGTGGCGCCCAGCGAGCGCGAGTTCATGGCGATGTAGGCGCCGCCGTAGATCTTCCGGGTCACCAGAGTGACGCGGGGAACGGTGGCCTCACCGAACGCGTGCAGCAGCTTCGCGCCGCGGCGCACCACGCCGCCCCACTCCTGGCCCACGCCGGGCAGGTAACCCGGCACGTCCACGAGAACAATCAGCGGAATACCGAACGCGTTGCACAGACGCACGAAACGTGCTGCCTTCTCGGCGCTTTCGGAGTTCAGGCAGCCACCCAGCCGCAGCGGGTTGTTGGCCAGCACGCCCACGGACCGCCCGGCTAGACGGCCCAGGCCGATAACCATGGACGGTGCCCACTTGCCCTGGAATTCCTCGAACGGATCCTCGGCGTCAAGCAGGGCGTTGACGATGGGGTGCACATCGTAGGCGCGCTTGGCTGACGCGGGGAGCAGCGCGCGCAGGTCGGTGTGGTCGGCCTCGGCCCGATTGCGGTCGAAGACGCCTTGCTGGCAGAAGAACCCGATCAACTTGCGGCCACGGGCGTAGGCGTCCGGCTCATCGTCGGCGACGATGTGGCACACGCCCGACTTCTTGTGGTGGGCCTCGGGGCCGCCCAGGGTGTCCATGTCGACGTCCTCGCCGGTGACACTGCGGACCACGTCGGGTCCGGTCACGAACACGCGGCTCTGCGGCGCCATGATGATGACGTCGGTCAGTGCCGGGCCATATGCGGCGCCGCCGGCGGCGAAACCGACGACGATCGAGATCTGCGGGACGTAACCCGAGGCCCGGATCATGGCCTCGAAGACGAGCCCGACGGCGTGCAGCGCCGAAACGCCTTCGGCCAGACGAGCACCGCCGGAGTGCCAGATACCCGCAATGGGGCTCTGCTCCTCGATGGCGGTGTCGTAGGCGTTGACGATGTGGCGGCACCCCTCGATGCCCATAGCGCCGCCCATGACGGTGCCATCGGTGCAGAAGGCGATGGTCCTGACTCCGTTGACCGTGCCCGCCGCGGCGAGGACGCCTGAGCGGTCACGCTCGTGCAGCAGCTCGACGCTGCCGTCATCGAAGAAAGTGTTCAGGCGCAACAACGGGTCGCGCGGATCGAGCGATTCGTCGATGGCCTCCGGAGCCAGGATCGTCATCTTCAGCCTCTCTGGTTCTAATACTTGCCGAAGGCAAGCGCGACGTTGTGCCCGCCGAATCCAAACGAGTTATTGATTGCGTATTTAAAGTCCCCGTGACGCGGCTCTCCCGCAACGACATCGAGGTCGATTTCGGGATCAAGGTTGTCAAGATTCAGCGTCGGCGGGATAACACCGTCGCGCAATGTCAGCACTGTCAACACCGATTCCAGTGCGCCGACGGCGCCAATCGAGTGTCCGAGAGCGGATTTGGGCGCGTAGACCGCGGCGTGCTGCACGCCTGCTACGTGAATCGCGTTGGCCTCGGCAGTATCTCCGATTGGGGTGGCCGTGCCGTGGGCGTTGATGTGGTCAATGTCCTTGGGGGACAGGCCGGCTGTTTCCAGCGCGCGCTTCATTGCCGCTCCGGCACGCTCACCGTCGGGACCCGGGGCCACCATGTGGTACGCGTCCGAGGTGATACCGGCACCCATCACGCGGGCGATGATCTGCGCACCGCGGGCCTTGGCGTGCTCCTCGGTCTCGATGACCATGAGCGCCCCGGCCTCGCCGAACACAAATCCGTCACGGTCCCTGTCGAACGGGCGAGAAGCCTTCTCCGGCTCGTCATTTCGTGTCGACATGGCCCGCATCATGGAGAACGCGGCGATCGGAAGGGCCTCGATCATGCCCTCGACGCCACCACAGACGACCATGTCGGCATCGCCCATCACGATCTGGCGCCATGCGTGTGCGATGGCCTCCGAACCGGACGAACATGCGGACACGGGGGTGATGACACCGGCGCGGGCGCCGACCTCGAGGCCGACAACCGCGGCCGCACCGTTGGGCATACACATCTGTACGGCGAGCGGCGAAACCTTGCGAATACCATGCTGATTCATAGTGTCGTAGGTCTCGACGATGCGCTCGCCACCGCCGAGCCCGGTACCGATGACGACCGCCAGGCGGTCCTTGTCGATGTCATCGGGCGTGCCAGCGTTCTGCCACACCTGACGGCCTACGAGCAACGCCATGCGCTGCACGTAGGCCATCCGGCGTAGCTCTAGCCGGGTCATGTGGGTGTCGATCGGCTCCTTGAGGTGCCCACCGATACGCACGGGCAGACCGTACTTCTCGACGAATTCGTCCTCGAGAACCTCGATACCGCTTTCCCCGGCGATGAGTCCCTTCCACGTGCCTTCGATGTCAGGCGCAATAGATGTCGTTGCGGCGATAGCCGTCACAACGACGTTGGGGAAGCCACCGTTGGCAGTGGAAGGGAGTGTCACTTGTCCTAGCCCTCCAGCTGCGCGCGGATGTTGGCTGCGGCCTCGGGGTTCTCCTGCTCGAGCTTCTCGATGTAGTTCACGACGTCACCGACGGTGCGAAGACCGGCCAGATCCTCGTCGGGGATCTTCACGCCGTACTTGTCCTCGGTCTGGACGGCGATCTCAACCATCGACAGCGAGTCGATGTCCAGGTCGTCAACGAACGACTTCTCGAGGGTGACCTCGGAGGGCTCGATACCGGTGACCTCTTCGATGATCTCGGCGAGACCGGCGACGATGCGATCTTTTTCTTCTGCGGTGGCCACTCGGTGGCTC
>JBOHNM010000245.1:0-4036 GCA_050730675.1 Phycisphaerales bacterium | reverse complement strand
CAACTGCACCGCGACGTCGTACTGCACGCGCGTCTGGAGCAGCCAGCCGGATTCGACCATGTGCGCCATCCAGATCACCGCCCACAGCAGCACCGTAACCAGGATCGCCGCTACGGTGGACCGCGTCAGGATTCCCACCAGCGCCGAGATGCAGTACAGGTAGCTGAAGAACAGCAGCACCAGCGGGATCGACCAGAACATCCGCAGATCCCACGATCCACCCCGAATCCCGATGACAATGAACGCCCCCAGCGCAAACACCGCCACCTGTAGGGCGACGAACGTCAGACCGGTCAGATACTTGGTGAAGAACAGCCGCAGGCGCCCGATCGGCTTGCTCAGCGAAAGCTCGATCGAGCCCGACGACACGAAATCAGGGATGATGCTCGCGGTCGAGATGATCGCCAGGATCGTCGCCGCCCACGTGAGCCAGATGCCGAACCCGAAGGTGTAGAACACGAAGCGGTAGAACGCGCTCTTCTCGATGATGCTCGTGTTCAGCAGTTCGATCGGGAACGTCCACTTGAAAACCGTGAAACCCTGGTCGTTGATCCCGATGCACGCGATCGCGGCGACCACCACCATCGACAGCGCGAGGGTGATCCAGAACATCTTCTTGTAGTTGAGTTCCCGATACGCATCGACAAACATCGCTCCGGTCTGACGCAGGATCATCGCCCACCCCCCTTCTTGCCGTCGCGGGCCGCCCCGGGCGCCAGCGCCTGTCCCGTCGTCGGGTCCGTGACCGCCTGCATGAACAGGTCCTCCAGCGATGAGCGGATCGGCTTGACCGACCGGATCACCAGCCCCTTGGCCCGCAGCGCATCAAGGATCGGCTGCACCGTCTCGGGGTCATCCGTGCTCACCGTGAGCAGTGAATTCTCCAGCACTACCGGCGTCCCGCCCGGCAGCGTCCCCATGAATCGGGCGAGGCTCGTGCTCGGCACCGGCGGAGCGCCATTGCCGCTGCTCGCATTCACGCCCAGAGTAGTGGGGGGCGTCACCGCTCCCGTCGATCCGCTTGTCGTTGCCGGCGCCGGCAGCAGCGCCATCTGCGTGAATGCCCCCGCGATCAGCCGCGCCGCCTCCGGTCCCGCCGTCCCCGGCAGCGCCACCTCGATCTCGTACCGGCGGCTGTCCTTGGTCAGGTCCGCGATCGTCCCCTGCATCCGCACCGTCCCCTGCACCATGATCGCCACGCGGTCGCAGACCATCTCCAACTCGCTGAGCAGATGCGAGTTCAGGAACACGGTCCGCCCACGCCGCTTCTCCTCGATCAGGATGTTGCGGATGTCGCGCCGCCCCACCGGGTCCACGCCGTCGGTCGGCTCGTCCAGGAGCACAATATCAGGGTCCATCACTAGCGCCTGGGCGATCCCCACGCGCTGCCGCATCCCCTTGCTGTACTGCTTCACGCGATGGTTCTGCCAATCCTTCAGCCCCACCTGTTCCAGCAGTTCCTGCGAGCGCCGCTTGCGCATCGCCCGGTCCACGCCCGAGAGCGCCGCGAAGTACTCCACCACCTGCCGCCCGGTCAAATACTCGGGAAACCGGTGATGCTCCGGCAGGTATCCCACGCGTGACAGCGTTCCCTTGTCCCCGACCGCCCGCCCCAGCATCGTCCCCTCGCACGCCGTCGGGCTGATCACGGTCATCAGGATCTTCACCAGCGTGCTTTTGCCCGCCCCGTTGGGCCCCAGCAGCCCGAAGATCTCGCCGCGCTCCACGTGCATCGAGATCCCGCGCAGCGCCTGAACCTTCCCGCGGTACGTCTTGCTCACGTTCCGCAGGTCGATCACCCGCTCCCCGACCACGCGCTCGCGCCCCGCGGCATTGCCAGCCGGACCCGCCCCCACCCCCACAGCATTGGCCATCGTGCTCATTGTGCGGAGTTTATCGGGATTGCCCTCGCGGCGTTGCGGAGGCGATTCTCAACTCAAAGGGCTCAAAGAACTCGAAGGAAGCAGGTTCAGAGACACTTCCGAATGCCTCGCGTGCCTCAACTGCTTCCGACTCTTCGGCTTTGACAGCCATGGCGACCGAAATCTGCCTTGGAATCGTCTTCTTTGAGTTCTTCGAGCCCTTTGAGTTGAACCTCTTCGCTTCTACCATCCCGACCTGAAAGCACCCACATGACCACCCCCCAGCTCCCACGCCGCACCTTCGCGATCATCTCGCACCCCGACGCCGGCAAGACCACCCTCACCGAAAAGCTTCTGCTCTACGGCGGCGCCGTCGAGCTCGCCGGCTCCGTCACCGCCCGCAAGAACCAGCGAGCCACCACCAGCGACTGGATGGAGCTCGAGAAGCAGCGCGGCATCTCCATCTCCTCCACCGTTCTCCAGTTCGACTACAACGGTTTCCGCATCAACCTCCTCGACACCCCCGGCCACAAGGATTTCTCCGAGGACACCTACCGCGTCCTCACCGCCGTTGACGCCGCCGTCATGGTCATCGACGCCGGCAAGGGCATCGAGCCCCAGACCCGCAAGCTCTTCGAGATCTGCCGTCGCCGCGGCGTCCCCATCTTCACCTTCATGAACAAGTGCGACCGCCCGACGCGCGAGCCGCTCGAGCTTCTCGATGAGCTCGAGCGCGTCCTGGGCATCGGCGCCTTCCCCGTCAACTGGCCCCTCGGCTCCGGCCCCGCTTTCCGCGGCGTCTACGACCGCCTTTCTCACCAGGTCCACCTCTTCGAGCGTTCTACCCACGGCGCGTACGTCGCGCCGGTCCAAGTCGGCGGGCTCGATGACCCCGCCATCCGCTCCAGGCTCGACGATGATCTCTACACCAAGGTCCACGAAGAGATCGAGATGCTCTCCGGCGCGGGCGAGACCTTCGACGAGCAGCGCGTCCTCGCCGGCGCCGTCACGCCCGTCTACTTCGGCAGCGCCATGAACAACTTCGGCGTCCAGCTCCTCCTGGACGGCTTCCTCGGCCATTCCGCTCCCCCCGGCCCCCGTCGAGCCGGCGACCGCGTGATCAACCCCGACGACCCCGTCTTCAGCGGCTTCGTCTTCAAGATCCAGGCGAACATGGACCCGCGCCACCGCGACCGCATCGCCTTCGTCCGCATCGTCTCCGGCTCGTTCACGCGCGAGATGACCGTCATCCACGCGCAGAGCGGCAAGCGCATCCGCCTCTCCAACGCGCAAAAACTCTTCGGACGCGACCGCGAGACCGTGGACGACGGCCGCGCCGGCGATGTCGTCGGCATCGTCGGCCACGACATCCTCCGCATCGGCGACACGCTTACCGAGGACCGGACCATCGTCTACGACGAGATCCCGCGATTCACACCCGAGTGCTTCGCCTACCTGCAGAACCCCCAGCCCGGCAATTCCAAAAAATTCCGTCTGGGCCTCGACCAGCTCCTCCAGGAGGGCGTCGTGCAGGTCTTCAACGTCGGCGCCGGCCAGGTCAAGACGCAGCTCCTCGCCGCCGTCGGCCCGCTGCAGTTCGAAGTCGTCCAGCACCGCATGAAGGCCGAGTACGGCGCCGAGTCCCGCCTCGAGACCCCGCGCTGGAACATCGTCCGCTGGTGGCACAAACCTGATGCACCCGCCGACTGGCTCCCCGAGCTGCCGTCCGACGCGACCTACGCCACCGACCGCGACGACCGCCCCGTCGTACTCTTCGCCGACGAGTGGGCCATGCGCCACTTCATCCAGCGCAACGCGGGCGTCGAGCTGTCGCCGCTGCCCATCGTCCCCGCGGCCGCGGTCTAAGTGGTGCCGGGCTCCCGCCCGGTATGCCTTGGCAGATACATGCCGCCGAACTCATGGTGACCACACCGCGTAGAGCGTCGATGCTCTTCATGGTCATCGAGCGTTTCCGCGCAGGCAACCCCGCCGCCGTCGGCGAGCGCTTCCGCGTCCGCGGCCGCCTCATGCCCGAGACGCCGGGCCTTGCCTACGTCGCGAGCTGGATGACCACCGACGGCTCGTGCTGCTACCAGCTGATGGAATCCCCAGACCGCGCCGCCCTCGACCCCTGGCTCAACAACTGGCGCGACCTCGTCGATTTCGAAGTCATC
>JBOHNM010000244.1:0-4157 GCA_050730675.1 Phycisphaerales bacterium | reverse complement strand
CTGCGCCCACGGCCAAAGCCAATCCGCTCGTTGCTGCCACAGATTCAAGCAACGACTCCGACGCCCCCGCGCCCTTCCTCACGCTCCAATCTCCCGAAGCCCGCTGCTACGTCGGCGATTGCCGCAAGATTCTCCCGCTCATCTCCGAGGTTGCGCGATCCGAAGTCGATCTCGTCTTCGCCGACCCCCCCTTCAACTGGAACCGCGACTACGACCGCTGGCAGGCCGATCACCCGGGCGCGACGCGCGCCGAGTTCGAGGCCGACTATGACACCTGGCACGACGGCATGCCCCGCGAGGACTACCTCGGCTTCACCTTCGATTGGATCGACCTCTGTATCCGCGCTCTGCGCCCCACCGGCTCGCTCTTCATCAACATCCCCGACGACACCGCGGCCGAGATCGTCTGCTTCCTCAAGGGGCACATGGCCCGCAAGCCCTCGCACCCGATGCACATGGTCAACTGGTGCATCTGGCACTACCGCTTCGGGCAGAACCGCACCGGCGCGTTCATCAACAGCAAGGTGCACTGCCTCTACTTCTGCCGCAATCCGCAAAAGCGAATCTGGCATCCCGAGCGTGTCCTCGAGATCAGCGACCGCCGCTCGATCTACTTCGACCCGCGCACCGAGAGCAAGAAGGACGGCATGCCCGCCGGCATGCGCGTCCCCATGGACGTCTGGTACGGTCAGTTCTGGGGTCGCATCCAGGGCAACAACAAGGAACGCCGCCCCGGCCACGACAACCAGCTCCCCGAGGTCTACCTCGAGCGCGTCGTCCAGTGCGCCAGCAATGAGGGCATGCTCGTACTCGACCCATTCCTGGGCTCCGGCACCACCGGCGTTGTCGCTCATGCCCTCGGCCGCCGCTTCATCGGCACCGAGTTCTCCGCGGCCAACGCCACCAGCGCCATGGAGCGCATCAAGAAGGGTCCGATCCGGCCGCTGGGCCAGAACGAGCCCGTTTCGACGGCGATCCACGCTCCGCGCCGCAAGGGACCGCGCAAGAAGAAGTGATCCGCGCACCAGCGACCCGGCCAGTGCTGCCCGCGTGTCTCTATGCCCCTTCGAGCCCTTCGAGTTCCATTTTCTACCCTCCCAGAACCAGCCAAAGGACGCTCCGTTGCGCAATCTGGGGGCCCCCCCGCGCCCGGATGCTGGAACTTCCGCGATCGTCCGTTACGCTCTGGCCATGATCCGTCACCCCTGCCTTTCCGCCGCGATCCTGACGCTGCTGCTGGCCCTGCTCGCACTTCCAGCAGCATCGTCCTTTGCCCAGGCCCCCGCCAGCCCCGCACCTGCTCCGGTGCCCGCGGCCTTCGCCCGCGGCGTCGTCGCCGCCGACCACCCCGCGGCCTCCGAGGCCGGCGCCCAGATGCTCCGCAAGGGAGGCAACGCCGTCGATGCCGCCGTCGCCACAAGCTTCGCGTTGTCGGTCGTCCGCCCCGAATCCTGTGGCATCGGCGGCGGCGGGTTCATGATCGTCGCCCTCACCGATAAGCACACCAAGGCCCAACTCGCCGCAACACCCGAGCCCAAGTCGCCCGGAGCCGTCGCCCAGTCGTTCGCGCTCAACTACCGCGAGACCTGCCCCGCCGCCATCGGCCCCGAGTTCTTTGCCAAGCTCCCTGACGATGCCAGCGTCGAAGGTGGCAAATCCGTCGCGACGCCCGGAACCGTCGGGGGTCTGCTCTACGCACTGGAGAAGTGGGGGACGCTCGACCGTGCGACCGTCCTCGCCCCCGCGATCGCCTTGGCCCGGGAGGGCTTCACCGCCGATGCGTACTACTGCACCGGCGCGGCGAGCGTCATCAAGAAGTTCACCCAGCATCCCGAATACCAGGCACGCTTCAAGGTACTCTGGGAACGCTCTTTCCTCTCCGGCAATATCAAAGTCGGCGATGTCATCAAGAATCCGGAGCAGGCCGCGGCGCTTGAGGCGATCGCAAAGGACGGAGCCAAGGGCTTCTACGAAGGCCCCGTCGCCGCAGCGATCGCGGCCGCCATCCAGCGCGACAGCGGCGTGCTGACCGCCGCCGACCTCACCAAATACAAGCTCGCCGAAACCAAGCCCTTGCAGTTCACATTCAGCGGCAGACAGTTCCTGGCAATGCCCCCGCCTTCCTCCGGCGGCGTCGCGATGGGCGAGATCCTCGGCATCCTCGAGGCCCGCGAGTGGTCCAAGTTGGCGAAAGGCGACAACCCGCTTTTTCCACTCCAGAATCTTGCCGAAGCCTTCAAGCACGCCTTCGCCGACCGCGCCGAATGGCTTGGTGACCCCGCCTTCGTGCAGGTCCCCGTGTCGAAGTTGTTGAGCAGGGAGTACCTCGCTCAGCGTGCCGCGAAGATCAAGAACACCGGCACGATGCCGCCGTCGCTCTACGGCACAACCGAGAAGCCGCGCGATGATTCGGGCACCAGTCACCTCTGCGCTGTGGACCGCTGGGGCAATGCCGTCTCGTGCACCGAGACCGTGAACCTCCACTTCGGTTCGTGGCTTGTCGTCGAGGGGTACGGCTTCATCCTCAACGACGAGATGGATGATTTCACCACCAAACGCGGCGAGGTGAACGCCTTCGGCCTTCAGCAGTCCGACAAGAACCTGCCCGCGCCCGGCAAACGCCCTCTCAGCAGCATGTCGCCCACCATCGTGCTCAACGACAAGAAGCAGGTCATCGCCGTGGCCGGCGCCTCCGGCGGCCCACGCATCATCACCGGCACCACGCAGGTGCTCCTCAACGGCCTGGTCCTCGGCCAGACCGCGCAGCAGGCGGTGGCCTCGCCGCGCATCCACCACCAGTGGTTGCCAAATGTCCTGGAGATGGAGCCGGATGTCCCCGGTCGACACATCGGCATCGACATGCCAACATGGATGCGCAAGATCCACCACGAAGTGAAGCCGAGCCCCCGCGGCTCTGCAGTGCAGCTCATCCTCCGCACCCCCGACGGCAAATCCTGGGATGCCGCCTGCGATGCATCCAAAGGCGGCAAGCCAGCCGGCGACTAATTCCCCCTCCCCGAAAGAGCGGCTTGGAGGAGGGTCGATATCTCACCTGAACCCTTGTCACGATCGGCACGCCTCCTGCATCACATTTGAGCTTTTCACGCCTCCTCTCCAATACCCATGCCAACGACGATCTTCCAAAACGGCCACTACCTCTCTCCCGAGGGCGCCAAGCTCAGCGCCCTCGACGCGGGCATCCAGCACGCTGTCGGGGTCTTCACCACGCTCCTTGCCGGTTGCGGCAGCCGACGCCCGGAGCCCGTGGATATCTCAGCCGAAGCCCCCATCGAAGGTGTCTGGGCCGTCGATCTCGACGACCACCTCGACCGCCTCGTCGTCTCCGCTATGGAACTCGGTCTTGCCGAACAGCTCAATCCCAGCGCTCTCGCAGAAGCCCTCACCCAGACCGTCGCCCGGAGCAACCTGCCGCGGGCCCGCGTCCGCCTCACCCTCACCGGCGGCGACCTCAACCTTCTTCACCGCGACGGCAAACCCGTGCCGCGCATGCCAACCGTCCTCATCGTCGCCCAGCCCGCGACGGTCTATCCCGATGCCATGCTCCAGCGCGGCGTTCTCGCCACGCTCTCCGCCACGCGCCCCAGCCCTCTCGACCGATTCATCGGCCACAAGACGCTGAATTACTGGTGGCGCCTGTACGAACTGCAGGTCGCGGCCAAGAAGAATGCCGGT
Organism: Phycisphaerales bacterium; assembly: GCA_050730675.1. Lineage (GTDB taxonomy): Bacteria > Planctomycetota > Phycisphaerae > Phycisphaerales > UBA1924 > JBOHNM01. The sequence continues at coordinate 464 of JBOHNM010000244.1, read as the reverse complement.
GAGGCGCTGGTCTTCGATTCGGCCGCACGACTCATCGGCGGCTGCGTTTCCAACGCCTTCATCGTCAAGGGCGACCACGTGTACACGCCGCCTTCGTCCCGTGATGATGCAGGCACGCCCGGCGAATCGCTCCCCTCCGCCACACTCCCGGGGATCACCCGCCAGTGGGCCATCCACGAACTCGCCGGTCGCGGCACCATCGTCCAGAAACGCCACCTCACCATCGACGATGTCCTCAGCGCCGACGAACTCTTCCTCACCAATTCCTCGTGGGGCGTGCTGCCCGTCACCCAGGTCGAATCACGCAAAATCGGGCCGGGCACTCCCGGCTCGATTGCCCAGGAACTCGTGCAGCGATGGGCCAGAAACGTCGCCTCACTCGCGGGGGAGTAGTGTTCCACAATAACCCCCCGCGGCGTGGTGTGGTACGGCGACGGCGATTTCTCGGTCCCAACCCGAACACA
>JBOHNM010000243.1:0-4165 GCA_050730675.1 Phycisphaerales bacterium | reverse complement strand
CGGTGGAGATGAGCCGGTCCCCGACCCGCATCGGGGCGAAAAACCGGCTGTCTGTCGAGACGTTGATCAGCGTGGTACCCGGCAGCGGCACCTCCAGCGCGAGCACCGGCGCGTGTTCGGGCTTGCGCCGCGGGTTCCACGGCAGCGGGAACGCCCACACCATGAGCATGCCCGGCGGCGAGATCCGAGCCCCGTATCTCGTCGTCGCGGCCTCAGTATCCCAGTAATTCTCGTCAGCATCCTCTATCAGGGCACAGAAGTAGGCGATTTGGGCTTCGTTGACCGCGAACGGCGACCGACTGGTTACTTCGCGGCCCACCCAGACGGCCGCTTCTTCGGCCGGCCCGGTGACCACGTAGCTGAGCGCGTCGGCGTAATTAACGCCCATCAGCGTGCGGACCCGATCGGGCGGAACTGCGGAATCGCGAGTTCGCCCCGCGGTTCGAACGTGACCTCGACCGGTGTGCCGACCTCAACGTCCTCCGGCGAACAGTCGACCACGTTGGCCATCATTCGCGGGCCTTCCGACAATTCGATGACGGCCAGCACGTAGGGCACCGCGAAGGCCGGCGACGGGGGCTGGTAGACCACGGTGTAGGTGAGCACCGTCCCTCGCCCCGAGGGTTGTTCCCACGTCAGATCGGTTCCCCAGCAATACGGACACCATCGGCGAGGATGGTGGTGAAACCGGCCGCAGGCGCGGCATCGTGGCAGCACGAACCGGCCCGCGGCCGCTTCCTGCCAGTAGACCGCCGTGCTCGCGGTCAGCGCGGGAACCGGTGGGGTTGTCATGGTGTCCTTCCCAGCAGGACCGTCGAGTGGTCGGCCATCACGCCGCCGTAGGTGTGAACCAGCGCGATCTCGGCGTCCACTTGGCGGCCTTCGGCTTGGCCCATCACTTGACGTGCCCCCTCGACGAGCATCGACATGCCCGAAGCGTCGCCGGTGTGCCCGAACGACAGCAACCCACCGTAGGTGTTGATCGGCAGATCGCCGCCCGGGGCGCCGCGACCGTCCAGGAAGAAGTGGCCTCCTTTGCCCGGCTCGACCAGGCCGGTCTCCTCCACCAGCAAGATCGGGTTGATGGTGAACGCGTCGTAGAGTTCGGCGAGGTCCACATCGGACGGAGACACGCCCGCCATGTCGAATGCGGCGCGCGCCGAAACGCCGGCGCCCATCGTGGCGAAGTCGCTTGCGTGGCTGATGTTGCCGTGGTCGTGGAACTCCCCAAAGCCGAGCAGATATGCGGGCTGTTCGGTGAGTTCGCGAGCCCGCTCACCGCTCGTGACCAGGAACGCCGCGCCTCCCTCGCAGGGCACCGAGCAGTCCAGCAGGTTGAACGGCCACGCGATCGGGCGTGAATCCAGCACCATCTCGATGGTGAGCGGGCCGGCGTCACGCATCAGGGCGTCGGGGTGTCGCAGCGCCCAGTCGCGGCTGCAAACCGCAACCGCCGCCAGGGCGTCCCGCGATGTACCACGTTCGGCCATGTGCCGGGTGGCCGCCAGCGCGTAAAGCGCCGGAATGAAGCTGCCATAGGGATACTCGAAGTCGGGGTGGCTGATCATGCGTGCCATGGCGTCTGCGCCGCCCGCGCCCACCTTGGGAAACTTGCCCGCCCCGACGCACAGCACCGAGTCCGCAAGGCCCGCGCCGATCGCCAGCGCTGCACGCGAGAGCATGATCGTGTAGGTCGCGCCGCCCGCGTTGATCGTCTCGCAGAACCGTGGACGAATCCCCAGGGCGTCGTTGAGCCGCTCATGGACGAAGATATCAGCGCCATGCCCCGCGGCCATGCCCGCCGGGCACACCAGCAGACCATCGACGTCGTCGGGCCCAACCTGAGCGCCTTCCAAGAACCGGCGCAGCACCAATTCCGGCATGCCCGCCCCGTCCTCGTCGGGATATCGCCCTGGGCGCAGTTCCTCGACCGCCGCGATGGCGGGACGGCCGGCAAGGGCACGCGAACTCATGACAACCTCGCAATCGTTCAGATACCAATACGTCGCCAGCCCGTACAAGAACCCGTCGAACGTCATCAAAGCGGCCGTCGCCGATGCGCTCACCAGGAATCGCCCCCGACGTCAGTAGGACTTGGGTAGGCCCAGGCTGTGCTGGGCGACGAAATTGAGGATCATCTCCCGGCTGATCGGCGCGGTGCGCATCAGCCGCGCCGGCCCCCACAGCGTTGCCAACCCGTATTCGGTGGCCATCCCATTGCCCCCGTGTGTCTGGATCGCCTGATCCAACGCCAGGATCCCCGCCTCCGCCGCGGCGTACTTCGCCATGTTGGCGGCCTCTCCCGCACCAGAATTCCCGGCGTCATGCAACTCGGCCGCCCGCTGGGTCATCAGCCGCGCCAGTTCGACCTGAATCTTGGCATGCGCCAGCGGATGCGCCACGCCCTGATGCGCGCCGATCGGGGTATTCCAGACCTGGCGTTCCCTGGCGTAAGCGCACGCCTTGTCCAGCGCGTAGCGGCCGATCCCGGTGCTCAACGCCGCGCCCATGATCCGCTCCGGGTTCAGCCCCATAAACACCTGTCGCAGCCCCTCGTCCTGCTCCCCGACCAGGTTTTCGGCGGGCACCCGCACGTCGTCGAAAAACAGCGTGAATTGCTTCTCGGGGGTGACTGCCTGCACCGGGATGAGTGTCTTCTGGAGCCCGGCAGCGTCGGTGGGCACCACCACCAGCGACAGCTGCCCCCGACCCCGCTCGTCGGTGCCGGTCCGGGTCACCACCAGGACCGCCTGGGCCTCATCGACCCCGGAAATGTAGTACTTGGTGCCGCGCAGCACCCACTCGTCGCCGTCACGCGTCGCGGTCGTGGCGATGTTGTGCGAATTAGAACCCGCATCCGGTTCGGTGATCGCAAACGCCATGATCATGTCACCACTGGCGATCCCGGGCAGCCACCGCTGCTTTTGTTCCTCGCTGCCAAACGCCTGAATTATCGTGCCGCAGATCGCCGGTGATACCACCGTCATCAACAGCGGACAACCCGCCGCGGCCAACTCCTCACCCACCGCGTGCAGCTCGTAGATACCCCCACCCCCACCGCCGTACTCCTCGGCAATGTTCACTCCCAAAAACCCCTGCTTGCCGATCTCCCGCCACAGCTCTGTGGACTTCTCCCCCGCCAACGACTTGCTCAGGTAGTACTCATGGCCATACGAACGCGCAATCGCCGCCACCGCCGCCCGCAAATCCCGTCGCTCGTCACTTTCGCAAAGCTCCATCCCAACACACCTTTCCTGTCAACTGAGCATTACCGGCGGTCCAACGACCCGGTGAACGACGTTGCAGCCGCAACCCGTCGGCGTCGACTGCACAGTCTGCCGACCGACCGACCGACCGATCGGCCCGGCGATGCGGCGCGGAGCATTCAGCCCACGATCACACGTTATCGGCCATTAACATCCGGGCGCAAGCCACCATATGGGAGCGTCCGCCGCCAGCGTTGTCTCCGACGCGTCCCAAGGCAAGCGATTGACGGTTAGGTCTGGAAATATCCTTGGTGCTGGTCGCGTAGCACATTCTTTTGCACTTTGCCCGTCGCGGTGCGGGGCATCTTGTCGGTGAAGATCACCGCCTTCGGGACCTTGAACCCCGACAACCGGCGGCGCGCCGCAGCCAGCACGTCATCCTCGGTGAGCTCGGCACCCGGTTTGGGGGTGACGATCGCCACGATCGCCTCGGTCCATCGCTGGTGCGGCAATCCGACCACGACCACCTCCTGGATTCGGGGCTCCCCGTCGTAGAGCGCCTTTTCGACCTCGATGGAGGCCACGTTCTCACCGCCGGTCTTGATCACGTCCTTCTTGCGGTCGGCGAACCACAGCAGTCCGTCGGCATCGAAGCGTCCGATGTCGCCGGAATGAAACCAACCGTGCGCGAACGCCTCGGCGGTGGCCTCTGGGTTGCGCAGGTAACCCTCCATTGCGTGCGGGCCGCGATAGACGATCTCGCCAGCCTCACCAGGAGGGAGCAGATTGCCGGCGTCGTCCATGATCCCCACCTGAACATTGGGAACCGGCAGGCCGACGGAGCCCGCATGCGAGAGCTGATACTCAGGCGGAAAGACGGTCGTCAGCGGGTTCATCTCGGTCTGGCCAAAACCGAGCGCGAACTGACAGCCGAATACCTCCATGGCGATGCGTAGGTC
>JBOHNM010000242.1:0-4189 GCA_050730675.1 Phycisphaerales bacterium | reverse complement strand
AGTCGTAGGTGACGGTCTTGGCGCCGATCGCCCCGTCCATGCCCTTGATGATGATGAGGTCATGGTGCCATCCTAGTCGCCGCTCGTCCATGTGGCGGAGCACTCTCTCGCGAGTTGGGAAAGAAGCGAACCGCCGATGTCTCTCTGCCTCCAGCCGGGCCGGCGCTTGAGGCCATCGCGACAACCGGCTCAGCGGTGGGCCTTCGGGGCGCGGGCGTGAAGCCATCTACGGATGGACTCAGTCGCCGTCCCCCCCACCGACTCAAGGCCGACGTGCTGTGGATTGGGAGTGCAGGGCAGAGAAAAGCGCCACGATTCGCTCGCGGCTCGCTCATCGTGGGCGTGGGGGGAGTTTGTTGCGGGCGGGGGTGACGCCGCGATGCGGCTGGGAGGCGGGAGGGGACTCTGGAACCGTGGGCTTACGCCGCACGGCAAACGACTGGCGCGGCTCTGCCGCTGGGGAACGGAGAAGCCGTACCCTCCCGCGTGATCCCCTTTACCACGCCCCCCATCTACCCCCCCACCACCCCGCCGCGCTTTGCCTCGATGGTCAAGCGCGCCGGCGAGCATGGGCATGACGGCTGCCGCATCGGGCTCATCGGGCTTCCTGATGACACGGGCGTGACGATGAATGGCGGGCGGCCCGGCGCCAAGGACGGGCCGCGGGCTTTCCGCGAGGCGCTTGCTCGCTTTGGGACCGCCAACCCGATGCTCCCTGCGCGGGCGTACCCCGGGGTTTACGACTGCGGCGACCTCACCCCCGGCGATTCGCTCTACGAGACACATGATCGTGTCACGCACGCCGTGCAGAACATCCTTGACGCGGGACTTTTTCCCATCGCCATCGGCGGGGGGCACGACCTGACGTTTCCGTTTGTTCGTGCCGCCGTCAACCGGGCGGGCGTCCGCTGCGGCATCTATTTCGACGCACATCTCGACGTCCGCGAGGAGCCCGGCTCGGGGATGCCCTTCCGCTCGCTCATCCAGCAGTGCGCCGTCGAGCGGCTCGTCTGCATCGGGGCGGAGCCGCTGGTCAACTCCGCGGAGCACGGGGCGTGGTTCCTCACCCACGGCGGGCTCATCGTCGATCGCCGTCAGCTTGCGCAGGCTGACGCCATCGCCGCCGGCGCGACCTGGCCCGACGCGCCGCTGTTCGTCTCGCTCGACATGGACGTCTTCCCGGCCGCGGATGCGCCCGGCGTCAGCGCGACCAATCCCGTCGGCGTCTCGCCGTCATGGATCGAGCACCTTGTCCACCGCGCCGGCAGCAACACGCGCGTCGCCTGCTTCGACATCATGGAACTCAACCCCGCGTTCGACCAGGATCAGCGGACAGCGCGGCTCGCCGTGTGCATGTTCCTGACCTTCCTCCAAGGGTTCGCGTTGCGCGATCAATGATCGCTGCATCTCGTTTCCAGTCCTAGTGCCCAGTCCCCAGTGCTTTCTATGCCTTCTCTCACCATCCGCAACGCCCGCATCGTCTCTTTGGCTGAAGGCCCCCGCTCCCCGCGCGGTCGCCGCGGCGACGCCATGGAGGAACTCTCGGTCATCCCCGGCGCGGACGTGGTGATCGAGGGCTCGGTAATCAAATCGGTGCGCAAGAAGCCTGAACGTCAGGGAGGGCTCCGTTCCGCGGGCGCCCCCGCCGCCAAGCCCGCCGGCCCCCTGCTCCCCACCGGCCCCGTCACCATCACACGCGACGGGGATGACACGGTGATTGATGCCGCGGGGAGGGCGCTGCTGCCGGGGCTGGTGGATTGCCACACCCACGCGTGCTGGGCGGGGCAGCGGCTGGACGAGTGGGAGATGAAACGCAAAGGTGTGCCGTACCTGAAGATTCTTGAAAAGGGCGGCGGCATCATGTCCACCGTTCGTGCGGTGCGAGCCGCCAGCCAGCAGCAACTCACCGACCTCATGCTGCCGCGCCTGCACGAGATGCTCAGCCTCGGCACGACGACCGTCGAGATCAAGTCCGGCTATGGGCTGACGACCACCGACGAGCTGAAGATGCTCCACGCCATCCGCGATGCCCAGGCCCAGTGGCCCGGGACGATCCGGCTTACCGCGCTCGTCGGCCACGCGATCGATGATGCGCAGCCCGGATTTGTGGGACGCGTGCTGCGGGAGACACTCCCGGCCATCGCCGCCGAGTTCCCGGGCATTACCGTGGACGCCTTCTGCGAGCAGGGCGCGTGGTCCGTCGAGCAGTGCATCCTGCTGCTCAACCGCGCCCACGAGCTGCACCTGCCGTGCCGCCTGCACGCCGACCAGTTCAACTCGCTGGGCATGCTCCCCGCGGCGCTGCGGCTGGGCATTCGCTCGATCGATCACCTGGAAGCGACGACCAAGGAAGACCTGGAACTGCTCGCCAAGAGCGACGCCTTCGGCGTCATGCTGCCGGCGTGCGGATTCCACATGGATAATCGCTATGGCCGGGGACGCCGCTTTGTGATGGACGGCGGCGCTCTCTGCATCGCCAGCAACCTCAACCCGGGGTCGGCCCCGTGCGGATCGATGCCGTTCATCATCGCCCTGGCCGTGCGACACCTGGGCCTCTCACCCGCCGAGGCGATCACGGCCGCCACAATCAACCCGCTGGCGCTCCTCGGTCTCGCCGACCGCGGGACGATCGTCGCCGGTCAGCGCGCGGACCTGATCCTGCTCAAGGAAGCCGACGAACGTGCCCTCGCCTTTGAGTTCGGCGGCAACCCAATCCACACCGTCGTGGTTGGCGGCAAGCCGGTCTAGCGTGGCTCGTGCTTCACGACCACCACCGTCGGCTCCGGCGGCTCATCCACCCCGACCTCCCCCTCGCGCCACGCCGAGGCGCACTCCGGGCACCGCACCACGCCTTCTCGCACCGGCTGCCCACCCAGGTCATACCCGCACCGCGGACACCGCCGCTCCGCCAGCATCGCCCCCGCCGCCCGTTGCCCCAACTCGTCCCACAGACCGCCCCCGACGACGAACGACCGCAGGATGACATACATAAGCGACGAAGCGATCGGCGTGAACAGCAGCAGCCACAGCCCCGCCGGGTCGCCGCGGAGCATGAGCGTTGCGCTGGCGCCCAGCAGCAGCACCACCGCCAGGACAACCACCGGCGCCCCCGTCAGCGCCCAGCGCCACGCCCCGCGTGCCGCCCCGCCGCGCCCTCGCGAAGTGCCGGCGGTCCGCCGCGCCAGCACCAGCAACGACCGCGCCATCACCGGCACGCGCCGGGAATCCGCATCATGCGCCCGAAGGAAGAGCACGGATCATCCTACGTCCGCTAAACAGCACCAAGCCCGCTGGAATCACACGATACGGGCCATACGATCGCCCCCCGTGCCGTTCTTCAAGACCCCAACCATCGCCCCTTCGGATGTTGACCTCGCCGTCGCCGCGGCCGAGCGGGTGGTGAGCGTCCACCAGCGCGTCAGCGGCTATCTCAAGCCGGGCGTGACGCTCGCGCAGATCGACGCCTTCATCGCCAAGCAACTCGCGGACCTCGACAGCAAGTCCGCGTTCCTGCACTACCGCGCCGGCGGGTCGCCGCGTTTTCCCAGCCACGCCTGCCTGAGCCTGAACGACTGCGTCGTCCACGGAACCGCGGCGTACATCACCCGCCCGCTCCAGGAGGGCGACCTCCTCAAGATCGACGTCGGCGTCGTCCACAAGGGCTTCATCGGCGATGCAGCGTGGACGTACTCGTTCGGCAAGCCGGCCGCCGCCGTCGCGCGGCTGATGGAATCGGGCAAGGTCTCGCTCCAGCGCGGCGTCCAGACGCTGCGCGCCGGCAATCGGTATCTGCAGTGGGCCCAGTCGGTGCAGCGCACCGTTGAGACCGAGTACGGGTTCCACCTCGTGCGCGGGCTCGGGGGCCATGGTTACGGGCGCAAGCTGCACCAGGCGCCGTACGTCAGCAATGTGGTGCCCGACTTCCACACCGAGTGGCCCGAGAGCACCCACGAGATCCAGGTCGGCACGCTGCTGGCGGTGGAGCCGATGATCGCGATCGGCACCGGCCAGATCCGACAGGTGAAGAACGAGTGGCCGGTGTACTCGGCCGACGGCTCGATGAGCGTCCACTACGAGCACGATGTGCTGGTCACCGAGAACGGCCCGCGGGTGCTGACGGCGGGTCTCGAGAAGCTCCCCGATGTTGTGGGATAGGCGAGATCAGTCGCTGCTGCTGTTCGTATTCTGC
>JBOHNM010000241.1:0-4189 GCA_050730675.1 Phycisphaerales bacterium | reverse complement strand
GCCCGCAGCCAACGCGCCCGCCGCGCCGGTAACGCGCTCTTCTCCGTGAAGCGTTTGCTCGGCCGTTCGCTCAAAGACCTCGGCGACGAAGTCGCGCAAATTCCTTACAAGCTCGTCGACGATGACGTCGGTGCTCAAGTTCGCATTCAAGTCGGCGCGAAGGCCGTGTCACCCGTCGAGATTTCGGCCGAGATCTTGCGCGCGCTGAAAACCCGCGCGGAAGCCGTGCTCGGCGAGAGCGTGCAGCGCGCCGTCGTGACGGTGCCGGCGTACTTCGACGATGCCCAGCGGCAGGCGACGCGGGACGCGGCGCGGCTGGCGGGGCTGGAGGCGGTGCGGATCGTCAACGAGCCGACGGCCGCGGCGCTGGCGTACGGGCTGGGGCTGCGGCATACCGAGCCGCGGACGATCGTGATCTTCGACCTTGGCGGCGGGACGTTCGACGTCTCGGTGCTGCGGTTGACGCCCGCCGAGAACGCGCAAGGCGCCGACGCGTTCCAGGTACTGGCGACGGCGGGGGACACGCACCTGGGCGGCGACGACTTTGACCACGCGCTGATCGACCTGTTCACGCGGGAGATGACGCAGCGCTTCGGCGCGATGGAACTGCCCCCCGCGGCCCGCAAGGCGCTGGCGAACTTCGCGGAGCAAGCCAAGATCCGGCTGTCGGCGCAGGAGTCGGCGGCGGTGCGGATCGACCTGGGCGAAGGGCGCGTCTACGAACGGTCGATCACGCGGGACGAGTTTGAGGGACTGATTGGCGAGTTGGTGGACCGGGCGATCGCGCTCTGCCGCCGGACGCTCCGCGATGCGCGGCGCGCGATCGGTGAGGATGCGGTCAGCGCCGTGGTGCTCGTGGGCGGCTCGACTCGGGTGCCGCTGGTGCGCCGCAGGGTGGCCGAGTTCTTCGGGATCGAGCCGTACACGGCGCTCGATCCGGATCAGGTCGTGGCGCTCGGCGCCGCAGTGCAGGCATCGATCCTGGCGGGCTCGACGCGCGACGCGATGTTGCTGGATGTGATCCCGCTGTCGCTGGGGATCGAGACCGTCGGCGGCGCGGTGGCGAAATTGATCGTGCGCAACAGCACTGTGCCCACCGCGGCAACGGAGATGTTCTCCACAAGTGTGGATGGGCAGACGTCGATCAAGCTGCACGTGCTGCAGGGCGAGCGGGAGATGGCCGCGGACTGCCGTTCGCTCGGCGCATTCCACCTGTCAGGGATCCCGGCGATGCCGGCGGGGATCCCGCAACTGGAGGTGCGGTTCGGCGTGGATGCCAACGGCGTGCTGTCGGTGAGCGCGGTGGAGCGGCGCTCGGGCAAGCGGGCGGCGATCCAGATCGTGCCGAACCACGGGCTGAGCCGCGAAGAGGTCGAGCGGATCGAGCGCGACAGCTTCGCGCACGCGCGCGAGGACATGACGCGCCACCGGATCGTTGACCTGGTGAGCAACTCCAAGCTTGACCTGCACTGGATCGGCCGTCAAATGCAGAGCCACGCGGACAAGCTCGAGCCCGCGGCGCGGGCCGCGATCGAAGCTGCGATCGAGAAGTTGCGGGCAATGGTCGCCGCGGCAGAGAGCGACTGGGAATCGGTGGACGCCGACGAGTTCCACAAGTCCAAGGAAGGCCTCGATCGCGCGAGTGTGCGGCTGCACGAGGTGTCGATCGCGGAATCGCTCAAGGGGAGCCGGACTGACCCGGCTTCTTGAGGCGGGTGGCGCGGTCGGTGTCGGCGGGTTTGACCGCCGCGGCGTCTTCGCCCGGCAGGTAGTACTCGATGTAGCCGAGCATCATCTCGTCGGTGGTCTGGGGGCCCCAGCGGACGCGGGCGGTGGGGTCGGGGTTGGCGGGGTTGTTGTCGGAGTTGTCGTAGCGAGCGGTGACCTTGATGGTCGTGCCGGCGTCGAGGACGACGGGGTCGCGGTAGAGGTAGCGGAGTTGCCAGTTGAAGTCGTAGCGCGGGACGTCCAGTAGGGTGGCAGTGACGCCGCCGGGTGAAGTCGTTTCGTACTTGAAGCCGCTGCCGCGGACGTGCATGTGGGGCACAAGGCTGAGGACGGCGGCCTGGGCGGGGACGCGGAGGGTGGCGCTCTCGGCGTGGTCGGGTGCGCCCGGGGGGATGCTGATGCGGCGGTTGGCGATGCCGATGGTGCGGATCTGGTGCGCGGGTGGCGTGGCGGCGAACTTGAGGCCCATGGTCATCTGGTCCTGGGCCGCGGTGCCGGTGGGTGTGTAGTGGATCTGGAACAGGAGGGTGGCGCCCTTGGGGAGGAGCTTGGCGAAGCCGTCGGGGTAGATGGCGGCGCCGTTGCCAGGGACATAGGCGGCGAAGAAGCCGCGGGTCTCGTCGATGGCCTCGGCGAGGCGGTCGCCCTGGGCGCCGGGCTCGCGTTTAGGAAGAACGAACACAAGAACGTGGTGAACGACCTGGCGCGAGGTGGGGATGATCTCGACGGCCTGCACCCAGCGGTCTTCGGGGTAGTCGGTTTCGACTTTGACGTGCTGGTACGGCATGGTGCCCGTGGCCTTGATGGCGATGGGCTTGGGGAGCTGGAGGGTGGCGTCGGGCTCGCCGATGCGCCAGTTGCCGGCGAAAACAGGCGCGGCGGGGGCGTCGGCGGGGTCGCCGCTTGGGCGGCCGGATTTGAGCCAGGCGAAGAGGTCGGCCTTGTCCTGCGGCGGCAATGTACGGTCGTTGACCCAGGGGGAGGGGGAGCCATCGTGCGGCGGTGCGGCGAACCACGGGGGCATGCGCCCGGCGCCGACCATCGTGGCGATCATGGGGGCGTGGGCGGCGACATCGGCCTCGGTCTGGAGGGAGAAGGGGGCGATGCCGCCGGTGCGGTGGAACTCGAGGCAGTTGGCGACGATGATGCGCGACACGCGGTTGTGGTAGGTGACCGAGCCGGTGGTCACAACTGGTGCCGTGGTGTCGAGGGCGCAGCCGGGGGCGGTGGTGGCGGAGATCGGCGGCACGTCGCCTTTGAGGGCGGCGTCGAGGGCGTCGCGGAGGTAGATGTGCGCAGGAGCGGCCTTGGAAGCACCGACGGTGTATTGGTCATCAACGCTGCCGCGGTAGAGGAGGGTGCGGTGACGGTCGAGGATGAAGACCTCGGCGGTGGAGCGTGCGCCGAGGGCCTTGGCGATCGAGTGGTCGCGGTCGGGGAGTACGGAGGCGTGCCATGCCGCGGACTTGGCGAGAGCGGCGAGCTGCTCATCGGAATCGGTGGCGAGAGAACTGATGTAAACGAAGCGGACGCCCTTGTCGGCGTAGGCGGATTCGAGTGCGCCGAGGGTGGGGGCGAGCTTGGTGCTGACGGGGCAGGTGGCGCTGGTCATGGCGATGACCAGGAGCTTGGCGTCTTTCGCCGCGAGGATGTCGGCGGCGGACCAGGGCTTGCCGGCAAGATCCACACCTGTGAGGGGAGGGACGAGGCGGCCGACGCCGATGGCGCGGCCGTCGATGGGCGCGGGGGATTTGAGGATGGGGTCGGTGGTCTGGGCGGCGCAGGGAAGAGCGAGCGCGGCGATGCCCGCCAGCGTGCAGAAACGGAGTGCAGGCTGATGGCGCATGAAGTTGACCCCAAGGACCCGGTACGAAGGAAGAACGCTTCAAACATGCCGGGCTTGCACGGATTGTTGGGGGTCTGGGAGGTTGGATTGTGTGACAACCGCCGTCAGGTCTTGCGGACGGGGTTGGTGTCGTTCAGGGCGTCGCGGAGGAGCGTGGTGAGAGCGCCGGCGTCGCGCTTGGTGAGGCCGGCGAGGTCGGCGTTGCGGGCCGTGGCGGGGAGGGTGGGAAGCGGGATCCCGGCGCGGCGGAGTTGGTCGATGAGGAGACGGATGGTCTGTTTGTCGGCGTCGGAGGCGGGTTCCCAGGTGGTCATAGGGGAGGGTATAGGCACAATCATGCTCTCCTGCTCTCCGTCGTGCCCTTCGGGGGCGGAGAGATCAAGATCGGCCTTCCACGGGTTGCGCTTCGCCCGTTCTTCGGCGGGCTGCGCTCCACTGGTGGCTACGTTCAGTCGCCCCTTTGGGGCGAAGACACGGATGTGATGCGCAGATCTAACGGCATCGCGGGAGTGCTCGGATAGCCGAGTTGCGTCGTCGATTACTTTGACCTGGATCGGCGTGAGCGGGTGGATGCTGAGCGGCCGGGGGCGGGCACCTTGGCGCCTTGGCGGCGGG
>JBOHNM010000240.1:0-4199 GCA_050730675.1 Phycisphaerales bacterium | reverse complement strand
ACGACAGGTTTCGCCGATGCATATAGCGCTGTTCACCGATCTTCATCCCGAGAGCCTGGGCGGGGCGCAGATCTCGGTGGCGCGCCAGCGTCACGGCCTTGAGCGGCTTGGACACAAGGTGACGGTCTTCACCGCACCCCTGGCCCATACCGTCGATCCCGACCCGAACGTCGTCGAGGTCAAGCCCGTGCCATTTGTGGCCGAGGTGATGCGCAAGCTGGGCAAGCATGACGACTTCACCTTCGTGTGGCCTGGGACGGCGAATATCGAGCTGATCGATCGGGAGATCCGCGCCCGCGGACCGATCGACATCATCCACAGCCAGGGCGACTTGGGCGTCTGCATCGCGGGTGTGGAGGCAGCACGTCGCCACGGCATCCCGGTCGTGCAGACCAAGCACACCCGTTACGACGTGTATTTCGAGAAGGCCAGCCCCAATCCCCTGCTGCTGGCGTGGATCTTCAGTCAGATGCAGGAGCGCCACCTGCCCAAGGATTTCCACCTGACGACGGTGCAGGAAACCGCCGCATCGCGACGGGCGTGGCAGCTGATGATGGCTCAGGCGCAGGCCGTGGATCACGAGATCACTCCGACGACGCATTTCGCCAACGCCCTGACGGACCGGGGCTTGCGTCGGCCGATCTCAGTGGTATCGAACGGTGTCGATGACGAGCTCGTAGATATCGCGCGCGAAGCGGCCGACGACAAGCCGACCGATGATGAGCCGCTGAAGCTGATCTGGTGCGGACGCCTGTCCCCGGAAAAGCGTGTGCTGGAGGCGGTGAAGGCGGCTACCCAGGTCAAGAACTGCGTCATGGACATCTACGGCGACGGCCATCTGGAACACGCCATCAAGAAGTACGTCGATTCACACGGAGCCTCCAACCGGATCCGGCTGCGTGGCCGGGTCAGCCAGGACAGTTGCCTGGCGGCGATGGGCGCCAGCAGTGCGCTGCTGTTCACCTCCTACGGTTTCGACACCCAGGGACTGGTTCTGCTGGAAGCAATTTCGATGTCCACTCCGGTCATCTTCTGCGACGAGATCCTTGGCGAATCGGTACCCGAGGGCGGCGGACTGGTGACGGAGAACGAGTCCGTCGAGGCGATTGCGACAGCCATCCGTTCGCTGGCCGATGACCGTGCGAAGCTGCGGCGGATGACCGAGGCGGTCGCCGCGCATCAGGACGAGCCGCGCCAGTCGCTGCAGACCGAGAGGATCGTCGCCATCTACAACGATGTGCTGGAGAAGGCACGCACCTAAGTCCCCACACAAGCGCATAATCTGGCGTTGTGGACTTCACCGAGTACTCCCAATATGACGCCACCGGCCTTGCCGAGCTGGTCGCTACCAAGCAGGTCACTCCCGCCGAGCTGCTCGCCGCCGCCCGCGCCCGCGCCGAAGCCGTCAACGGCAAGATCAACGCCATCATCCGAGACATTCCGGAAGCCGACGAACAGGCCAGCGGCGAGCTGACCGGGGCGTTCGCCGGGGTGCCATTTCTCATCAAGGATCTCGGTCAGGACTACAAGGGCCACCCCACAGCGGGAGGCTGCCGCGCATTGGCCACGCTCCCCGCGCCGGAGCACGCCACCATCGTGCAGCGCTGGCTCGACGCGGGTCTGGTCATCTTCGGTAAGACCAACACCCCCGAGTTCGGGGCGAAGGGCATCACCGAGCCGGAACTGTTTGGGCCAACTCGCAATCCGTGGGACCTGAACCGCACGCCGGGTGGATCCTCGGGCGGATCGGCAGCGGCGGTAGCGGCCGGGATCGTGCCGGTGGCGGGTGCCAGCGACGGCGGCGGATCGATCCGCATCCCGTCGGGATGCTGTGGACTGGTGGGACTCAAGCCCGGACGCGGCCTGGCACCGATGGGCCCGGAGGCCGGCGAGCCGATGCACGGCGCGGCCGTGGCGGGCACGGTGTCACGCACCGTCCGCGATACCGCTGCCATGCTCGACGTCATCGTGGGTCCGGAGCCGACATCGCCATATCTGCCTGCGGTACCCCTGGATTCGTACGCCTCACAGGTGGGCCGGGATCCGGGCAAGCTCCGGATCGGAGTGCGTGTGCCGACCGTCATCACCCCGAATCCCGATCCCGCCGCACGGGCCGCCGTCGATAATGCGGTGCGCATCCTGACGCACCTGGGCCATGAGGTGGAAGAGGTGAGCGCCCCCTACGACGACGGACAGCTCGCCCGCGACTTCCTGCTGACCTGGTTCGTGCACGCCGCCTATGAGGTGGATTACACCAAGCAGCTGACCGGGGCCGGCGACGAGGGGTTCGAACGTGACACCCTGCTGATCGCGGCGCTCGGCCGCACCACCAACGGACCGGATTACGTTGCGGCCGTGGAGCGCCGGCACAATTATGTGCGTGAACTGGCGACCTTCTTTGGCGACTACGACTTGCTGCTGACGCCGACGCTCGCCAAGATCCCTCCGAAGATCGGCGAATTCGATCTTCCGGCTCCGTTGGCTGCGGTATCCGATGTGTTGCTACGCACGAAGACCGCCCGCCTACTCAAGTACGCCAACATCGTCGACAGCATGATCAACGACAACCTCGGCTGGGTTCCGTATACCCAGTTGGCGAATCTGACTGGGCGCCCGGCAATTTCGCTGCCGCTGTATCAGACCCCACAGGGGCTGCCGCTCGGTGTGCAGTTCGTTGCGCCACTCGGCGGCGAGTCGCTGCTCATTCGGTTGGCCGCTCAGCTTGAGGCGACCGAACCGTGGGCAGATAGACGTCCGACTCTGTAAGGTGGCGACCGGGCGTGCAGGAGCGCCCGGTGTCCGCCCGAAGAGGCTCAGCCTCCCTGCCTACGCTTTGAGAAGGTTCACCGACCTCTTCTCGCACCTGGTCTCGCGGACATCGGGTTCACGAGAGGAGGCCGTCATGGCCAGCACCCTTCCCAACAATCCGTCACTCGATCGGCTACGCGATGATGCGCGCAGACTTCAGCGCACGGTGCGTGCCGCGGATCCCGAGGCGATCCGCGCGGTGTATCAGTACCACCCCCGCCCCGATATCGCCTTGGCGGGTGAGCAATTCGCGTTACACGAAGCCCAGCTGACGCTAGCCCGCCGGTACGGGTTCACCGGGTGGCCCGCACTGGTGCACTACCTGGAGCTTGCCGCCGCGCTCAGCCGCGATCCGAGCACGGTAGACGAGGCGCCGCTTGATCCCGCTGACCGATTCTGCGCCCTCGCATCACTGCGCTATGACGAAAACGACGAGCCGCCGCGTTGGCGGGCGGCGGCGGAGCTTCTCGCCGCCGATTCCACTCTGGTTGACCGGCATGTGTGGGCCGCCGCATCGGCGGCCGACCCGGTCGCACTCGCACGGCATTTCGCGGCACAACCCTCGCTCGCGACGACGACCGGTGGTCCGTTCCAATGGCTTCCGTTGATGTACCTGACCTACGGACGTGCACCGGTAGGCCGCTCCCTGGACGACACACTGTCTGCGGTACGTCTTCTTCTCGATGCGGGCGCCGACCCGAACACCGGGTACCTGTGGCGTGGACTGTCTACCCCGTTCACCGCGTTGACGGGAGTGTTCGGCGAGGGCGAGCAGGGCCCGGGACGCCAGCCGCGCCACCCGTTCGCCGATGCGCTGGCCACCCTGCTGCTGGAGCGGGGTGCGCATCCGGTCGATCAGCAGACCCTTTACAACAGGATGTTCCGTTCCGACGATTCACACCTGGACCTGCTGTTCGCCTATGGGTTGGCCGATGTCGGTGCGAGCCCCTGGGAGCGCCGTCTGGGTGAGGCCATGGAGACCCGCGACCAGATGTGGCGGCGGCAGGTCGACTGGGCCGCTGAGCATGGGTTCGCCGATCGGCTGGAACTGCTCGCCCGGAATGGAATCGACACCGCGGGGGTTGATCTCGTGGCTCAGCCCTTCCCCGCCGACGTCAATGCGCGCGACGAGGAAGGTGCGACACCACTGCACCAGGCGGCCTGGGCCGGCGATCTCGCGCTGATCCGCCGGCTCCTGGAAGCGGGCGCCGACCGCGCGATCACCGACCTGCGATTCGGGACGACGCCACTGGGGTGGGCCGAGCACGCCTACCAGACCGAGGCCGCCGATCTGTTGCGGCATGACGGCCTCGGCTAGGCCACACAGCCCGATCGTTACGCAGAGTCCCGAAGGCGCTGGACGTCGTGCTCGACGCACCCCACCTTGTCGG
>JBOHNM010000239.1:0-4362 GCA_050730675.1 Phycisphaerales bacterium | reverse complement strand
CAGGATGTCGTTGTCTGTTCCGCTGGCTCCTCGCAGGGGATCGTCCGACCGCCATACAGTCACCCACGTGCCCTCCCCATCAGCGGCAAGATCAGGGAAGTAGTCCAGACCGGAGTCCTTGGTGGCATTCGGGTCAACGAGCGCTGGCACCGACCACGTGAGCCCGTCATCGGTCGAACGTGCGAAGACGATGTCGTAGTCGCCCGCGAGCACGCTTCGCTCCGTCCAGACCGTGACCCACGTACTTCCCACGGCGATGGTCCGCGGCGCGCTCTGGTCCAACGCTGCAACTGATCCTATCGGCTTCGGCTCGCTCCAGGTGGCCCCACCATCAACCGAGCGCGTTGCCCAGATGCGGTAGGACGTGTCCGGCGCCCCGCCGGACGTCTTGTTCGATGCCCAGCTGATCACCCAGGTGCCGGTGCCATTGCTCGCGACCGCCGGGTCGATGTCGTTGCCCATGTCAGAGGCGGCCGCGGCAGTGAGGTGTGTTGGGTCGGTCCATGTCTGGCCGTCGTCCGCAGACCGGACCAGGAGCAGGTCAGGTTCGGTTCCATTCAGTGAGGAGCGGTACGCCCACACGACGATCCAACTGCCGTCCTGGTCGGTTGCGACGCGCGGCGCCGCACTCAGCACGTGGGCGGTCCCGGCGAAGGTTCCGAGGAGTGACGCCGTGCCCCCCCAAGTCTGAGCGGAGTCGGTCGAACGGGCGAAGAGCACATCGCTCACCAACGGGGGCGATGACACTGAGGCCCACACCGACACCCAGGTCGTGTTCTGGTCAGTCGCGAGGTCGACACGGGCGTCATTGGCAGTGGCGTTGTTCGCGGTCGGGTCGATCGGCTCGGGGCGGCTCCAAAACTCCCCACTGTCCGTGGTGCGCACGGTGACAACTCGGCCGGACGACCACGCCGCAATCCAGGTGTCCCCACCGATGGCCACCTGAGGGTCGCGATCCTGATGCGGATGCGGGGCATCGTCCGAGAGGGGCTGCGGGGGCGTCCAGGTACCGCCCTCGTCGACTGAGTGACTGACGGCGATTAGCCCAGGCTCGCCCAGGGGGCTCGCATCGCGCGTCCAGGCGATGACGACGTCGCCACTGTCGGCGGCGAGGGCGGGGACGCGATCGGGGCGCACATCCACTGATGCATCGGTATTGACCGCCGCGGGAACCGACCAGGTTTCCCCGCCGTCCGTAGAACGCGACGCGACGATGTCGCCATCGTTGCCCACGGCCCCGGCGGACGGAGTTGTAGAACTCCAGGCAGCGATCCAATCATCACCCTCGACATGGGCGATCACCGGCTCGCGGTCGTGACCCAAATCATCGGCCGCGTTCGGGCGCAGTGGCGACGGGCTCGACCAAGTCACGGCGTTGTCGACCGACCGCGCAGACCAGATGTCCACCCCGGCCCCCGTATTCCCGCTCGCCGTGACCTCCCATACTGAGATCCACGTGCCGTGGCTGTCCGTGGCGAGGCGAGCACGGAGGTCATATCTCGTATCGACTGGGGCGTCGGTGTTCAGCGCCTCGCGCGGCGACCAGGACGCGCCGTTGTCGGTGGACCGAGCGAAGAACACCTCGTACTCGTTCAGTTGGGATCCGGTTCCGGTCCACACGACCACCCATGTCGAACCACTGGCCACGACTTCGGCTCCGAAGTTCGCCATCGGTCGCCCCCCGAGCGAGACGGGCGCCGCCCAGGTGGTGCCATTGTCGGTTGAGCGCGCGGCCATGACCTCTGAGTTGTCGACCTGCCACACTACGACCCACGTGCCCGCACCGTTAGTGGCGACCGACGGGTCAGCGTCGGACACGTTGTCGACAAACGGGTCCAGATTCAGCGGTGCCGGCGTACTCCAAGTCAGGCCGTCATCGTGCGAGCCCGCGACCAAGATGTCCTGGTCATCACCCAGCGGAAGCCCATGCGCCCCTCCTTGCCAAACGGCCACCCAGGTTCCCTGGCGGTCCGTCGCAAGCTGCGGGACGATCCCAGGCATCTGCGCGTCGTTGAATGCGCTAGAGTTCAGAGCCGCCGGCGGGCCAAACACTGGCTCTACTTCCGCGGCCTGTGCGCGAAGCCCGATGAAGAGGAGTATCGCTGCGGCCGCGACCCGCGGAAAAAGCCATCGTGACGGAGGTTTTAATAGGTCGCTCATAGACAGGTCTCTGTCAGTGATAGGCAGCGCCCATATGCCACTCTGCTTCGCATCGAAGCAAGCTGGCACAGTGATAGCTGAGAGATTCAGGCGGCGTCTTTGCACACGATTGCAGGTGTCGCGGCGGAACACGTGGGCATCTTGGTCGTCGTTCATCCACCGGGGGGAAGAGCGGTGGCTCCCCTTCATGCGCTCGTGATACTCACCGAGCGCAATTCGATCGAGGAGGGAAGCGACATGGGGGGACGACAGAGTTCCAAGAGCCCGCGTGGCAACATCGGCGAGCAGATCTTCGCCGAGGTGGAGCAGCTCACCGCCGACGGCAAGACCAAGCGCTTGGCGGCGTTCAAGGTGTTGGCCGAACGGAGCGGGCGTGCGCTCGGCACCGTCGCGGCGAATTACTATCGCGTCGCCCGCAAGCGCGGCGCGCTCATGCGCGTGGGGCGCCCCCGAGGTAGTGCCGGTGGCGGACGAAGCTCGGCAACAATCGCGGCAGCCCTCAAAGCGCTTCAGGCCGCGATCGTCGCGCAGGAGAAGGAGATGGCGGCGTTGCGGCAGGAGAACCAGCGGTTTCAGCAGCTACGGCGGCTGCTGAAAGCATGACGGTGGCTCGGGCTAGTCCCGGCCGGTCTGTCTCTGGAGGAGCGGCAGGAGCAGTTCCTGTTGAGAGCGACGAGGACGCCCTGAAGGCGGAAGAGGGCAAGCTGCTGGAGATCCGGTGTGGGGTTCGTCCCCCCATTGCTCCCGAAGTGCGCTGACGAGTGGCAGCTCATCGCGACCCGCCTCCCTGCGAGCTTCTGGAAACCGCACGCCGCGGAATTAGCCGGCGACGCGGAGCAGCCGACGGTCCGTGACCGTGACCCCGTCCGCTTTGACAACGGCGAAGAACACCGTCTGGCCGACGACCACGTTCACCTTGGTCGGCTCCGCTTTGCCGTCGGCGATCATGACCAACGCGCCCTTGGTCAGCTCCCGCCGCCACCGCTCGACGTCCGCTTCAGTCCGGCAGTGGGGATCGCGCACCCGGACCACCCCGTTGAGCCCGCTCCCGTTCGCATCTGCCCAGGCGTATTCGCCCGGCAGCCCGAAGGCGTGGCTGTAGCCGCACTCGTTGGTGAGCCGGGCGCTGCTGAAGAATTCCCGGCTCGCCTCGCCCACCACGGCGAAGCCAGGTGCCTTGTGGTCCGGGCAGTTCCACAGGACCAGATCGCCCGCCTCGACGCGCAGCGATGCTGACCTGCCTGGGGTTTTTCGGACCAGTTGGTGTGCCCTGGGTTTTGCGGCGTCGGGTTCTTGGAGTCTAAAGCTGCTGTCCACAGGAGGACAGCATGGGGAGACGGGGATACCCGGCGGAGTTCCGGCGCCGAGTGTTGGAGCTGCTCGCGATCGGCCGGCAGGTGCGAACGCTGGCGGCAGAACTCGGCATCACCGAGCAAACGATCTACACGTGGCGGCGCCAAGATCGGATCGACCAGGGGCTCGAGCCAGGGCTGTCGTCGGCCGAGCACGCCGAGTTGCAATCAGCGCGGCGCCGCATTCGCGAGTTGGAGACCGAGTTGGCGGTGCACCGGCGCGCCACCGAGCTGTTGAAGGGGGACGCCCGCCCAAACGGCGATTCGCGGCGATCCAAGTGATCGTCGCGGAAAAGCTGCCCGCGAAGGTCGCGTGTCGTGTCCTCGGCGTGTCCAAGTCCGGCTACTACGAGTGGCTCCAACGACCCCCTTCGACCAGGTCCCTACGCCACGCGAGGCTTACTGGGCTGATCCGCCAGATCCACGCCGACTCCCGCGGCGTCTACGGGGCCCGACGCGTCCGTGCGGAACTCACGATGGGGCACGGGATCGCCGTCGGGCGCTCGGCCGTGGAACTGTTGATGCGGCGTGCCTCCCTGCAAGGAGTGTCGAGCCGCTCGCGCTTCCATCGCATCCCAAATACTCCCACGGCCGCAGACCTTGTTGACCGCCAGTTCGGCCGCAGCGAGCCCGACCGCCTGTGGGTGACCGACATCACCGAACATGCAACGCACGAAGGGAAGGTCTACTGCGCGGTGGTGCTCGATGTGTTCTCGCGCCGCGTGGTCGGCTGGTCGATCGACAGCGCGCCGACTGCGGCGCTCGTCACGAACGCACTCGGCATGGCGATCGATCAGCGCGCACCGCACGGGACGATCATCCACTCGTATCACGGCCCCCAGTTCACGTC
>JBOHNM010000238.1:0-4375 GCA_050730675.1 Phycisphaerales bacterium | reverse complement strand
GGCTCTCCTCGAGCTCGGCATCCTCGTGCTCGCCGCGGCGGGCACGACGTCGGCACTCACTCTGCGGCCGCAGGCCCCGGCGGCGGCGGTCACCCGCGACGAACAAGACGATGACCAGGTCGTCACGCTTGATCGGGTTCCCGCCGCGGTCCGCGCCACCATCCTGCAGCACGCCGCGGGCAAGCCCATCGCCGAGATCGAGCTTGGCACCGAGAACGGCGTGCGCGTCTACGAGATCGATTGTGGCAGCAAGGAGTTCAAGGTCGGCGTTGACGGCGCCTTCCTCGGCAACGAGCCGCAGGACAACGACGACGATGATGGCGACGACGACGGCGAGCAGGACGACGATTGAACCCGCCCTCAGCAACGTCACGCTGGCACCGGAACGATCCGGGACCTTTTTCATTGCCAAAACAAAGCGACCCGGGTTCTTGCGAGCCCGGGCCGCGTCTCTCTCCTGCCGAAAGACCGGCGGAGTTCGAAGGACTGTTTTCCTGAAAGCGACCCGGGTTCGTGAGAGCCCGGGCCGCGTCTCTCTCCTGCCTGGAATAGGCGGAGTAGTACGGACTGGTTACGAGCGCTTGCGGCGGGTGGCCGCGAGCAGACCGATTCCCGCCAGAGCCGCGGCTCCGGGGGTGGGGACGGTGACCTTGTCGGAGCCGCCATTGTTGAATCCGCGGAAGCGCACGAGGAACTGCGGGTTGTTGCCGACGGGGGTGATGAACGTGGAAGCCGTGAAGCCGCCGACGCCCGTACCGGTGATGTTGAACGTAAAGGTCACCGAGCCGCCCACCGCGATGCCGGGGACGGGCGAGCCGCCGCCGAGCCAAGAGCCGCCGAGGCCCGCGCCGCCGCGGTAGTCACCGAAGGGCGAAGCGGAGGTGGTGGTGCCGGTATTGGTGAAGTCGGCGTCGGTGGTGGTGGCCAACGCCACACCGATGCTGCCGTAGTTCGCATTATTCAGCACCACAAGACCGGTGATGTAACCGCCGTTGGCGAGGGGGCTGGTATTGTTGAGCAGGACCGACAGCACACCCGAGGTCGCGTTGCTCGGCGTGAAGGTCACGCTGCCAGTGAAGCTGCCGTTGGCCTCCAAACCAACAGCCGAAGTGATGGGAATCGTGTCGGCCGACGCCGCACCTGCAAACACGCAAGCGACCAATGTGGCCGACGCCATAGCGATAGAACTGTTCATTCTCGTCTCTCCTTTTTCCTTCTTCTTCCATTCCGCGGTCCACTGACCGCTTGCGGATGAAGACCCTCTTAACCGACAGCATATCTCAGATTTCACCTGAAACAAATCATTTCCACCCGATAGCGTGCATTTCTCCAGCCAATGGGGGTCTAGGCAATTTTGTATTCCCCCGAGATCGTACAATTATCCCCTGATCGCGGTGCGAAAAGGGTGAGTATTTCCCCCGAGCGCTTGACGACCGCTGGCCAAACCCCCAGCGGCGATTATCCTGAACATGTTAATCTGGGCAATTTTCGATCTGGGCCCGCCGATCACCGGTGGTCCCCCACAAGCCGTCTTCTTTCCTCCACACCCTCGGCTCGCACTCCAGCGAACACGAGGGTTTTTCTCGCGCCGCCGGGGCAGGACGAAGGCGGCTCAGAACAGCTTCTGCTGGTCCTTCGAATCCCGCACGCGGCTTTTGAGTTCCGACAGTTCCTGCACCAGCTCCCCCACGTCCTTGAAGCGGTGGTACTCGCTGGCGAAGCGGATGTACGCCACCTCGTCGATGTCCTTGAGCTTGGCGCAGACCGCCTCGCCGATCGCCTTGCTCGGCACCTCGCGCTCGAACTCGCGGTAGAGCTGCTCCTCGACATCGTCCACGACCGCCCGCCGGACATCCTCGGGGATCGGCCGCTTGCCGCAGGCCGCCTGGACGCCGCGGAGCACGTTGTCCCGGCTGAATGGCACGCGGGTGCCGTCGCGCTTGATGACCGTCAGCCGCGCCAGTTCCTCGACGCGCTCGTAGGTGGTGAACCGCTTGGAGCACTTGAGACACTGGCGCCGACGCCGGATGACACCGCCGCCGTCGGTCGCGCGGCTGTCGATCACCTTGTCGTCGTTGGCGTTGCAGAAGGGGCAGATCACACGGGCCTCGCGGCGTGGGGGGTGCGGGGCCCGTGAGGATACTGCCTTTCCGCCTTGGTTGTCCGATGCGGCGCGAGCTGCTCGCTCGACGCCTACCTGCGAGCGCTTATCTCGCTGGAAGCGGTGAACCACTCGATCCCGCGGCGGGCGCCGATGGGGCGCCCCCGGGCAGACCAGGCGTGGCGCTTGCGGGCGCAGCGCCGCCAGCGCCCGCGTTCGGAGGCACCGGCATGCCACCGGCTCCCCCACCGCCCCCACCGCCGCGCGGGGCCGGCGACGCACTGGCACCCGGCAAGCCGGGAGTCTGATTCTGCTTCGGAGGCGTACCTCCGGTCCCCGGCGCTGCGCTCCCGGGCAGCGCCTCGCCGCGTCCCGAGCGCGGATCGGCGGGTCGGCCCGCGGCAGCTTCCGCCTCGTCCTTGCGCTTGCGCTCGAGCGCACTGTTCTCAGCCGCCCGCACCGCCGCCTCATCCTCGGCCTTGCGCTTGCGCTCAAGATCAGTTCTCGCATCCCGCGCAGCCGCCTCGGCATCATCCTTGTGCTTGCGTGCGGCGGCCTCATCGGCCCGCGCCCGGTCCTCGTCGATCAGGCGACGCCGGAGCGACGCCTGCATGTCGCGATCGGCATTCGCCGCAGCCCCCGGCTTGTCACCCACATCGTTGAGGCGATCGACGATCCACGCGACCTGCGCCACCACCCGCGGCGGAGCCTTCACAAAGAGCTTCTGCCCCACGATGCTCATCCGCGAGGTGTTGCCGCCGTTGTCCAGCCAGCCTTCGGGCTCGACCATCTGCGAGATCAGTTGCACGACTGCATCGTGCTTCGCCTCCGGCAGGCTGAAATAACTCCCCAGCTCCATGCTGATGAGCTTGGTCTCGAGTTGATCGAAGTGCTCGCGCGTCGCGACCTCGAGCTGCGCCGCGGTCACGCGCCAATCGAGCATCCCCTGATGGTCGGCGAGGGCGGCGTTGATCCGCTTGAGCGCGGAATTGAGATCGCCCGCCTCCAGCCGCAGGGTCATCTGCGCGTCCATGTCAGTATTCAGTTGGCCCAGTGCCGCCTCGTTCAGCGTCAGCGGACGCCCCAGGTCCGCCGCGACGGCCGCGAAGACCTGACGCAGCGGCGTCTTATCGAAGTTGTGGGCCGCGACCTTGTTCCCCGACGAGTCACCGGCCGCGGCCACCGCCGGAGGCTGGTATTCCACGGCTTTCGACCCGGCGGGCGGCCCATGGTTCACCGCCACAAGGCTCGTGATCAGGGCCGCGCCCGCCGCCACCGCAACAAGTCCGTTCATGACAAGCCTCCTGGTTGGGGTCCGCTTCGCCGCCACGTACCGCTGCGCCAGCTCCGCGGCATCGCCAAGCTCGGCGATCGCCCGTCGCTGCGCCTCGACTTCGTTCACATCCGTCAGCACCAGATCGCGCACCCGCTCGCGCAGGTGCGATTCCAGTTCTTCACGCACGCCCGCCCGCTCCGATTCGGGGAACCGCAGCAGGCGGACAAAGACATCCAGCCACGCGCTGATGGCATCCGGCGCATCGGCCGCGCGTGCAGCGCCGGCCAGCACCAGCCGCGGCGGATCGTTGTTGTTGTTCCGTGCCGCGATGCTCATGCGGCACCCCCCTCTTCGGCCTTGCGTGCGGGTCCGCCGATGAACGCATCGATGAGCACCCGGTACGCCCGGTGGGCCGCGATCCGCTGATCCAGCTTCCGTCGCCCCTTGGCCGACAGCCGGTACCACTTGCGCCGCCGCCCCGCCTCGTCCGCGGCGGCGCCGTCGGCCTTGACCTCTTCCCACGAGGCCAGCACCAGGCCGGAGGCCTCGAGTTGCTTCAAAAGCGGGTAGAGCACGCCCGGTGTCAGACGCATGACCCCCTCGCTCCGTGCCGCGACTTCCTTGGAAATCGCGTAGCCGTACATGGGGCCGTCGGCCAACAGCGAGAGGATGATCAATTCGCTGGAATCGCCCTTGGTGTCCGGGGTGGTCATGGGGGCTCCGGGTGTCAGTGGACAATATATCGGCTGGCGATATATACGTCAAGGACCAATTCCTAGTTGCCCCGAATTGTGGAAAACCACCCGCGGCTATACTCCGTCCATGTCCCCCGGCTCGACCCCTACACCCACGACGACCATCTCCTCAAACACCCAGCGGTAAAGCCGGACCGCACTCGCTACGCTCGCTCAGACGACGCCCGGCCCCCTACAAGGCCGGGCGTTTGTGTTTCCGGAGACCCCAACATGCCCAAGCCATCCAAGCCCGAACCCGATGAC
>JBOHNM010000237.1:0-4470 GCA_050730675.1 Phycisphaerales bacterium | reverse complement strand
TGCTCTTTCTGGAGCAGGCGGTAGAGCGACCAGTACGCGGCGAAGTCCGTGTACAGGTCCATGCTCGCTAGGTACTTCTTCCATCCCAGGGGCGAGGGGTTCTGGGTGCGGCCGGTGGCGTAGCGACGGAGGTTGCGGAGGACCTCGTCGTTCTGTGCGTCGAGGTATTCCGATGCCACAGCGATGGGTTGGTCGAACATCACGGGCGGGGGCGTCGCGTCACGCGGGGAGGCGGCGAGGGCACGCGGGTTCACACTTGCGGCGGCGGCCCCCGCGGGGTAGAGCCCGATCGTGAGGCCGAGCTTGGGCGGGTCGTAGGGGTCGTAGGCGGTGATCGCGCCGACGATGATTGCGTCGACACCGAGGGCCCGGGCGAGGGCGCGGGCGTCGGCGGGCGAGCGGACGGCGGACATGCCCAGGGCCCGCATGGCCGCGAGGGTGCGGTTCATGGGGAGGCAGGCGACGCCGCGGATCTCGGCCGCGCGGGCGACGAGGGTGTCGCTGACGGCGAGGATGTCAACCGTGCTGACGGCGGACTCGTTGCGGAGCGGGGCGACGGCCCAGAGGGAGTCGCCTTGAAGGTTGTCGTAGGGGGAGACGAGCACCTCGGGGGCCGAGAGTTCGTCGCGCTGCTGGTTGCAGCCTGCGGCGAGCAGGCCGCAGAGGAGGAACGCGAAGGTGAAGGCGCAGGGAAGAAGCTTCATCGCGCGACAGAGCCGCAAGGCGGATGCCGCGCGCGATTGGAGCATGAACTGTACGGTTTTCATGGCGTCCTGCCTTTGGGTTCGTCCCAGCGGGTGTTCCACCCCGCGGTTGAGTTCGAAAGCGACGCGGGCCGGTTGGGGCGGGCGTCGCGGGAGAGAGCTTGGGTTACGGCTGCTCGGGGGCGGCGGCCGTGGGTTCGCTGGTGGCTTTGGGGGCGGTGCGGGCGTTGGTGGAGTTGGTCGGTGTGGTGGACTTGGCGGCGGCGACGGCCCGTTCGGTGCCGAGCGACCAGATGTTGTCCGCGCCGTTGCGGTCGGAGATGAAGTAGACGCGGTTGTCGGCGGCCCAGCAGGGCATGCCGTTGGCGTAGCGGCCGCTGGTGAGGTTGACGGTGGCGGCGCCGTCGGTAGAGGCGATGAAGAGGTCGGAGCGGAAGGCGCCGGCGGGGTCGAGGGGATTCACGAGGGCGTAGGCGATCCAGTTGCCGTCGGGGCTCCAGCAGGGATTGATCGTGGCGAGCCCGCGGACGGCGACGACCTCGGTGGGTGTGCTGGCGTCGCCGGGCTTGTAGTCGATGGTCCAGAGGCTGAAGGCGCGGTCGCCGCGCTCGCGGCCGCGCTGGAAGAGGATGCGGTCGGTGCCGCTCTTGCCGGTGGCGGCGACGGGGCACCACTGGGGGAACATGCCGAAGCCGACGAACTCGGCCTGCGAGGGTTGATCGGTATTGAGGACCCAGAGTTCCCAGCGGCCGCTCATCTGGCCGAGGCGGCAGAAGGCGATCTTCTTGCCGTCGGGGGACCAGGTGGGGTGGAGGTCGTGGGTGCGCTCGGCGGTGAGCTGGGCGGGCTGGCCGCCGGCGGTGGTGACGACGAAGACGTTCCAGACGCCGTTGCGGTCGGAGCAGAAGGCGACGCGCGAGCCATCGGGGCTGATGGCGGGCATGACATCGTTGCCGGGATCGGCGGTGATCTGTGTCACGGCGCGGGAGCCGATCTGCTTGATGTAGATGTCGGCGGTGGGGCGGTGCTGGGTGGAGGCGAAGGCGATGAACTTGCCGTCATGGCTCACAGTTGGGTCAAAGTCCGCGCCGTCGGCGGCGAAGGAGACCTGGGTGAGGCCCTCGGGGGCGTCGATCATGACGCCGTGGTCGGTGGTGGGGTAGTCGGTTTTGGGGGAAAAGGCGTTGGCGTTGGTGAACGCGGAGGCGTCGGGGAGAGTGGCGGGATTGGCGCCGGTCTCGGGGCGCTCCATCGCGGCCAGGGCGGCGGGCGAGGTGTTGCGCCAGCCGTTGACGGTGGAGGTCTTGGCAGTCTTGGCGGTGGTGGAGTTGGTCGCGGTGGGCTTGGAGGGCGTGGCCGCGGGCTTGTCGGCGGTAGCGAGAGGGTTGGAGAATTCGTAGTTGCCGCAGCCGCCGGCAAAGAGGGCGAGTGCGAGAGCGAGGGTTGTGTTGCGGGTCTTGTGGTGCATTTCGGCGCTCCGAGGCCTGTTTATCGGACCGGCTCGTGGGGGCGCTTGAAGCCCCGGGGATGGGGGGGACGGTCCGGTACATGTGGAGCATCGGACGAAATAACCCGCCGGATAAGCGCGGGAGGAAGAAATCCGGACCCGCGGCGCCGGTAGATGGATTTGAAAACGGAGCCGACGGCTATGGGGGGCCGACGGCTCCGCGTGGAAGAAGGCTGGATTGGAGGGCAGAGCCGCTTAGTCGTTGCGGGTGCGGGTGACGACGGCGGAGGTGTCGCCGGGGCGGACCCAGACGGCGCGGCGGCCTCGGGGCTGGCTGGTGGCTTCGAGATGGTCGAGGTAGCAGCGGAGGGCCTGGTCGCTGAAACGCTGGAGGAAGCCGACGGCGGCGGAGGCGTTGTGGCGGATGATGCCGTCGATGGTGCGCTGGCGTTGGGGGTCGATCTCAAGACTGGGCTGGTCGGCGGATTGGTCGCGGAGCTCGTCGATGACGGCGGGGCTGAGGGTGAGCATGCGGGTCTCTCGGGATGAGGGGACCTCGCTCCGCGATTGGCTGCACGGGCTCCGCCGTGGGTGGGAAGGTGCTATCGGTGCGCGGTCGTTGGGCGGCTTGAGCGGATTGTGCGGGTTAATCGGCGCGGAAACGGCGCGTTTTTCGTGGGGTACAAGATGTGGTGGTGGGGCGCGGATGGGGCACCATGCGTGGGCTTGGGGCGCGGCGCTATGCTGGCGCGTGGACGCGAAATGGATTGAGCACGAGTCGCGGGCTGGCGTGATTCACGCGGGCGATCGTTCGGCGTGGGGTCATTGGATGCCGGGGAATGTGCTGGACGCGGGGTGGGCGTTGCCGCAGGAGATGGACGGATCCGAGCGGGTGGTGGCGTGGTCGGGGACGGTGGCGGAGGGGATGTTCGAGGCGGACCCGCGGACTTGGGGGCCGCGAGGGCAGGAGGGATTGAAGGCGCGGTGCGACGGGCTTATGCACGAACTTGTGGAGCGAGGGATCACGCTGGCCATGAGGCCGCACGCGAGGCACGTGCTGGGGGATGCGCACCGGTGCGCGTTGTTTCTGGCGTGGCGGGAGGGGCAGCCGTTTGAGCTGGTGCTGGACCCGGCCTCGCTGCTGACGGCGGGGATGCTGGAAAAATCGGAGGACCACCTGATACGGATCTTCGAGATCCTGGGCGGGCGGCCGGGGGTGTGTGGGGTGGTGCTGGCGAACGTGCGGGCGCCGAGCGATGAAGCGGGCGAGCCGGGTGGGGGGCCGGATGCGGGGCCGCCGCTGGAGTTGTGTTCATTGCACGGTGCGGGCGGGGTGCTGGATGCAGGACTGATCGAACGGTTGTGTGTGGAGCACGTGCCGGCGGGGGTGCCGGTGTTCCGCGTGGGCGACGGTGGGGCGGGCGGGGTTGAGGCACGCTAAACTCGCGGCGTTCGGCGAACAGTTTTCTGATCTGAGAGGATGCGATGACGACCAAGGCCAACGCGAAGCTTGAGCACCCGGCGTTTGCGATCATCAAGGAACGCTTCGGGGGGGGTGGCGGCGGAAAGAAGTTCACCGGGACCGAGTTCCGGGGGCTGTCGTCGATCATCGCCGAGCCGACCGAGGCGCACGAGGTGCTGGCGTTCCTCAAGGGCGACCCGCGGATGGCCTTCGACTACCTGCTGGATGTGGTCGGGCTCGACTACCTGAACTACCCGGCGAAGATGCCGGGGCGGTTCAGCGTGGTGTACCTGCTGCGGTCGCTGGGGCGTGACGACCTGTTCGCCGTCAAGACGTACCTCGATCCGTCGATTCCGACCGAGGGGATCGAGGAAGACCCGGCACTCTACCTCGACAGCGTCACAGACCTGTGGCCGGGGGCGGAGTGGATGGAGCGTGAGGTGTACGACATGTTCGGCATCCGCTTCCGCAACCACCCGGACTTGCGGCGGATCCTGACGTGGGAGAGCTACCCGGCGCACCCCCTGCGGAAGGACTACCCGCTGCGCGGGCGGGGCGAGCGGGAAATGTACAAGATTGTGGATAGGACGTCGGCGTGAGGGGCGGGGTCGTTTGTTATTAGTTGTTTGTCGTTAGTTCAAGGCAGGACGCCGGTCGTGTCGGGGTCCAGGTGGTCGCTTGCGCGAGCAGGTACGCAGGTCCCGGGCTTGCGTTCGGGGCTTTCTGATGCACGAAAATATGCAAATCGTCACTGCGGAGCGATGATGGTCGCGGGTTCGACCACGCGGATCTGGCCGCCCGCGCCGAGCTGCCAGATGAGCTTGCGGGCGCTGAGGGGTGAGGGGCGAGTCTTGTCG
>JBOHNM010000236.1:0-4501 GCA_050730675.1 Phycisphaerales bacterium | reverse complement strand
GCTCTGGGGGAAAGAACAGTGGCGACTCGCTACTCGCACAAAGAGATACTGCGGCAAGTGGGAGCAATTTGTTTTGAATGGCCGGATTCCGGTCCGAGACCCGGAGAACTGCACGGTCGAAATCTCCTGTCCAAGCAAATGGAAGCCTGACATCTTGCGCCTGCGAGCTAGACACAAGCCTCCGACGGAACCCGAGCGTGTGTGGGAAGGTGACTTGGTGGTCGACCGCAACGTGCATACTCGAGCCGTCATCGCTTGGGCGTACACGAGTCCTCCAGAGCTTACCGAGTTTGGTATTTACAACGTGCTCTTGCATGACAATGGCGAGCTGTTCATGACTCCGGCGCTTCCGCCCTTGGCCGGCGAATATAAACGGTTTATTCTCCGACGCGCGAAGATGTAATCAGACGTAGGGCTTCAAGCGAATCGTGGCGCCGTTCCACGCGGAGAACTCCCAAGGACAAGGCACGCCGGTCTTGAGCCGGGACGGCGACTGAGTCCATCAGCAAATGAGTTCCCGCCCCGCGTGCGACCGAGGCCCGCCGCCGAATCGGTTGTCGCAAAGGCCTCATGCGCCGACCCGGCTGGAGGCAGAAAGGCATGGCATTGGCGGCGCGATTGGATGTGATGGTGGGAGCCCCCAAGGAGACGGCATTGCGCCGAATGCACCAAGGCAATCGCCTTGGCCATCAAGTGCGTGGACGACGAGATCCACGCCCTATCGTCACTTGCCGTGATCGGGGCCGCTTGCGGCGGGGGTGCCATAGTGGGACCGTCTGTCATTCTGGACAAGTCAGCAGTTGAGGCGATTGGGCGTGAAGCGATGTACGTCCAATCAGAGTACTTCTACACGGTTGTCACGCCCGTGCTTGTGTGGGAAATATGTGGCGACATCGAAAAGGCTCGCCAAGGCAAATGCGATCCAGACAAGGTGAGGGCGCTAGCTGGGAAGGCCAAGCCGCTCAATTCAATTGTGACGACAGACTGGCGCAAGCTGGTGACCATGGAACTCTCCGGTTACAGGTTTGACGAAGCGAAGGGTGCAGAGCGTCGAGCTCGCGTTGACGGTGCGCATCACGTGCCTCTTCCGGGAGGTGGGGTCGGCTCAATCATCGAGGAACAGCCAGAAGCAATGGCGCTCCTCAGGTGGCACTTTGGAGAGTGGACGCCCTCGGATGTCGCCTATGCCCATGAGTGGCGGCGGATTACACGCGAAACGGATCTCGAGGCGTTACGGAAGCGATTCGGAGCGGGTTTTCGGTCCTCCACTTCGCTGGATGAGCTTCGCGAACTGGTAGACAGGTTGCTTGGTGATAGCAGTCTTCAGTACTTCCTGTTCTCACTCCTGGCAGAGGAGGTGACTCCGCAGGTCGAAGCCAGACAGGGCCTACTGCGCCGCTGGCGTGGCATTCGAGAATGGCCAAGTCACGCCTGGTATTCCCGGCATTGCATTCGTGTGTTCTTGACCTTCTACCTGTCGCTGGCTGGCAAGTTGGTGGGCACGAGAGCCACGAACAGGGTCGACATCGAGTACTTCCTGTACTTGCCATTTGCACCAATATTCGTGTCTGGGGATGATGGCACGCACTCGCGATTGGCTCCAATTCTCCTCGCCACGGATCAAACATTTATCCGCGCAACGGACTTTCGCAGGGCGCTACAGGACGAAGCTGAAAGAACGGCGGCTCTTCGCGCCGGCAATCCGAATCCGGATCCCGATGCTCTCGAGCCCCCAGAGTCATCGCTGATTCAGAAACTGTGGGTCGATGTACGAGGTGCATTTCGGCTTCCGCCTTCCAAACGGCCAAAGACAGA
Source organism: Phycisphaerales bacterium (assembly GCA_050730675.1). Lineage (GTDB taxonomy): Bacteria > Planctomycetota > Phycisphaerae > Phycisphaerales > UBA1924 > JBOHNM01. The sequence goes on along the minus strand of JBOHNM010000236.1, from coordinate 2,686 downwards.
TCCGGCGAAGGCTCCGAAAGCAGCAACGATTGCTGAGGAATTCGATCGGGCCATGAATCACGTGAAGGCGCGTCCACAAGAATATCCGAAGCGCCCGGCTTGGCCACACCTCTAGAGCGTGCTATTTCGTCCGTGAGCTCTAGGGCGCGTGGAGCGCAAACGGTGTCGGATCGCCCGCCAACTGGTGTGCCATGGTATTATGCCAGTGATGAAGGTGCAAAGGAGCTGGCCGTGTTTGAGAACGCGATCAAGAAATTGCAAGAATTGGAACGCGGCGCGAAGGTCCGGATCGACATTCCACTCGACCAGAAGGGCTGCATGGATCGGCGCTGCCCCTCCAAGGAGTGCGGACGCCACTTCAAGATTGTCTTCGCGGATTGGAGGGACAAAGTTCCCAATGAGCGGGCCTTCTGTCCGCATTGCCGATTGGAGGCAGACCCCAAGCAGTGGAATACAGATGAACAATCGGAGTACATCAGGGCTGTCGGGTTGGCGCACATAAAGGGGATTGTGGATCGTGCGTTTGAGAGCGACGCTCGCCAGCACAACATGCGGGAAAGTTCCCGTCCTCGGAACGGCCTGATCAATATTTCGATGACGATGGCGTACAAGCCAAGTCCGCGGCCGGTCATCGTACCGCTTACTGTAGAAGAAGCGCTACGCCAAGACTTTGTTTGTGAATCGTGCGCATGCCGCTGGTCGTCGTTGGGTTCAACATTCTTCTGTCCGGCTTGCGGACACAACTCGGCGGCAGTGATGTTTGATCGGACTCTGGTCACCGTGCGGCGCATGACTTCGCAGCTCGAAACGATGACTGAAGGGCTCGAGGATCGCGACGCTGCTGAAGACGCCACGCGCCAGATCATGGAGGATCAACTCGGGCGGTTGGTCGGAGCATTTGAGCGATTCAGTGAAGCACTCGCTGACACCTTGCCATCCGCGCAGCAGAGCACTAAGAAGGGCAACTTATTTCAGCGAATTGACGATGCGTCAGCTTGGTGGCACCAAGCTGTCGGCTCGGGCTACGACGCATGGCTGCAGCCGTCGGAGTTGGCTCGTCTCAAAGTGCTGTACCAGCGTCGGCACCTGCTGGTGCACCGACAGGGCATCGTTGACCAGCAGTATCTAGATCGAACTGGTGACGTGGCATATCAGTTGGGGCAGCGTGTGACCGTGCGTGGCGTTGACGTGGCTGAACTCACTGACCTCCTGCAACGACTTGCAGGAAGTCTGCGCGGCGCCGTCCTTGCTCGGTCGGCTCAGGTGATTGTGCCGCCCGCTTCTGGTGCAACCGCTGCAAGCCCATAAGCGTGATTGAAGCCGTGGAGTGGGTAGCAATGCAGCGGCGTGCCGCCCCCGCACCCCCAGCCGGACAGGCCGATCCGTTCGCCCGCATCTGCCTTGAGCCGGGACGGCGACTGAGTCCATCAGCAATGGCTCAATCGCCTTCTCAGCTGCCTGCCCCGGTACCCTCAAGGTTGAGTCGCCGAACGCGGCTCCGAATCGCGGAGGGCTGGCGCTGGAGTTCGACCGCGATCTGCGATGTGCTCGTTCCCAACTTCCTGAGTTGGATCAACCGATCCTCCTCTTCCGCCGTCCACGGGGCGTAGGCACGAGGGTGCTTCTCTTTGATCTCTGCCATCCGCTCCGTCCAACTGAGCGGGCCGTCGTCCCGATCCGTTGACAGCCGCCCCGAAGAAAAGTCATGGGTTGGGTGGAGGAACAGCGACAGGGCTTCGGCCGCAGCTTCGAAGATGTCCGGAAACACAAGGTCTGGATAGTGGTCGATGATCTGCGTGTACGAATGCCCTTCGGCGATCATCTCTAACACACAAGCTGACTTGGGAGACAGGCGGCTCATGCGACGAGTTTAGTTGATGCACGGCGACTTGGTCAATGTCAAATGGCCATATTCGTGCGAGCGCATTTGCGTGCAACCCCCGTCCATCCGTCCCGCCGCCGAGTCGGTTCTCGTAATCGTCTCAAGTGCCGGCCGGTCGAAAGGCACAAACGAAATCTCTAATCCGTGGTATCCTCCATCCCCGCCCATGATCCACAAACCCTTCAGCAAACACGAACCCTCCGACCCACTCCTGAACGCCGGCTGGGAAGCCGAAAAGCAACTCGCCTTCTACCTCGAGCGCGAGTACGGCGCGGCCAAAGACGTCTTCGTCTTCAACGACCTCCGCTTCGCCGACGTCTCCGGCGGCTTCACGCAGATCGATCACCTGATCCTCTACCGCCACGGCATCGCCATCATCGAGAGCAAGAGCGTCTCGGGCGAACTCAAGGTCGATCGCCTCGGCCAGTGGCGCCGCAAGTGGCGCTCCCGCTCCGGCCGCGGCGGCGATGACAACATCCCCGACCCGCTCGCCCAGGCCGAGCGCCAGGCCGCGTCGCTCCGTCGCGTGCTCGACAGCGCCGAACCGCCCTTGCTGAACAAGATAGTCGGCCTCTTGCAAAAATACTTCGGCGACTTTCCGATCATGCCTTTCGTGGCGATCAGCGACAATGGCCGCTTCTCCGGCGATACGCGCCCCTACGCCGAGAAGGTGATGAAGGCCGACCAGATCACCGGCCAGATCAACGACCAGATCGCGTCGCACCGCCGCCACAGCGGCGTCAAGAGCCTGATCTTCTCTAAGCCCGAAGAGCTCACCATCTTCAACCTCGCCGACGATGAGCT
>JBOHNM010000235.1:0-4505 GCA_050730675.1 Phycisphaerales bacterium | reverse complement strand
CCCCCCCCCCCCCCCCCCCGCCTCTTCCCTCTTCCCTCTTCCCTCTCCGTGTTCCTCTGCGTCCTCTGTGTACAAATCCCTCTTGTCTTAACTCTGTGTGCTCTGTGCACACTGTGGTGAAATATCCCCTCAGTCCCTCGGCGGCGCCGCCCCGCTCTTCGCCAGCGGCTCCTCGCCCCGCAGCCGCCTCGCCACATCCACAAGAATCCGCCGATCGTTGGCGATACCGAAGTGACTCCCCACCACTAAGCCCGGCACCCAGATCGGCTCGCTTCCGACCGGCGCCGCGTTGGTCGCCCCCACGATCTCGTCGTGCAGCCGTGCGTAGCAGACCAGCTCGTAGTCCGCCCCCGCCAGCCCCGCGTCCAGCCGCGCCAGGTACGCCGACCCGCGCTGCATCTGCCGCGACGCCTCGTCCGGTCGCAGCCAATCCGCCAGGTTCGCCCCGCGGTGCGGCGTCGCCAGTGTGAACAGCCGCTTGATCTTCAGACGCTTGCGGGCGGGTGTCCCCGCCGCGGCGTCCGGCGTCATCGCCGCCTCCCGTGCCACCAGCCCGCCCATCGAGATGGCGACCACATCCACATCGACCGTGCCATCCGCCGAGGCGCTCGGCCACCGCTCATCCACCTCGCGCACCACCTCCTCCGCGATCGATGGGATGTCGTACCGGAACGGGTACGAGATCGCCATCACCTGATCGTCCGGCGCGCCCGTCAACTCCACGATCCAGTCCCGCGCATTCCACGCGAATAGCGGCGGCGCGTGGTACCCATTGAGAATCACCACCGGCCGCGGCAGCGCTACCGGCTGCTTCCCCATCCGCTGGTAGTCCTCATCCACCTCGGCATTCGTCGCCGCGTAGTCCGGGTTCTCCGCCGGCACGGTCATGCACCCGGCCAGAACCATCGAGTAACACGCCGAGATGGCACACAGTGCACGCATACCCAATGGTACCGGTCGCCCACGCCCGCGCCGCAACGAACCTCGCCGGACCACGTCTGCAACGCACACCCGCGGCCTCCCAATAATCACCCAGCGTCCAACGCCAGCGATCCCGTTCCAAGCGTTCATTTTCGCGTTTCCGCGATCCGCATTTTCCGCGTCGATCCCTCCCGCCCGGAGCCCCCAATGCCCGCCATCCTCCGCCGCACCGCCCTCGCTCTCGCCGCCGCGGCATTCCTCACCCCGTTCGCCCTCGCAACGCGACAGGATCAGCCCCAGCCCGCGCCCCCGGCCGCCGCTGCACCGGCCGCATCCAACCCCTACGCGAAAGTGATCGATGATGCCGCCACCGGCATCTCCCGAGCCGAACTCTCCGCCCGCACGCTCAAGCCCGCCAATGGCAAGGGCCCCGCGGTCATCCTCGTCTCGGCCGTCCACATCGCCGACGCCTCGTTCTACAAGTCCCTCCAGGAATTCCTCGACAAGCAGGACGTCGTTCTCTTCGAGGGCGTCAAGCCCCCCGGCGCCGGCACCCTCGACCTCGCGAAGATGTCAGATGCCGACAAAGCGAAGCTCACCGCCAAGCGCATCGACCTCCTCGGCAAGCTCCTCCGCAAGCACTACGAGACGACGGGCTCCTACCCCGAAACCCTCGCCGACCTCAAGAAGAGCGAGAAGCGTTTCGCATCACTCGTAGACGGACTCCTGGTTGACGCCTGGGGTCATCCGATCAACTACAAGGTCGAACGCGCGGCTGCGCTCGCGGCCGACGCGCCAAAGGGCCAGGCGCCCCGCGACACCGTCACGCTCACGAGTTTCGGCGCCGACGGCGCTGCAAAGGGCGAAGGCCCGGCCATGGACATCATTTCGATCTTCAATGCTCAAGCCCCCTCCAAGCCCCAGCCCCTCAACATCCAGCAGCAGCTCGCCGACGCCCTCGGCCTGGAGTTCCAGCTCAACGCCATCGATTCTTCCAAGCCCAACTGGCGTAACAGCGATATGGCCGCCGACGAAGTCGAAGCCCGCATCGCCGCGGCCGGCGGCGACGCCGATGCCCTCTTCTCCATGCTCGACGGCTCGTCGTTCATGTCCAAGCTCGCCGGCGTGGTGCTCATGTTCGTCAAGGCCAGCCCGCAGCTCGCCGCCACCACCAAGCTCACGCTCTTGGAGGCGATGGCCAACGCCGATCAACTCGGTGGCGAGCCCGCCGCCGGCGCCAAAGGCCCCATGGCCCAGATGAACGCCATGATGAAGGTCATCGTCAACGATCGCAACGTGGTCGTCCTCGACGACCTGAAGAAGATCATCGCCGCCGAGCCCGGCATCAAGTCCGTCGCCATCTTCTACGGCGCCGGCCACATGAAGGACCTCGAGCAGCACCTGGTAGCCGACCTCGGCTACAAGTTCGATTCCGAGCAGTGGTTCCCCGCCATGAGCGTCGACCCCGCCGCCGCCGGCCTCAAGGCCAAGGACGTCCAGCAGATGCGCGCCTTGATCAAGCGCCAGCTCGAAGCACAGATGAAGGGCAAGTGACCGGGCGTAGCCGAACTCAACTTTCCCCGACCGTCAGCCCCACCGCCCCCTCGCGCTTCTTGCCCGCGATCGCCTGCCATCCGCTGCCAAGCTCCCCGATCGGGTCCGGCGGCACAATATCGACCTTCTTCTCCCCCAGCTTCGCCTCGCCGCGCTCCACCTTGGCCTGGAACGCCAGCGTCTCCTTCAGCAGCCCGTCGAGGATCTCCTCCTCCGGCACGTTGGCGACCCGCTCGCCCTGCACATAAATGATGCCGCGCCGGTCGCCCGCGAAGACCGCGACGTCCGCCCCCTCCGCCTCGCCCGGCCCGTTGACGATGCACCCCATCACCGCGACCTTGATCGGCAGGTGGATCTGCCCGTCGAGCTTCTTCCGCACGTCCTGCACCAGCGTGATCAGGTCCACCTGGATCCGCCCGCACGTCGGGCACGCGATCAACTCGGCGCTCGTGCGTTCCCGCATCCCCAGCGAGTACAGCAGTTCCAGGCCGTCCTCCACCTCGAACCGCGAGTCGCTCGCATAGCTGATCCGCAGCGTGTCGCCCACGCCGTTGGCCAGCAGCGTTCCCAGCGCCACCACGCTCCGGATGCACCCCGTCTCCTTCGGCCCCGCGTGCGTCACGCCCAGGTGCAGCGGGTGATCGAACCGCTTGCTGATCTCCGAATACGCCTCCACCACCGTCGGCACGTCCATGCTCTTGGCCGAGATCGTGACGTCGTAGAAATCCTGCTCGTAGAAGATGTCGAGGTATTCCTCGAGCTTGGTGATCATGATCGCCAGCAGGTAGCCGCGCTTGGAGTCGCTGAAGAACTGCCCCAGTTCCTTCAGCCGCTTCTGCTTGTCCTTGCGCTCGATGATCGATCCCTCGTTCACGCCGATGCGGATCGGGATCTTCTTCGCCTTGCACGCCTGGATCACCTCGGCCACTTGGTCGCGGTCCTGAATGTTCCCGGGGTTCAGCCGGATTTTGTGCACCCCCGCCTCCACCGCCTCCAGCGCCCGCTTGAAATGAAAGTGCACGTCGGCCACGATCGGCACGCGCACCTGCGGGATGATTTCCTTCAGCGCGTCGGTGTCCTTCTTCTCCGGCACCGCGACACGCACGATGTCCGCACCCGCCGCCGTCAGCCGGTTGATCTCCGCCACGCACTTGTCGATCTCGTACGTGTACCCGGTTGTCATCGTCTGCACCGACACGGGCGCCGGCGTCGTGCCGTGCAGACCCCCGCCGATCGCGACGAACCCGACGCGCGAGTCACCAACAACAACCTGACGAGTAGGGCGGCGTGCTTCCATGCCCAAGTCTATTCGCGTCCAACCAGAGTGTCCCCTACGCCCACGATGAGGGCGCCCCGCCCGAATCGTGGCGCTTTTCCACTTATTGACGTCTCCACTCGACCTGCAATCCCAGGCGTCGGGACGCGGTACGCCCGCCGCCAGCTGTCTAACTGCAAATACGCTGTGTTCTTGCATTCCACCGAAGACGGTGTAGGAGCCACCGTAGAAGAGTATGTTCTCTGTGAATGGGCCTACAACCGGGTCTTCAAGCATGCCCACGACATCAATCAAGGGAGATTGATTGGTCACTTGACGGAGCCTCTTAAGGCTGATCGCGGGAAGGTCATTTGGAGGAATCTCGGTACAGATCGAGTGCGCAAGTGCTTGGAGGCGAACGGTCCGCGAAACATTTTCTGGAATGAGCTGAAGTGCGCCGATCTTTCTGAGCAGATCGATGCGATCAAATGGGGCTATCTCCATCAGAATTGACGCTAACCTTGGAGCTGCCTGCCCGGCAGATGGTGGCGTTAGCGCATTAATCGCTTCGGCGAGGTCAAACCCCTCAGGCACTGCGTCGGGCATAAACGTTCTCCGACCCCAAACATACCCAGTTGTGGGAATGAGCTAGGTCCTGTTTGACGGATGCGATGTACGGCGCATGTGCGGTTGCGCTTTGGGTGTGTGGAGGAGAAGATGGTTTCCGGCAAGGAGGCCGGCGATGGTCAAGGCAGGCAGGACCGGTCGAGGCGTG
>JBOHNM010000234.1:0-4509 GCA_050730675.1 Phycisphaerales bacterium | reverse complement strand
CCCCCGCCGATCCCTACGCGATCAACTTCACCAAGGATTTGGAGCAGATCGCCACCGAGCAGGACCGCTACCTCGTCGGCAGCTCCTACTGCTACTCCCAGTCCTTCTGGGTCAAGCCCGAAGCCTTCGGCGTCGCCGCCCCCGAGTTCCTCCGCACCGGGAACATCAACGGCGTCCTCCACCCAAGCAAGAAAGTTGTGGTATGGGAAGCCACCGACTGCAAGCCCAGGGAGCCGATGTTCTACCCCGCCCTGGCCGCCAGGCCGATGGTCATGCTTGTGGATGGAAGCGTCCTGGAGCAGTCCATTGAGGACCTCACGCTCCGTGAAGCGAGCGCCGGCCTCCGCCCGCCGACCAAGTTCGCCCTGACCGGAAGCCTCGGCAAGTACGAGTGCAACCCCCCCGAGCCGCCGGATGCTCCGGACCCGCCCTTGGGCCTGCCGGGCTACTTCGCGTACACCGCCGGCGGCATCCTCGGACGCGACATCCCCTGACGCCATGCCTTCCTTCTTCGAGGACCAACTCGCCGCGGCAGGTCGCCGGATGGATGAAGCCTCCGGCGCGCTGGCCGACCGCGCTCAGGAAATCTGGAAGGGCGATTCCGGCGGCGTGCGCTCCGTCTCCGGTCGCGCCGCCGACTGGTGGCAGGCCGCTCAGCCCGCGACACGTCGCACCGTCGTTATCGCCGGCAGCGGCGTCGTCCTGATGATCATGGTGCTGGTGGCGCGTTCGATCCTCGCCGAGCCGCCGCCACCCCCGCCCTCGCCCGAAGCCCAGAAGGCCTACGCCGACATCCAGCGCCGGATCAGCGAAGGAATGCGCGCCCGCAACGACGCCGCCGGCATCAGCGCCGGCCGCGCCATGCCCGGACAAAAAGGCGTGCCCCCCGCGCGCTCAACGCGCCCGCCCCTCGGCGTTCCGCCACGCGGTCAGTAGAGTTGAATCACTTCACGAGCCCCGCAGCCCTATCCACAAAATTCGCACGGCCACCGCCAGCATCGCCGCCGCCATGATGTTCACGATCACCATGCTGTGAATCTTCCGGCTCAGGTACGCCCCGGCCTGCGCCCCGACCACCGCCCCGACCCCGATCGCCATCGCGATCGGCAGCGCATCGCCGAACTCGCCCCCGAACAGCTTCACTCCCGTCCCCGCCGCGGCCGTGATCGCCAGCACAAAGTGGCTCGTCGCGATCGCCACGTGCACCGGAAACCCCAGGACATAGATCAGCGCCGGGACATGGATGATGCCCCCGCCAATACCCAGAAATGATGAAATCACACCGACCGCCAGCGAGATCGAAACCCCGACCGTCCGCTGCCGCGTGGTTTGCCGCTGCGCCGCCGGGCCCGCGTCGGTCCCGTCCACCGGCTTGAGATAGTTGCGGACCAGCAGAAACCCCGAGATCAGCAGCAGGCACACGCCCAGAATCGTGTTGAAGACCGACCGCGAAGCAAAGTGCGTGGCGGCCGCCCCCACCAGCGCCCCCGGCAGCGCCGCCGCCGCGAAGATCAACCCCGACCGGTAGTCGATCCGCTTCATCCGCGAGTACCCGATCGTCCCCGACAGCGCATTGCACAGCACCACAAACAAAGACACCGCGCTCACCCGCTCCGCCGGCCACTCCGGATACAGCAGCGTCAGCACCGGCAGCAGAATGAACCCGCCCCCCGCGCCGATCAGCGTTCCCAGCAGCCCGACGCCCACGCCCAGGATGACGAACAGAAAGATGTCCATGATGCTCCGAAGTCGCGCGAGGATAGATCGAGCGAGACACGCACGCCGAAGGAAACGCGCTCCGCCGTCAGTGCGCCGCGCACGCCCGACTCGGCCACCCCGCTTCCCACGTGCCGCACAAAGCCCGTCCGGAGTAACCCGCCGGTGCGTGGGGCATTGAAGAGTCGAAACCTAGGATTCAGCCCAATGACAACCGCCGCGAGCCGTTTGCCGATTCCCGACGTCCAAGGCAGCGCCGATGCGCGCCACATCGCCATCGACAAGGTCGGCGTCAAGGACGTCACCTACCCCATGCGCCTGCGCATGCCCTCGGCCACCTGTGGCGCGGGCGGGGGGGAGCAGAGCACCGTCGCCTCGATCAGCATGTACGTCTCCCTGCCCCACCACCAGAAGGGCACGCACATGAGCCGGTTTGTCGAGGTGCTCAACGAGCACCAGGGCGCCATCACGCCCCAGGACATCCCCGGCCTCACCAAGGCCATCCGTGAGCGCCTCCACGCCGCCGATGCCCACTTCGAGTGCTCCTTCACCTACTTCATCAAGAAGCTCGCCCCCGTCACCGGCCAGCCCGGCCTGATGGATTACAAGGTCAGCTTCCGCTGCTCTGTCGGCGGCCCGGCTGGGGACGAGGTCGATTTCATCATGGGCGTCATGGCCCCGGCCACCAGCCTCTGCCCCTGCAGCAAGGAAATCAGCCGCTTCGGCGCCCACAACCAGCGCTGCCACATCGAGGCCAAGGTCCGCATGGACCCGGCCAAGCCGATCCTCTGGATCGAGGAACTCGTCAAGCTCCTGGAGGGCTCGGCCAGCACCGAGGTCTTCGCTGTCCTGAAGCGCCCGGACGAAAAGTTCGTCACCGAGGCCGCCTACGAGAACCCCAAGTTCGTCGAGGACATCGTCCGCGATCTGGCCATCTCCCTCGACCGCGAGGACCGCATCACCTGGTACCAGATCAACTCGGAGAACTTCGAGTCGATCCACAACCACAACGCCTACGCCCAGATCACCCGCGACAAGCGTCACGCCTGACCCAACTCCCCAGTCAGGTTTTTCCGTTCAACCAATCTCTTGGTCGATACAACCACCGCACCCCGGCGGTCGTACCGGGCGCGATCCCATGGGCCTCCCCGGCGCCATCCCGATGTTCCACCGCCGCCTGATGCTCCTGGGCGGGGTGATCGCCATCTGCATGGTCCCGCCGGTGCTCCGCGTCGCGCAGCTCACCCTCGTCAAGGGGGAGTCCCTCCGCAACGAGGCCGAGAGCCGCCTGGTCGCGCGGCGCTGGCTGCCGACCACCCGCGGCAAAATCCTCGATCGCCACGGGCGCATCCTCGCCGCCAACCGGCCGGCGTACGAGCTGCAGGTCGAGTACCCGGTCATCACCGGCCAGTGGGCTTTCATGCAGGCGGCCAAGCAGGCCCGCAAGGAGCACAAGGACAAGTGGGCCGAGCTGAGCGCCGGCCAGCGGCTGGCGCTGGTGAACGAGCTGCTGCCGCACTTCCAGAAGCAGCTCAACGACGCGTGGGACGAGCTGGCGCGCGTGACCGGCGTGCCGCGCGAGGAGATCGAAGAGCGCAAGGTGCAGGTGGTGCGTGACGTCTCGCGTGCCGCGGCGAGCATCACCGAGGCCAACCGCGCCGAGCGGCAGGAACAGCTCAGCCGCGGCGAGGAACTGGCCGTCGAGGTCTCGACCGCGGAAGTTCAGCGGACGATCGCGGAGCAGACGCAGTCGCACGTGATCCTGCGCGACATCGACGAGCTGGCGGCCATCAAGCTGGCGACCGACGACGGGCGGACCGACATCATGGCGGCCAAGGCGCTGCCGACCAGCAAGCTGATCGACACCAGCACGCGCGAGTACCCGCTGGACGAAGTCGATATCGCCGTGGACCGGACCGGTTTCCCCGGGCCGCTGCGCAATGCCCAGCCGCTGACGGTGCACGTGGCGGGCGTGGCGGCGCACGTGGTGGGCGCGATGCGGGACCGGGTGTACGCCGAGGAACTCGAGGCACGGCCGCTGCGCCGGCGGAACGCCGACGGAACCGTTTCTGTGGATCCCGGCGGCTACACGCCGCTGGACGAGATCGGCAACAGCGGGATCGAGTCGTCGTCGGAGCGGGTGCTGCGCGGCGACCGCGGGTCCGAAGTCACCAAGCTCGACAGCGGCGAGACGCAGACGACCTCGCCGACGCCCGGGCGAGACGTGCGACTGACGATCGACGCGGCCCTGCAGGCGCGGATCCAGGCGATCATGAGCCCCGAGGCCGGGCTGGCGATGGTGCAGCCGTGGCAGAAGAACAAGGCGCTCCCTGTGGGCACCGCGCTGGCGGGCGCCTGCGTGGTGATCGACGTCGAGAGCGGGGACATCCTGGCCCTGGTGAGCACGCCGAGCTGGTCGCGGACACAACTCCGTGAAGACCCCGCGTCGATTGTGAATGATGTTGAACACCAGCCGATGCTCAACCGCGCGGTGAACCGCGCCTACCCGCCCGGCTCGATCGTCAAGCCGCTGATCCTGAGCGCCGCGGCGACCAGCGGCGTCTTCAACCCCGACGGGCGCGTCGAATGCAACGGGCACTTCTTCCCCGACCGCACCGACGTCTTCCGCTGCTGGATCTACAAGTCCTACAACAAGCAGATGCACGGCTCGCTCGAGGCGACCGAGGCGCTCATGCGCTCGTGCAACATCTTCTTCTTCACCCTGGGGCAGAAGCTCGGGCCCGAGCGGATCACCGAGTGGTTCGGCAGGTTCGGCGTCGGTGACGGAGCGGG
>JBOHNM010000233.1:0-4511 GCA_050730675.1 Phycisphaerales bacterium | reverse complement strand
CTCCAGGCCTGGAGGGGCGGGGAGATGACATTGATCAGTCTCAATCCCAGCCCGAGCCCTTGCCCTCGCCCTTGCCCTGTATCAGATGGCTCCGCCTCCACTCCCCGCCCTTGCCCTGTATCAGATGGCTCCGCCTCCACTCCCCGCCACTTCCATCCCCCACCGTTCCCAAGTATCGCATCCACCATGGACATGGTCGTCAACTGCGCCGCCTACTCCGACGGCCGCCGCGTCGCCAACATCCCCCTCGACGACATCAGCGAGGTGCTCAAAGTCGAGGGGCAGTTTGTCTGGGTCGGGCTGAACGAGCCGGACGAGTCGTTGCTGCGCAAGATCCAGGAGGAGTTCGGCCTGCACGATCTGGCCGTCGAGGATGCTCTGGCGGCGCATCAGCGGCCCAAGCTCGAGGAGTACGGCGACGGGCTGTTCATCGTCATGCGCACCGCCGAGCTGCAGAGCGACGAGCTGCGCTTCGGCGAGACGCACATCTTCGTCGGCCCGCGCTATGTCGTCTCCGTGCGGCACGGCTCGTCGTCCTCCTACGCGCCGGTGCGGGCGCGCTGCGAGAGCACGCCGCAGTTGCTGCGCAAGGGGCCGGGCTTCGTGCTCTATGCGCTCATGGACGCCATCGTCGACCACTACTTCCCGATCACCGAGGCGCTCGAGGAGCGCCTCGACCACATCGAGGAGGTGATCTTCGGCGGCGAGCCCGACCGCGCCGCCATCGAGCACATCTACGAGCTCAAGCGCGACATGCTGGTCATCAAGCGCGCCGTCTCGCCGATGGTCGACATCTGCAACCGCCTGATGCGCTTCGACCGGCCGCTCATCCCGGAGGACGCGCGGCCCTACTTCCGCGACGTCTACGACCATGTCATCCGCATCAACGAAACCGTCGACACCCTGCGCGAGTTGGTCACCAGCGCGCTCGAAGCCAAACTGTCGCTGGTCTCGGTGAGCCAGAGCGAGATCACCAAGAAGCTGGCGGCCTGGGCCGCCATCCTCGCCGTTCCGACGATGGTCGCCGGGGTCTACGGCATGAACTTCGATTTCATGCCCGAGCTCCACTGGAAATACGGCTACTTCGTCGTCACCGGTGGCATGGCCGCCATCTGCGTCTTCCTCTACTGGCGCTTCAAACGCGCCGAATGGCTGTGACGACGGCGGCGTGACCTGTGACCGGGCTTTGCCCGCCAATCCGATTCTGGCGGGCACTTCCTAGTTCTGGCGGGCAGGCAACCACGTTCGTTGAGACGCGACCGTTGCCGGCAGCGCCCGCCGCCGCTACCGATCAGGCGTGACCCAGATCCGAGACTAGTCGCGCTTGGGCTTGTCCCAGCGCGGACTCTTGCACTTCGGGCATACCGCCGGTCGCTCCCGCTCGCCTGATTCGTCGATGAGCCGGGGCAGCCATTCGTGGCCGCACCTACACCGGCAGCCCATAAGCGGGACCATGCCGAGGTCAGGTTCCTTCGCCTTCGCCATTTGTGACCCCTTTCGGGGATTACTAGTAATCCATACGAAAGGTATTGACAAGTACCATCCCCCGATATATCTATCACTGGTAGTTGAAACCAGGAATGAGCAGCGGGGGTCACATGGACGAGCGGCAGCAAAAGGGACTTGTGATTGCGGCGACCAGCAAGATTCAGCGCAAGGGCGACACCTGGGTAGTGCCTTCGCAGACGCTGGTCGGCAAGTACACCGTTCACCTGAGCGAAGAGGGTGGACGGTGCACCTGCCCGGATCACGAGAAGCGGCAGCAGCCGTGCAAACATATCTTCGCGGTCGAGTACGTGGTGAAGCGGGAGACGGCGGTGGATGGGACCGTGACCGAGACGCGCGGCGTCAAAGTCAGCTACACGCAGGAGTGGAGCACCTACAACGCAGCGCAGACGACGGAGAAGGAACACTTCTGCCGCCTGCTGCGTGACCTGACGGCGAACGTGCCGACCCCGCCGCAGGTTGGCGCGGGCAACCGCCGGCTGGCGATCTCCGAAGTGCTCTTTGCGGCGGCGTTCAAGGTGTACTCCGGTTTCAGCGGTCGCCGCTTCATGACCGACCTGCGCGCGGCTCGTGATGCCGGCCTGGTCGGCCACGCGGCGCACTACAACTCCATCTTCGACCTGATGGAGACGGAGACGTTGACGCCAATTCTGCACGGCCTGATCGAGCAGAGCAGCCTGCCGCTGCGCGAGGTCGAGCAGGACTTCGCCGTCGACAGCACTGGGTTCGGCACCGCGCGCTTCTACCGCTACTACTCGGAGAAGTACGGGCACGAGCAGCTTGGCCGCGCGTGGGTCAAGACGCACGCCTGTGTCGGCACCAAAACCAACATCGTCACCGCCGTCGTTATCTCCGGCATGACCGAGCACGACTCGCCGCAGTTCGCCAAGCTGATCGAGTCGACCGCCGAGCGGTTTGAGATTCGAGAAGTGTCGGCCGACAAGGCGTACTCCGGCCGCGACAACTACGCGCTGGTTGACCGTCTCGGCGCAACGCCGTTCATCCCATTCCGCAGCAACGCCAAGCCGGACCCCAAGGCGCCGATGTGGAACAAGATGTGGCACTGGTTCGCGTTGAACCGCGAGGACTTCGGCGTCCACTACCACAAGCGCAGCAACGTCGAGGCCACGTTCAGCGCGATCAAGCGCGTGTTCGGTGATTCGGTGCGGAGCAAGACGCCGATTGCGCAGATCAACGAAGTGCTCTTGAAGATCCTCTGTCACAATATCCGCGTGCTGATTTATGAAATGCACGAGCTGGGGATTGAGCCGATGTTCACGCAGGCCAGTGGGGCGCCCGTAAGGTTGAGCGTCTAGATTCCAGCGTGCTAGACGCCGCGGATGCGCTGTCCCCGCCCGTGGTGCGCCGCACTGCTGACCGCCGTCTGCGTTCACGTAGGCAACCTACAAGCGCAAGCCGAAGAACATGATCCAGCCACCGAACAGCATGCCAACGCTGGCGAAGCAGAGAATATAGAACGCGCGGTGACTGAACAGGCCGCGACCCAGGCGGGCCTCCTCGAAGCGGTCAGCCGCATGCCGCGTCAAGCCGAAACTCGCCATCAAGAGCAGCGCGCCGAAGAGGAAGGTTGGACCTCCCCGGCGATGGTCAACCGTGGCCTGCTGGTGGTCGGAATCCTCTACACGATCTTCGCCGCCTTTCAGTGGGCGGCGATTCGCCAGCAGGTAAGGGGGGCCAACTACGCGCTGCGCATTCAGCAGCGCCCACACCTCCTGCCGCACGAGGAGTATCCGATACGGTTCAACGACGCGCAGTTTCCGATCCCATCGGGGCAGCCCGTCCATATGGAGTTCACCTTCCAAAACCACGGGAACAGTCCCGCGTTGGGCGTACAGCTCTTCCTCAAATTCAAACGCCTCGGCTGGGAGTCCCTCGCCCCCGATGCCGAGATATTCATTCTTGCGGATCGGCCGGACCTCAACATCACGATGATCGGACCACGCTACTCCCGCACCAAGCCGTGCCCGGACGTTACCCTGGACGCCGCCGACGCCCTGGCCCTGAACGGGCACCACACGGCAGACCGTCTTTGGGCAATCGGGCGCATAGACTATTGGGACGGCTTTCGACTCTCGGGTCCGTACACCACTGAGTTCAGTTTGTACTGGCACCCGGAGCGTCAGCTCTGGGTCATGGCGGGGCCGCTCAACAACTGCGTCGACCCGCCTGACGGCGCGGAGAGCAGCGTAGTGTCGAGTTGCTGGCGAGGAGTCCGCCGGTTTCGCATGTGGGCGACACGGAAAGTGTAAGGTGCCGCAATGGGTCGCGTTCCTGTCTATCCGAAACGGCCCCAGGGGATGCCCAAAGACGAGGACGTTGAAGCCGGCGATCAAGACGGCGGCGGCAGTCAGGAACCAGAACAGTGCCCTGATTTCACCCCATGGCCAGGGTTGATCGAAGGCGGCGACCCACGGGCCAGTCAGCCACCAAGCCAGCCAGACGCAGGCAGCGGCGATCAGCAGGCGGGTGACAAGCCAGATGAGCTGGTTGGGGTGCAGCGCGAAGCGAATCGGATTCAACGCAGGATTGCGTTCGTTGGCTTCTGGCTGTTCGTAGTCACCCTCGTTTCGAACGTTGCGCTGTACTGCGTCAGCAACAGGAATGCCGAGGCGGCCAAGACCAGTGCCGATGCCGCCAAGGGCGCGCTCGATCTCGCCCGCATTGAGCAGAGAGCCTACGTGGTCTTTGAGTCCATCGACCACAGCGATCCGCAGGTGGGGCAGATCCTTGCTCCATCGGTCACGTTCAAGAACGTCGGTAACACGCCCGCGCTGAACCTGCGCACGGCAATCGCCCACATACCGCCGGACGCCGCAAAACCCTGTCCGCCCTTCGACGATCCTCAATTTGCCGTGAATGCAACCCCGGGAAACCTTGGGCCAGGGGTGTCGCGGAGCAGTCCGATGCGAAGCATCGTAGTTGACGGTCAAGCCCGTAGGATTGAAATGTACGCTCGATACTCCGACATGTTCGGCGTACTGCAC
>JBOHNM010000232.1:0-4515 GCA_050730675.1 Phycisphaerales bacterium | reverse complement strand
ATCATGAACTCGGGGGTGATGAGCTGGGGGGTGGGAGGGGGCATGGGGGCTCCTGCGGGGAAATGGCCAAAGGACCAAATGGCCAAATTGCCAAATGGGCTGAGGCGAAAACACGCGGCCTCTACCCATGGGCGAAGGACCGCGCCGTTGCGCAATTCGTGGTTCTTTTTTTGGAGGGAATGGCGCAATGGCCGGGAAATGCCGGTGTCGATTGATCGTGCGATTTTTGCGATTGTGGAGAGGGCGAGTGCGCGCCGTTGCGCAATTTGACGGTCATTCTTCTCTGGAGAAGATGTGTGTGGCACCCGTCATACCTGAATCCTTATATCGGCGCTACCCGAAAGGGTGGTGCGGTGCCACGCCGCTTCAGTTCGTGCTGCACACCCTCTTGAAAAGGCATGCACGAATACTGTCACACTGAGCCAGGCGTAGCAGACTCGAATGCACCGATCGCCTATCAGAGCAAAGGTTAGGTGCTAGATGGCCAAACGGAATGCAGCCCTCACACATGCGAAGCAGAAGAACTGGACTGCCTGCACCAAGGCGGTGCAAGATCTGGACTCGGACACAATGCGAGCGTGTCGCGTTTGACGTTGCAATGGAATGGGAAGTGCCCTACACAGTATCAAATGAAGCATGCAGAGTACGAAATGACACGAACGGAGGGCGCAGTCTCCGATCGTCTGCTCGTGTCCTTGCCCGGGATCGTGCGTAAGGAGAGCACGTTGGAATCGCTGATGTCAGCCTTGGGCATTCCGATGGCGCAGGATGTTTCTACGACGAACGGAGAGTAGTGGCGCAGTACGAGTGGGAACTTCACGTCATGGGTCGACTGTCGCTGGTGGCGGCGCATTGTGGGGGCGTGAGCTTTCGTCCGCGGACTTGCTTGCATGACAAGGGACTCTCACCGCGGCTTGTTCACCCACCCGAACTCCTGCGCATTGCTGAAGTCCAGGGGGAACGTCCGCATCCCACGCACCAGGCGCAGCTGGCTGCACTTGAGGTCCCCGGCCTCCTCGACGTCGGGGTTGCCCCCGGCCGGCGCCTTGAAGAGCGCCACCGAGCAGTCCAGAAACCCGATGTGCGCGGCACGCCCATGCCGCAGGGCGAGTTGATCCTGCGCCGCGAAGCTCCCGTCGTCGAAGCTCCGGTTGTAGAACAGCGGGTGCTCCTCCATCAGGATCGGGATCGACTGGAACTCCATCCGCGGCGAATTGGCGAGTTGCGGCTGCGTGGGGTACGTGACCCGGTATTCCAGATCTGTGCGTGCGCCCGCCATGCGGATGATCACCGTGTAGTCGAAGAAGGCGTTGGCATCGCGTTTGGCCGTCGGGCACTCCATGATCCGGTCCAGCCGTTCGAGGTAGTCCTTCAGCACCGACGTCTCCAGCGGATGGCGGTACGCCGCGGGGTTCGCCAGGTACGTTGTGTTCTGCCGCCCGGCCCAGTCCAGGTTCTGGGCGCCCTGCCAGTACGTCCCCGGGATGCACCGCTGGCTCATGGCGTAGTTGGTCATCGCGGTCATGATCTGGCGCACGTTCGACATGCACACCGTCTGCCGCCCGGCCTCGCGCGAGCCCTTGAGCGCCGGCAGTAGGATGCTGATCAGCAGCCCGATGATGGCGATCACCACCAGCAGCTCGACCAGCGTGAATCCCCACCCGCCCCTGCGTTGTCCATTTCGTCTTTGCTCGGGCATCGTCAACCCCCGCGTCGCAGCGCCCCCACAGCATACCGCCCGGCCGCCGATTGCACCACGACTGGTCCGAATTGCTCATCACAAGACCCGCCCCCCTTCGCCCGAAAACCACCACCGGATGCACCCCCGCGCGGCGGAAAACACGTTTGAAACACTGTGCGCCACGCACTCTGCGCGAATCTTGACGCCCCGATGTACGTAATCACTACCGAAGCTCGAGAACCGAGCCGACCCGGGCCGTGTGGCCCGGCAAATCACAAGGAAGTGCAAGATGTTCGCCGCCCTCCGCCGTTACGCCGCCCCGCTCGCACTCACAACCCTGGCGCTCTCCAGCGCCGCCATGGCCGGCGCCGGACCGAAGGACTTCAACCTCGATATCCGGATTGGTGGGGGCGATGGCTTTCACCGTGGCTACCCGCGCCCCCGCGTCATCGTTCCGCCCCCGGTCATCGTCCGCCCGCCGGTCGTCGTCTACCGCCCCGTCGAAACCTCCCCGACCGCCCTCTCCCTCGAGGCCTTCCAGACCGACGGCACGATCCTCATCGTCGCCCGCGGCGAAAACCCCTACGCCGGCTTCAACATCTCCCTCGACCACGTCTCGCGCCACGGCCGCCCCACCGTCACGCTCCACAACATCGCGCCCACCTTCATCACCATCCCTGCCCAGGTCTGCACGCCCTTCATGCTCACCGGCACCATCGACCGCTGCCCGCGCCTGGCCGAGATCACCGTCTGCATCGCCGGCGTCGAGCGCTGCATCCCGGTGACGCAGGTCGGCGATATTCCGCGGACGTGGTAGTATCCGGTCATGCCCGAACTGCCGGACATCGAGTGCTACCTGGCCTGCCTGCGGCCGCGGATTGTCGGGCAGGTACTCACCCGCATCCGTGTCCCCGGACCGTTCATCGTGCGATCGGTCGATCCGCCCTTCGACGTGATCGAATCGCACACCGTCGCCGGGCTGCACCGTCTGGGCAAACGCATCGTCGTCGAATTCGCCGCCGAAGGTCAACCGTTGTTCGCCGTGATCCACCTGATGATCGCCGGGCGCTTTCAGTGGTTCGATGATCCCGCGGCCAAGGGGCCGGTGCGGATCACGCAGGCGACGTTCCACTTTCCGAACGGGACGCTGGCATTGACGGAGGCGGGGACCAAGCACCGGGCGGCGCTGCACATCGTGCGGAGCGAGGACGCGCTGGCGGCGCACGACCCCGGCGGGATGGAGTTGATGGATCCGGGTGTGACGGCCGTGCGGTTCGCCGCGGCCATCGGCGCCGAGAACCGCACGCTCAAGCGCCGCCTTGCCGATCCACACCTCTTTGCCGGGATCGGCAACGCGTATTCGGATGAGATCCTGCACGCCGCGAAGCTATCGCCGGTGATGCTCTCGCAGAAGCTGACCGATGCGCAGTGCGCCGCGCTCCTGGATGCGATCCGTTCCGTGTTCGCGAAGTTCACCAAGCTG
The DNA here is from genome assembly GCA_050730675.1 of Phycisphaerales bacterium. GTDB lineage: Bacteria > Planctomycetota > Phycisphaerae > Phycisphaerales > UBA1924 > JBOHNM01. The sequence continues at coordinate 1,351 of JBOHNM010000232.1, read as the reverse complement.
CTCATTGACCGATTCGCCAAGAAGTTTCCCGGCGCGGGGGACATCACGGCCTTTCGCCCGGAGTTCGCCGCGCACGGGAAGTACGGCAAGCCCTGCCCCGTCTGCGGCACCGCGATCCAGCGGATTGTCCATGCGGAGAACGAGACCAACTACTGCCCGCGCTGTCAGACGGGCGGGAAACTGCTGGCGGACCGGTCGCTGTCGCGGCTGCTCAAGAGTGATTGGCCGAAGACCATTGAGGAGTGGGAGCAGGACGGTCCGGGCGAGCCCAGTATGATGCGGCGACCCAAAGCGAAAGGCGACCCATGAACGATCCCCGCCACGACAAACTCGCCGATGTCCTGGTCCGCTACTCGACGCGGGTGAAGAAGGGGGACCTTGTGGGCATCCGCGCCGACCCGGTGGCGATGCCGCTGGTGCTGGCGGTGCAGCGGGCGTGCCTGAGGGCGGGGGCCAACTGCGTGTTCCTGTGCCAGCCCGAGGAATGGAACGAGACGCTGGTCGAGGTCGGCAGCGACGAGCAGATCGGCTGGGCGTCGTCGATGACGGGGTGGTACATCGAAAATGTGGATGTCAGCATCGCCTTTTGGGCGGAAGTGAACCCCAAGCACATGACGCGCTACGAGGCGCGCAAGGCGGCCCTGCTCCAGCAGGCCCGCCGGCCGTACCTCAAGACGTTCATGCAGCGCGAGGCCGATGGCAAGCTCCGCTGGTGCGGCACGCAGTTTCCCACGCATGGCGCCGCGCAGGACGCCGAGATGTCGCTGCGGCAGTACGAGGACTTCGTCTTCCGGGCCGGGCTGCTGCACCTGCCCGACCCGGTCGCGGCGTGGCAGAAGGTTTTCGACTCGCAGGAGCGCGTGCGCGAGTACCTGCAGGGGAAGAAGGCCCTGCGCTTTCAGGTGCCCGCCTACGGCGGCAACGACGGCACGGATCTGACGGTCGATTGCTCGAAGTCGATCTGGATCAACTGCGGCGGGCACGAGAACTTCCCCGACGGCGAGGTCTTCGCCGGCCCCGGCGCGGTGGACGGGCACGTGAACTACACGTTCCCGGCGGTCTACCAGGGGCGCGAGGTGCAGGGCGTGCGGCTGAAGTTCAAGGGCGGGCGCGTGGTGGAGGCCTCGGCCAAGAAGGGAGAGGATTTTCTCTTCAAGATGCTCGACCAGGACCCCGGGGCGCGGAACCTCGGCGAGATCGCCATCGGCACCAACTACGGCATCACCGAGTTCTCGCGGAACACACTCTTCGACGAGAAGATCGGCGGCACGTTCCACGCCGCAGTGGGCGCGGGGTACCCCAAGAGCGGCAACTCCAACGAGTCGGGCCTGCACTGGGACATGGTGTGCGA
>JBOHNM010000231.1:0-4617 GCA_050730675.1 Phycisphaerales bacterium | reverse complement strand
TCCCACGAGTGGTCGGAGTAGGCGCTGCAGATGACGACCTGGAGATCGGGATCGACCTTCCACAGGTTTTCGATCGTCTCGAGGCCGTCCCAACCGGGGGGCATGCGCATGTCCACGAAGGCGACGGAGAAGGGACGGCCGGCGGCGAGGGCCTCCTGGACCATGGCGAGCCCGGCCTGCCCCTGGAGGGCGGAGACGACGTCGAAGCTCGCGTGCGGGCTCTGCGGCTTGGCCGCGGAGCCGAAGAGGGCGGCCTTGGCGCCGGTCAGGGTTGACGACGGGGCCTGCTCCGGCGACAGGATCTTCCTGAAGTCGGTGTGGATCGCCTCGTTGTCGTCGATGATCAGAACTCGGTTCATGGTTGTGCCTTGGTTAGCGGGCGGCGGGGGCGGGGGCCGCTGCTTTGTGTGACATGGGGAGCGAGAGGATGAACCGAGAGCCCTTGCCGGGGCCGTCGCTGGCGGCCTTCAGCGATCCGCCCATCTGCTTGGCGGCGTTGGCGGCGCTGTGCAGGCCGAAGCCGTGGCCGTCCTTCTTGGTGGTGAACCCCTGGCCGAAGATGCGGCTGAGGTTCTCCTGCGGGATGCCGACGCCGGAGTCGATGACCTCCAGACAGAGGGTCTGGGTGTCGCCGGAACCCTCGGTCCGCGCAACCAGGGTGAGCTTGCGGCGCCCCGGCTCAAGGTCGTGCATGGCCTGGCGGGCGTTGGCGATGAGGTTGACGAGGATCTGGAGCACCAGGTGCTTGTCGGCCGCGACAGCGGGCATGGGCTCGAAGCGGCGTTCGAGCGTGATGCCGTGACGGGAGAGGGAGCCCATCTGGAGCTGGATGGCGGCCTCGATCACCTCGGCGGGCTTGATCGGCTCGGCGACGGCGGACTTTTTGGCGTGCTCCTGCTGGAGGCTTACGACGTGCTTGACGTGCTCGATGCCCTGGGTGACGGCCTGGAGTTCTTCGAGCATGGACTGCTGCTCGGCGCCGAGGGTGCGGGCGACCTCGATGAGGAAGTCGGGGATGTGCTTGCCGCGCTCGTCGCCGGAGAGGTACTGGGGGAGGTCGGCGCGGTGCTCGCTGATCATGTCGCCGGCACGGACGAGGTTGGGGATCTCCGAGTGCTTGAGCTTGGCGGCGACGACGCAGGCGGCGACGTTGACGCTGTTGAGCACGTTACCGACGTTGTGCAGCACGCCCGTCGCGACTTCGGCCATGCCGGCCTGGCGTGTGGCGTCGAGGAGCTTGCGGTCGGTCTCGAGCTTGTCGGTGAGGTCGCTGAAGGCGACGACGCCGCCGGCGCCGTCGGGGAGGACGGTGCAGGTGACGCGAGCAGGGAAGGTGGCGCCGTTGTTGCGGCGGAGCGTCGTCTGCTCGGTTCGCCAGGGGGCGGCCAACGAGGGGCAGTGGCCCTCGGCGAAGAATTCCTTGAGCTCGCGGCCGATGAGCGAGTCGGGCTCCAAGCCGAGTGCTTTGGAGGCGGCGGGGTTGGCGAATCCGATGCGGCCGGCGGTGTCGGTGCTCAGTACGCTCTCGCCGACATTGTCGAGGATGAGCGACGTGCGCGCACGCTCGGCAGTGAGGGCGGACTGGGCCCGGAGCTGCTTGGTGCGGGCGGCGAGGTAGAGGCACCAGGCCATGGCGGCGAGGAGTGATCCCAGGAGTGTGCCTCCGGCCAGTTGCTTGGCCCGCATGGCTTCACCCTGGACCCAATCTTCGGAAGCGCGGAGGAGGACGTTGATGCCGCCGCCGTCGATAGCGGAGGTCGCTGCGACGCGGCGGCCCATGAGGACCATGTCGTCGCGGCGGACGACGATGTTGCCGGCGGCTTCAGAGGCGTCGTGCCGGAGCGTGGCACGCACCTGATCGGTGGTGAGGGGAGCGGGGACGCGACCGGAGTTGATCTCCTCGTCGAAGAATCCGCCCGCGTCGGTAACGAGGAAGATCCCGTTGCCGGCGCGGACGAAGGCGTTCTCGCGGATGAGCGCGGAGATTCGCGCGAAGTTCAGGCGGGTGCTGACGACGCCCGCACGTCCCTTGTTTGCAGGCGCGGGAACGGGCGCGGAGAAGGCGACCGAGAGGCCGCTGCTGCCGAAGTACGGCGGCGTGAAATCGCAGTGGGTCTGGAACTCCATGCGCGAGCTGCTGGTGGTGTCGCGCAGGCACCCCTGAACGACGCCGCGCTGGGAGAAGTCGGCGTTGTAGAGCTGTTCCACACTTGCGCGGGGGACGGGCACGCCGCCGTGGCCAACGGTGTTGACGGCGAGCAGGGCGCCTTCGCCGTCGAAGATCGCGACGATGTCGAGTTCGAGGGACTTGTCCAGCAGGTCGAGCCGGCGGCGACGACGGCCAGCACGAGCAGGAGGGTCGGCGGCACGGTGATCAGGAGCAGGGACCGCCAAGGGCGCTGCGTACGGGTCCTGGTCGCCTCTCGCGCGGCGTGCTGGGTGTTCATAGCGGCGAATCGGTGCGGCAGCCACGCAACTGAACCGCGCCCCCCCGGTTTTTGCCGTAGGGGTGAGTGGCCGATCACTCATTTGGATGGGCGGGCGCGTTCCAGCCCGTCTCCGGCGGGGAGAAGGGATGAGGGCCGGATCAAGCCACGGCCCTGAGCCGCGCCATGTTCTCGATCATTTCATCGATGATGGCATCGAGGGAGCGGGTGATTTTCCAGTTGGGGTAGTGGGAGCGGAGCTTGGTGAAATCGCTGTAGTAGCAGATGTGGTCGCCGGTGCGGTGGCGCGGGTCGTAGGCGAGCTGCGGGCGCTTACCGGTCTTGCGGGCGATGAGCTCGACGCACTCGTTGAGCGAGGCGGCGTTGGATTTGCCGCCGCCGAGGTTGTAGACCTCGCCGGGGCGGGGGTTCTGGGCGAAGTGCCAGAAGGCGTTGATGACGTCGTGGCAGTGGATCTGGTCGCGGACCTGCTTGCCCTTGTAGCCGAAGACGGTGTAGGGGAGTTCGTTGAGCGCGCACTTGACGAGGTAGCTGAGGAAGCCGTGGAGTTCGACACCGGCGTGCTGGGGGCCGGTGAAGCAGCCGCCGCGGAAGATGCCGGTGCGGAGGCCGAAATATCGGGCGTATTCCTGGGCGATGAGGTCCCCGGCGGTCTTGGACGCGCCGAAGAGGGAGTGGGTGGTGTGGTCGATGGAGAGGGACTCGTCGATGCCGCTGCACCAGCGCGGGTGGGCGAAATCGTAGCGCGAGTCGAGTTCCTTGAGGGGGAGGTGGTTGGGAGCGTCGCCGTAGACTTTGTTGGTGGAGACGTGGATGAAGACGGCATCGGGGCGGTGACGCCGGGTCATCTCGAGGAGATTGAGCGTGCCGCCGGCATTGATATCGAAATCGTCGAAGACGCGTTCGACGGCGAGGTCGGTGCTGGGCTGGGCGGCGGCGTGGATGATCAGGTCGATGGGCTCAGAGCGGAAGAGGGCGTCGAGGGCGTTGCGGTCGCGGATGTCGAGGGTTTGGTGGCGGAAGTTGCGGCAGGATTGCTGAAGGCGCAAGCGGTTGGGCGTGGTATCGCCCTGGGGACCGAAGAAGTCGGCCCGCATGTTGTTGTCGATGCCCATGACAGGGAAGCCGAGGTGGTCGAAGAAGGCGACGGCCTCGGAACCGATGAGGCCGGAAGAGCCGGTGACGAGAACGTGCATGGGATTCTCCCTTGAGGTTATCGGAGGCGCGGGAGGGGGGCCTTGAGGCGGTGCGGTTGAGGTTGGTGAAGAAGGGGCCAAATCTGGGGTGGCGAAGAGGAGCGCGACGGGCGGAAGTCCGTGAGTGCAGGCCGCGGGACAGCTGGGCCGATAGGCGGGTGGGGGCGAGCCTAAAGGTTGTGACATGCGCCAATTCAGCGTGGATGCGTACGGGATGATGACGCGGCTGATCGATGCCGATCAGCCGGTGGTTTTTTTGGACGTCGGGGCGAACGTGGGGGCGACGACGGCGCGGATGCGCGAGGTGTTCCCGCGGGCGCGGGTGTATTCGTTCGAGCCGCAGGAGGAGCCGCGGCGGGCGTTTGCTGAGCGGCACGAGGGGGATGAAGAGGTGGTGCTGGTCGGCGCGGCGGTGGGGGAGCGCGACGGGGAGATTGACCTGCACCTGACGGGCAAGAGCTGTTGCGCGAGTGTGTTGCGGACGACCGAGCGGGGCGTGCAGTACGGTGGGGCCGCGATGGCACCGGCGGGGGTGAGGCGGGTGCCGGTGGTGAGCCTGGACGCGTGGGCGCGCGAGGCGAGAGTGTCGCGGGCGGACATGATGAAGATCGATGTGCAGGGGGCGGAACTGGGCGTGCTGCGGGGCGCGGAGAAGCTCCTGGAGTCGATTACAGCGGTGAACAGCGAGGCGCTGATCGCGCCGGAGTATGAGGGATGTTGCACGTTCACGGACATCGATCTGTTCCTGCGGCAGCGCGGGTTCATGCTGCACCAGGTGCATGAGCTGTGGGTGAAGGGCCCGGAGGAGCAGACGGCGTGGCTCGATGCGCTGTGGGTGAAGAGCACCGCGCTCGAGAAGCTGCGGGGGGTGGTGGCGGGGCACGGCGAGCCGCACGCGCGCGGCGCAGCGCGGCGGGCGCTGCACCGGCTGCGGGCGGCGGGCGCAGGACGCATCGGTGTGTATGGGGCGGGGT
>JBOHNM010000230.1:0-4706 GCA_050730675.1 Phycisphaerales bacterium | reverse complement strand
CGGCAGCCCTGAGACGCAAGAATTGCGGTGTCTCTTCGATTTCAGCCGGTTCCGGCAGGAGCGGTCGAGCGCCGAGTGCTTCGACGATGCCACGACAGAGTGCGACGTGCTTGATCTCGTCCTGAACGAAATCGACGGCCAGGGCATAGACGTCGAGCATGTCGCCGGCCGCCAGCACATCGGCGAGGAATCGGGTCATGATCTGAATCGAACGAAACTCGCTCTCCACGCGCTGCTGCCAGATGCGGCGCGCCGGCTGGAGGAGATCGAGCGGAACGGCGCTGGGGTCGAGCGCGCTGAAATCGATCTCGAGCCCGAGGCGACGATCGCAGAAGCTTCGCAATGCCCCGGCCGACCGCTCCAGCGGACGGCTCATCTACAGGTGTCAGGGTGGTAGACGCAGGAACCGTCGTCACACATCTCGAGCCCCCGGGAGTAATTGCAGATCACACCCGCGGGGCAGCAGGCCCGGACGGGAATGCCATTCCGGCACGCGGTTTCCCAGTTGCCGTCGCAGGTGTCCGCGCAGGTGTCCGGAAAATTCACACACGAGCCGTCGGCGCAGATCACGGTCGTCAGACCAAAATTGCAGATGGCGCCTTGCGGACAGCACACGTCGGTGACCACCCCGTTCACGCACGCCTCACCCCAGTATCCGCTGCACGGTTGCGGCGCGCATCCGGCCAAGGCATTCGCCACGGCCTGCATAACCTCCGCGATCGTCACCCGGCGATCGGAATCGGCGTCAATGGCGTCGCACGCCGCGACGGCAGAATCGCCCAGGGCGATGGACACGCCGCGGATCAACTCCACGACGGTCACGCTTCCGCCGTGGTCGCAATCACCGGCACAGACCGACGGTGTGGCCGTCGGAGTCGGTGTGGGCACCTGATCCGGGCACTCGTCGGGATAGTAGACGCAAGACCCGTCGTCGCAGATCTCGAGCCCCAAACCGAAGTTGCAGATCACTCCCCGGGGGCAGCACGCGTCGACGAGGACACCGTCCTCGCACGCGGTCTCGACGGTGCCGCTACACTCGACCTCACGCCCCGCGTGGGAGGTACCCCAGAAGCCGAAGGTCGACAGGACGAGCGCAGCGAGCAGCACCACGCCGGCGGGAAGGGTGCTGATCGACGCGCCGGCACATCCGGCCACCGTCATCGCCAAGGTCACAGCGGCCAAGAACCAAAAGCCAATGTATCGCGATGGCTGCTTCATGCTCTGCGCCATCCCGATTCTTGGCATTGTCCGCGGCGGGCCGCAACTGCACGCGCTCGTTGCCTGGCGAGGGCTTTGCGCGGAAGGGCCTGTTGACGAAGTCCCACCCATTGCGGATCAATCCCTTGGCGATCTAATGCGGGCGAGCGAAGCACCAGATGGACACGTCGCAGTGAGAGGAGTGGGCGATGGGGAAGCATTGGACGGAAGCGGACATCCCAGATCAAAGCGGTCGGACGGCGGTGGTCACGGGTGCCAACACCGGGCTCGGGTTCGAGACGGCGAGGGCGCTGGCGGCGAAAGGCGCCAAGGTCGTGCTCGCGATTCGCGACGTGAGCAAGGGCCGCGCGGCGGTCGAGAAGATCTGCGGCGCCCACCCGCGAGCTGACGTCTCCATTCTCGAGCTCGACCTTTCTTCCCTCGCTTCCGTCCGTCAGGCGGCCGATCAGCTGCGGGCCGAGCACCAGCGCATCGACCTCCTGCTGAACAACGCCGGGGTCATGTACACGCCGAGGGCATCGACGGCCGACGGCTTCGAGCTGCAGTTCGGCACGAATCATCTCGGTCACTTCGCGCTCACCGGGCTCGTCCTCGCACAGATGCGAGAAGTCGCTGGATCGCGCATCGTGTCGGTCAGCAGCATCGGCCACCGCATCCTGTCGGCGATCGACTTCGACGATCTGACCTTCGAGAAGGGCTACAATCGGGTCAAGGCGTACGGACGATCGAAGCTCGCCAACCTGCTCTTCACCTACGGCCTCGAACGTCGCCTACGTGCGCAGGGCGCGGCCACCAGTGCCCTCGCCGCCCACCCCGGCGTCGCGGCAACCGAGCTCGGGCGATACTTTCCACCGCTGGACTTCCTCGCCCGGCATGCCCCGTGGGTGGCGCAGTCGCCCGCCATAGGCGCCCTCGCGACGCTCCGCGCCGCGACCGATCCGGAGGCCGTCGGCGGTCAGTACTTCGGTCCGAATGGAATCGGCGAGATGATGGGACGCCCGGTCGTCGTGACTTCAAGCCGCCGCTCCCACGACCAGGCGTTGCAGGATCGCCTCTGGAAGGTTTCCGAGGATCTCACCGGCGTGACCGGATGGACTCGGTAGTCGCGGCGGATCGCGAACCGACGGCGCCACCACCTGAAAGTCCTCTGCCGCACCAACCGGTGCGTATGCACGAGCCTCGCCGCCTGTACGGCCATCCACGGACGTACGTCCCGCTGCGTACTGTTCGCAACCTGGTCCACCCGGTCGCGAGAAATCTGCGCCACGGTCCGATTGACTTGAGGTGTCCCTCTTGCCAGGCGGCCGCGGCCCGTTCATGAGACCGGTGACACGCACGATCGCCAATCGCGCAGCCGGCGCGACGAGTCCCGCATAGAGATTGGAGCAGCCCATGAGCGAGGCCAACGAGTACACCCCACCGAAAGTCTGGAGCTGGAACACGGAGAGCGGCGGGCGCTTCTCGGGCATCAACCGCCCGGTTGCCGGAGCGACGCACGAGAAGGAGTTGCCCGTCGGCGAGCATCCTCTACAGCTCTACTCGCTCGGGACCCCGAACGGGGTGAAGGTGACGATCATGCTGGAGGAGCTGCTCGAGGCCGGACACGCCGGAGCCGAGTACGATGCCTGGCTCATCAACATCCTGGGCGGCGACCAGTTCGGCTCCGGCTTCGTCGCGATCAACCCGAACTCCAAGATTCCGGCGCTCCTCGACCGTTCGACCCCAACGCCCACGCGCGTGTTCGAGTCGGGCGCGATCCTCCTCTATCTCTCCGAGAAGTTCGGCGGCGCGTTCGCGCCGACCGAGGTGGGGGCGCGCGCCGAGTGCCTCTCATGGCTGTTCTGGCAGATGGGCGCCACGCCGTTCCTCGGCGGCGGGTTCGGCCACTTCTACGCCTACGCGCCGACCAAGATCGAATACGCGATCGATCGCTACGCGATGGAGGTCAAGCGCCAGCTCGACGTGCTCGATCGGCACCTCGCGCACACCGCATACATGGCGGGCGCGGCGTACACGATCGCCGACATGGCGATCTGGCCGTGGTACGGCGGTCTGATCAAGGGCGTACTCTACGAGTCGGCGGAATTCCTCGCCGTGCACGAGTACCGCCACGTGGTGCGCTGGACCGAGCAGATTGCCGAGCGCCCCACCGTGAAGCGCGGCCGCATAGTCAACCGGGCCTGGGGCGAGCCGCAGCTTCCCGAACGGCACAGCCGCGCCGACTTCGCCAACCTCAAGCTCGACTAGGCCGCCGCGAGGGTGCGCCGCAAGATCTGCGCGTCCCGCACAGGGAGCGAAGGTCGTTGCAACGAGGTGCGAAAACGACTGGCGTGGACCTCAGGCGTCTGCCTGACAGGTGGGACACCAGTACGTCACGCGGGCGCTGGATGTCCGATCGGTACGCACGACGGCACCACATTGCCAGCACGTACTTGTTGCCGATGCCCGCGACGAAGCTCTGGTCGAGCAGCAGATCGGCCAGGGTTTTCGTGCCGCGCTCGCGCGCGCGGGCACGCACGGCGGCAATCGAGAAGGGCCGCACCAGCGCGTCCGGCCCCAGCCGCTCGATGGCGCCCTGCTTCGCTGGGTCGGTTTTCGAGAAGCGGAGAATGGGCCCGTTGAATTCGATCGCCACGTGGTCGCCGGTCGCCAGGATGAGCCGCACGCGCGAGTCGTCGCGGACATCGTCGACGGTGACGACCTGAGTGTTCAGATCTCCACACGCGCGGCGCCATTGCACACGCGGCGGCGGCTTGGCTCTGCCTTCCTCGTACGCTCGCCGCGGATACGTGGCGGATAGCCCGTACTAGCTGCGCATTCGACATAACGCCCAAGTACCGGACGCTCCCAACGCGGTGACCGGTGGCCCGGTGGCCGGCAGATTCCGGTGTGCCCTTGGGCTCGGTCCATCACTGACTCCCCCGCTCAGCCTGCATCGAGCGTGGCCGGCCGCGGCGGCGCGATCACCGCGATCCAGCGCTGCGGCTCGGCGCTCAACACCAACGTCCACTTCCACACCCTGGTGGCCGAGGGCGTGTTTGCCACCGCGCCCGACGGCGCGGTGCGCGTTCCTGCCCGCCGCGCTGGGCGAATGCCTGATCGTCGCGGCGGAGCGCCCGCCCGCCTGATCAGCCGCCGTAGGTCTCCGCGCTTTGCGGCGTGGTTGCCGGCGCGCGAGAGCATGGACGGCGTCGATGTCGTGCGCGTGCCGGTAGCGCTCAAGGCGAGCAAGGGCGTCATCATGCCGCTCCTTATGCCGCAGTTCGAGGCGGCGCTGTTCGCCGGCATCGGCCGCCTGAGCGGGCGCGGGGTAGTGCTGTGGTGGATGCCAAGAAGTTGCGCGTCGCCCACGTCTCAGTCGGCGACCCCATGTGCCGAGGATGCTTCTAGCGCGGATACGATGTCGTGTCGCGCCTCATATCGATTCCCGGCGCCCGCGGGCTGTCATGGAGCGGGATCGTCGCGCCGCGCCGGCGGCACCTCCGGCG
>JBOHNM010000229.1:0-4737 GCA_050730675.1 Phycisphaerales bacterium | reverse complement strand
GCCTCGCCTACGTCGCGAGCTGGATGACCACCGACGGCTCGTGCTGCTACCAGCTGATGGAATCCCCAGACCGCGCCGCCCTCGACCCCTGGCTCAACAACTGGCGCGACCTCGTCGATTTCGAAGTCATCCCGCTCCTCACCTCAGCGGACTTCTGGGCCAAGGCATCCTCATAGTCGCGATCAACGATTCAATGCCACATCGCAGCACGTGCATTCAACTCTCTTTACCACTTCCTCTTCCTTCACCGTGTCCCTTCTCTTCCTCTGTGTACATCGCCTTTGTCCCCTTCCCGTTTCGCTGCCTTTCTTCGTCCCTTCGCGTCGTCGTGCGAGCCCTCACCGCTCCTCCAGCAGCATCAACCCCCGTGCGATCGCCAGCTCCAGGTCCGGGCACACATTCGTCGGGTCCAGTGCATCGCCCGCCCCAGCCGCCCGCATAGCGTTGTATTGCTCGCCGCTCACGCCCGAGATCACCATCTTCCGCCCGCGCGCCGCGGCCTGCTTCATCAGCGCCCGCAGCTCCAGCGCAGCGTTGGTGTCCAGCACCGTCACCTCCTGCAGGTCCAGGATCACCACCCGCTTCTCCAGCGGCAACCGCTCGCACCACCGCAGCAAATCCGGCAGCCGCTGCACCCGCCCCCGCCGCGCCTTGTCCTTGCGCAGGTGGCACACCGCCAGCGCCGGCGGCAGGTCCAGCCCGTGCTCATCCCCCACGTGGTGCGACGTTTCGATCTCGCAGATCGGCGTCCGTACATCCGCGTAGACGATCACCAGCAAAAACAGCACCGGCGGGAACATCGCCCAGTGCGGGAACGGCCCATACGCCGCGGCACCCAACCCCGCCCCCAGCGCAAACGACCCCGCCACCGAGCCCAGCAGCGCCAGCCGCATCGCCGTCGGATGGTTCCGGATGCTGTGGACCAGCCCGCGCACCGGCGCCGGCGGGCTGTCCCGCCCGCGATCGCGCAGCCAGTAGAGAAACTGCACGCTCTCCAGACCCAGATCCGTGAACACGCCGGTCATGTGCGTCGTCCGCACCACCCCGCCGCTGATCCGCGTGATCGTCGCGTTCTGCAGGCCCATCGCCACCGACGCCATCCCCGTCATCGCGTACAGCATCGGCCCCGACTCGATCTGCCGATGGTCGTGCAGCTCGACGCCGATGGCGAACCCCGCCAGCAGCACCGCCTGCACCAGCATCGGCAGCACATAAATCGATTCCCACCCGCGCCGCCGCCCCGTCTCGGTGCACACCGCCGAGAGCATCGCCCCCGCCAGGAACGCGCCGAGCAGGAACACACAGAACGCGCCTATCCCCCAGCTCCCCTCCACCACGCTCCGCCCCACCTGCGACACCGTCCCCGTCGCATGGCTCGTCACCGTGCCGCACGTCAGGATCGTCAGGATGTTCGTGTACCCCGCCACCCACGCCAGCGTGATCGCCAGCCGGGCCTGCTGCGTGAAGGAATGGGCCTGTCCGACAAACATGCGATCCGATTCCCTGCCTTCACGAGCCCCGACCGTCAGGGAGGGGTCTTCAACCCAGCGGCAGCAAACCCACTACATCGGCTGACCGACCGCGTGCAATTCGACGAACCGCACCATACGCCGCGGGAATGGGCCGTTTCTCTCACAATCCGCGCCAACCCGTATCAATCCCCGCTCCGCCTCTCTGCCTTCCTTCGTCCCTTCGCGTCTTCCTGCTGTTCCCGCCTTACCTCTTCCTTCCCACCACATGAAACACATGCCAGTACTTCGGGTCCCCCATCGACGTTTTCCCCGGCCGCTCCACCTCTTCGAAGTGCTCCAGCTCGAACGCCTCCAGCATCCGCTCCACCTCCTCACGTGTGTGGAACGTCCGCACGATCCCGTCGTTCGCTCCCGTCCAACTGTCCCGCACGCCGAAGAACTGCCCCGAGAACCGCCCGCCCGGCTCGATCGCCGCAACGATCCGCTCCCACATCGGCCCGAACTCGTGCCGGTGGCAGTGGGGGATCGAGAACGACGCATTCACGAACCAACACCACGGCACCTCCATTACGGTGAACGGCTCGCGGTTCAGCACCACGCGCCCGACCGCCCCCGCAAGCTCGCCGCGCCGCTCCATCGCCTCCAGCCGCTCCACCAGCCGCCGCAGCCCCTCCTCCCCCGTGTCGTTCGCCACCACCCGCCACCCGCGCTTCACCATCTCCACCGTGTCTCGCCCATCCCCGCACCCAAGATCAACGGCGAGTTTCGCTCCCCTTCCCTGAGGGAGGGGGTAGGGGGGAGGGTTCGCCTTTGTGCCCTCTGCTTTCGCCTTCTCCCCCTCCTCAAACAACCCCAGCGCCTTCAAACAAGTCTCCCGCGCCGGCATCCCCGCCACCGCATCGAGGTAGTCCTTCCATTCCAGTGCCATGCAAGCACAATACCACGCTTCTCACCTCTCCGCACACCCAGCTCGTCCACTTCAGCGGCTTTGCTCGCACGTAGACCATCGTCGCCTGTCAGTGCATGTCGCCCGCGCGGTGCAACTTAAAGCCAAGGGCAAGCTGACCGACGCCCAGGCGGCGATCGCCAAGGCCTTTTGCACATCCAAGGCCCGCGAAACCGTCTCGTGGGCCCGCGAGTCGATGGGCGGCAACGGGATCCTCGTCGACGACAACGTCGCCCGCTTCTTCGCCGACGCCGAGGCCATCTACTCCTACGAGGGCACGTACCAGATGCAGACCCTGATCGTCGGCAAGGCGATCACGGGGCTCAGCGCGTTCGTGTAACTCCCAAGGCGTTTTCACCACAGAGGCACAGAGAACACAGAGAGGATGCCGGGGAACTTGCGATTCCCCGGCACCCCCTCCTTTCCGATACGATTCGGAGCATGAATCAGCCCGCCGAAGCGTTTCCGCCCGAAGTAATCGAGAAGCTCAAAACCTATGTCTACAGACTGATCGACCCGCGCGATGGCGAGACGTTCTACGTCGGCAAGGGAAAGGGCAACCGTGTCTTCGCGCATATTCACGGTGAGCAGGGGATTGAGGGCGACGATCTCGACAACAAGATGAAACGCATCCGCGCGATTCGTCTGGCTGGTTTTGAGGTCGCCCACGTGATCCATCGGCATGGCATGGACGATGCGACCGCGTTCGAGGTCGAGTCTGTGCTGATGGACGCCTATCCGGGCCTTACCAACGAGGCGGGAGGAGTGGGCGGCAACGAGTTTGGCGCCATGCACGCCCTGGAGATTATCCGCGAGTACGCTGCCGAGCCTGCCGCTTTCCGACACAACGCAATCCTCATCAGCGTGAACCGCAGCGCCTTGGCCGAATCGTCCCTTTACGAGGCAACTCGGTACGCGTGGAAGATCAGTCCCACCAAGGCACAAAAAGCCGACGTGGTCCTTGCCACCGTACAGGGAATCATCAAAGGCGCCTTCGTTGCCGACGAGTGGTTAGAGGCAACCGCCACAAACTTCCCGGGTCGCCAAGATGTTCCAGGTCGGTACGGCTTCAACGGTCATGACGCACCCGAAGACATGCAGCGCGAGTACGTGGGCAAGAGCATCCCCGATGAATACCGAAAACGTGGCGCGGCCAACCCGATCAAGTACGCGCAGATGGCGTAGCACAATGAAACCGGCCCCGGCTCATCTCTGAACCGGGGCCGTCTTTGCGTTCCTGGGGATGGACGTGCCGGAGGAAGGGGACACGCTCTGCGTGCCCACCGGTACGGTCTCATCAGTGAACGTCTTGCCGCCGACGCTGTCGAGCAGCGCCAAGATCATCCTGCGCGAGATGGAAGAGGTTACGGCCGCGTCCTGATTTGCTTCATGCGATAGCACGAGCGGGCCGGGGCATGTCCCTCGGCCCGCTCTTTTATTTTTGGGGCGCGATGCGCCGCACGCGAGCGTCGAGCGACAACGAGTTCGGTCTGATGGTGGATCAGGCGGCTGAGGAAGGATGCCTTTCCTCCATCGCTAACCGCGCCTGTCGGGCCGGTCACGCTCAATCTGTCAGCGGGGGAGAAGAAGTAAAACCCCCGCCCCACCACACTGAACAGAGGAGCATCCCATGCCCGCCACCTCCAACCCCACGCTTACCGCCCCCACAACTCCCACGCCCACCCCCACCCTCGACGCCCTGCTCTACGAGAAGAAGGTCGTGGGGGCGGGGGGATCGCGTACATCACCCTCAACCGCCCCAAAGTCCTCAACGCCCTCAACCACGCCACCTGATGGGTGGGGGGCCGACCTCCGCAGCGCCTTCGAGGACGCCAAGGCCGACCCCGCCCCCCACAGTCCGCGGCATGATCCTCACACGAGATCGCATGATACTGACCCACACCCGTGCCACCGACCACGCCGCGCGGTCGGTGCCTCCCACCCCTCGCCTCCATGCGTCCGGGCGCGCTGCGCTCCCGGCCTCCCAGTGTCCCCATGCCCCGACGCCATCCCTTCATGGGGTTTCGTATCCCCGCATCCCTGCGATCCGAAACAACCGCCCCCTCTCACGACGCACGACAAGCGCCGACCCGCCCACCGTCTTGTCTGAACTGCGAACTGCGAACTGCCAACTTCCCCACCCCCGCCCCCTATCCTCGCCCCAAGTACAAGCATGTTCCCCACCCTCCGCGATTTCGTCCTCGCTCTCGACGCCGCCGGCGAACTCAAGTCCATCGCCGCGCCCGTCTCCCCCGTCCTCGAAATCGCCCAGATCACCGACCTCGTCAGCAAGTCGCGCTGCGCCAATCTCCCCAGCGA
>JBOHNM010000228.1:0-4779 GCA_050730675.1 Phycisphaerales bacterium | reverse complement strand
CCATTCCATCGGCGTACGCTCAGTGAGCAGACGGCACGAGTTTGCCAGAAGCGGTTCACGCTGCAAGCGACGCAAGTAGCGGCCCCACGCGAACACGTACGTTGCGACGACTCCGATCGCACCGCGCGAGGCCGCTTCTCCAACTAGCGTGGCGAGCACCGGCGGAGCATCATCGAGATCCGGAAAGAGCGGGTCGATCCGCAACGCAACCGTGAGCCCGCGTGCAGCCAATCGATCGATACTGGCGAGCCGCTCGTCGGCCGGCGGACAGCCCGGCTCGAGGATGCGATTGCGATGATCGTCTAGGCTGGTCACACCGACGGCCACCCCCTCGATCTGAGCGCGAAATTCAGCCAACAGATCCACCGTACGCGGTGGAATGATGCCTTTGGTAACGATCCCGATCTTCGTACCCTGGGGCAACCATGCCGCCAGTAGCGCGTGCGTGTTGGCCGCTGCCTGGGGCGTGAAGGCATCCGACGCTGCGCTCAAGTATACCGCTTGCGGGGCAACGCCGGTCGCAGCTACTGAGATGTCGGCCGCGGTTGGGCGCGCCACCTCATGGCGCCTCGCATTGAGATCGGAGAACGGACAATACAAACACCCAAAGCTGCACCCGAACGTGAGGTCCACCACGTGCTGGTTGCACATCCGGGGCTCGAACTCGACAGTCAGAGCGTGCTGCTTCGATACCGGGGGGGTGGTTGCCATGCATACCTTCAGCGGATGGCCTCGCGCGACCGCGGTTCGCGCTCGAAACGCTGGTCGTGGTCCAGGCGCCCATCGACGATCCGCAAGATTCGCTGCGCGCAGCTCGCGAACACTGGATCATGGGTCACCATGAGCACCGTCACGCCGAGGTCCTCGTTGAGGTCTTGGATGAGGTCCATCACTGCGTGACCGCCGTCCTGGTCGAGGTTGCCAGTCGGTTCATCGGCGAGAAGGATCGGCGGATTCATGACCACGGCACGGGCAATGGCTACACGCTGCTGCTCGCCCCCCGAGAGGTGGGAGGGGCGGTGGGCGGCGCGATGCTGGATGTTGGCCCGCTCGAGGGCGTGGTACGCACGCTCGCGTCGCTCGCGCATCGGGACCCTCGCAAGCATCAACGGCACCGTCACATTCTGTTCGACCGTGAGGTACGGCAGCAGATTCGCCGTTTGCATGACGTAGCCGATGCGCTGGAGGCGCAGTTCCGCAAGATTCCCCTCGCTCATCGACGCGATGTCCATTTCATCGACGATTACTCGGCCTTGAGAAGGAGCCGTGAGTCCGGCCAACAGATGCAGGATCGTACTCTTGCCCGAACCGCTCGGTCCCATGACGGCACAGAACGTGCCACGGACGCATGTGAATGAAAGGTCGTCCACCGCGCGCACCGCAGTGTCGCCGTTGCCAAAGACCTTCATCGCGTGTTCCAGCGCCATCATGTTGCTGGAGTGGCGCATCACACCGTCAGCGTCCGACTCACTCTCTCGATTCATGCGATTTTCGGGGGGCCGGTGTCATTGATGCCGTTGCGGCTGAGCGTTTCGCGGCTGGGCAGCATATGGATCGACAGCAAATACACGCTCCCACAGACTGTTCGACGGGGTCAACCGCATTCGGCGGACCGGCCGCGCGAAACTATTCCGGATCGGAATCGGTCGACCGAGCCAATCGGTGGCGAGCGCTCCTGGCCCCCCCACCGCGGCAGCCTCTCGCGTGGCGGAAGTCTCAGATGGGCGGCGGCGAGAACGGCACTTGTTGAGCGTCCGCGTGCATGCCAACCAATGCTGACGCAACGTCAGCCTTCTCCTGAAGAGGAGGAGAACCGCTCCTTGAGTTTGTGCGCGACGTGGTCGAGCCACGCAAGCTCCGCTCGAACCTGCAACTCGGCACCATCGATCAGCAGACCAGTCACGAAGCCATCGACGGGAAGGCGGCGCAGTTTCCGCCGTTGCACGCTGAGGCCCCCCAGCTGCTCCATGTAGATGTCGCGCTGCTGTGCAATCACGTCCAGTAACTGTGGCACTCGGTTGGGGGCCGCAAAGAGGAGCTTGACGGCCAGTTCTTGTCGGAGCGGTCGCGGCGCATCCGTGGGAGGTGCCAAAATGAAATCATCGAGGCTGCGCTTTCCTTTTTTGGTGATGCGGTAGACCTTCTTGTTGGACCCAGCCTCAGCGACCGATTGTCCGATGAGACCGTCTGCGGCGAGCCGGTCAAGAACACGATAGATCTCGCCGAAATTGAGCCGCCAGAACGTACCGAGGTAGCGGTCGCATTGCGTTTTGAGGGCCCAACCGTGCACGCCCTCCGCGTTCTGGGCAACCAACCCCAACAGCGCGTATCGAATCCCGTTCCCGATGCGCATCTCTGGCCTCCCCCTAGTTGGGTCGTCATCGTCGGCAGAGACCCAACACCAAGGTCTCGTGGCACAGGCCAAAGAAGGGTGTCAATGCCTACGCACACTCTTTACTCCGAACCAGAATGCGGGGCTTGTTGTCACTCGCGGAGTTCAGGTGTGTGGTGCCCAGGGCGCCTCATGGCGGGCGCGAGGGACACCCCGCGTCACGGCCCACGCCCCGATCTATGAGGTTGCCGACTGCAGTATGGCATTGGGCCGCGGGCGCGTGTTCGTATTCCACCTCGGGATAGTTCGATACGGAGCAAAACCTATAGCGATCACGAAGATTGACATTGCTCGCAAACGACCAGTCGTGGCAATGGCGAAGCAGGCGGGAGGCAGCGTCGATGAGCATGATGGCCGGAACGGGAGGGCGCATGGTGAACTGGACACCGGATGCAATAGCCAGCAGGGAATCCGGGAACGACATCGGGGTCTTTCGCCGTGAAGGAAGGTACTGGACCCTCGTGCTCGGTGGACAGCGGACATGTCTGCCGGATTCCAAGGGTCTTCGTTCGCTGGCGATCTTGCTGAACGAACCGCGCCGCCGGTTCTATGCGCGCCAACTGGTTCACCTGGTCGAGGCGCCTCAAGAGAGTCCCGTTGGTAGCCCGATCGACCACACACAGATGCGTGTCGTGAACCGCGAGGCTGCGCTTGGCCCGCAGCTGGATGAACGCGCCAGGCGCCAGTACCAGAGTCAAGTCGAATCGTTGCGTGAGCAGTTGGAAGACGCGATCACATGCAACGATTCGTGTCGAGCTGGACTACTGAGAGAACAGCTGCAGATGTTTGCCGATCAGTTGGCATCGGCGTTTGGCCTCGGGGGTCGGGATCGCCCGGCCGGCGACTGCGACGAGCGGGCGCGGCAAATGATCAGAAAGAACATCAAGGCGGCGCTCGATGCCATCGGCGAGACGCATGCCGGTCTTGGCCGGCATCTAACCAACCACGTAAAGACGGGTCGCTACTGCTGGTACGATCCCGATCCGGATCGCCCGATTCAGTGGAGGCTATGACGCGGCTTTACTGCGGCATCGTGCGCTTCGCGCTGATCGCGGCAATGGTCAGCCCTGCGGGCCGGCGCGCGTGGGCGAGTCGCCAGGTGACTCAATCACCGAGATGATCATGGCCGATCGATGGCGTAGCGCCGTCTGTTTCAGCCTGCTGCTCATTGCGGCGGCCTCCTCGCCCGCGAGCGCCGCGGAAACCGCGCAGCAGATCCTCGATCGCCGGGAAGCGATCGACGCCGGCGCACGGTGGTGGAACGACCGCTACCAGCGCATGCATCTCACGGTCGAGGAAGCCGGCACCGCGCCGCGCCACCTCACGTTGGAGACGTACGACCGCCGGCAGCATGGGCGCCAGCAGCAATCGCTGGTGATCTTCTTAGCCCCGGCCGCAAAAGCGGGCATCGCCCTACTCGGGCACACGCAGGGAGGAGCGGCGGCGGCCCAGTGGCTCTACATGCCGGAGACGGCGCGCGTGCGCCAGGTCGCGCCCAGTGCGCGGATGAACCGGTTCGACATCACGGATTTCACCTACCACGATCTGGACGTCCTGACCGACATGACGCATTGGAAGGACGCGGATGCGCGATCGACCCTGCTGCCGCCCGAGATCATCGACGGTGTCGCCTGCCACGTGATCGATCTCGAGCCGCGGCTCGAGCACGTGGCGTACGGGCGCATTCGCCTGTGGCTCGGTGGCGAGGATCTGGTCGCGCGCCAAATCGAATTCTACGTGAGGACCGAAGTGCCTGGGTTGCTCGCCCGCTTCTTTGGGGACAACGAATCCGCTGACGATCGCCCCATCCGCCGGTTTCGCCAGAAGGACATCCGGAACGTCGGGCCGATTCCGGTTGCCTACCGCATCGAGGCAGAGAGCCCGCCAGACGATTCACGGACGATTGTCGAGATTCTCGATGTCAGCTTCGACAGGGGGCTGACGGACGCCTTCTTCAGTCCCGGGAGTCTCGGGACGAAAACGCACTAGTGGTCTCCTGGCGATCGACCGATTGACCCGCTACGCAGTGGATCGCTGGCGATTGGTCGCGGGTGACGCGCCGCCACACCTGCCGTTCTTCGAGTGATCGGTCGCGAGACCTGCTGGCTCCCCGCCCGTGGCGTACACTCCATCGCCGGGAGATCGGTGATCGTTGGTGGCACACTGTGCCGTCGGAATTCACGCGTGGTTGGTGATGACCAGCGGATGCGTCCCCTTTCCTGACGGCTTCGGTCAGAGAAGTCGGGCCTTTTACACGCGGCATTCGCGTACTCCACGTGCGCCCGACGAACGGTACCAGCGCGTATCGGCGATTCGCACAGCGATACAGCCAACGGCGTCGGGATCGCATTGGTATCGGCGCCGGCAACCACGCGGGAGGACAGGAC
>JBOHNM010000227.1:0-4779 GCA_050730675.1 Phycisphaerales bacterium | reverse complement strand
GGGTTACGAGAGCGCCTCCGCGTACGGCAAGATCTTCGGCGAGGCCCGCAAGAGCGGCCTGGGCCGCATGCGCATGATCGACATCTGCGAACGCCACGCCCACAAGGCGCGGGGCTCGGCCTTTGGCCCGTCGCACTTTGCCGACCATGACGAGGTGCTGGGCGCCGCGTTCGGCCACGCCACCAGCGACCTGCCCAAGCTGCTGCAGGCGGGCACGCAGCGGATGCTGCTGGCGTTCTTCGCGCTCACACCGACCACCTACCAGCAGTGGTGCCAGATCGGCAGCCTGCCCGACTTCCGCCCGATGGACATGATCACCGTCAGCGAGACGCCCGAGCTGGAATCGCTCGCGGTGGGCGAGGACGTGAACGAGGGCAAGGTGCGGGAACGCTACGAGACGGCGCAGCTTGGCACCTACGCCAAGGGCGTCAGCTTCGACCGGCGCACGCTGATCAACGACGACCTGGGCGCGGTGAGCCGCGTCCTGCAGGCGTGGGGCAGCGGCGCCGCGGCCCTGCCGGACAAGCTGGCGTACCTCCAGCTCACCAGCAACCCGACGATGCAGGACGGCGTCACGCTGTTCCACGCCAGCCGTGGCAACGTCTACACGTCCGCGGTCCTGAGCCACGTCAGCCTTACGGCGGCCATCACGGCGTTCATGACGCAGGTTGGATTCGGCGACGACGCCCGCTACATCGACATCGCCCCGCGCTACCTGCTGGTTCCCACGGCGTTGTGGCCGATCGCCGAGCAGATCACCAAGAGCCAGTACGACCCCACCGCGGGCAACGCCAACAGTCTTGTGCCCAACGTCGTTGGCGACAAGGTGACGCCCGTGGTCAGCCGCCGCCTGCACGCCGCCAGCGCCGCCAAGTGGTACCTGGCCGCGGACCCCAACAACCAGCCGCTGGTGGTGGTCAACTTCCTCAACGGCCGGCGCGAGCCCATCGTCACCCAGGTGGGCAACGGTTCCATCCTCGGCGCCCGCTACGAGGTCATCTTCGACTGCAACGCCAAGGCCGTTCAGCCCGAGGCCGGCGGCAGCAACGCCGGCGGATGATGGTTCGGCGCGGCGTAGAGCACAAACCCCGGGCGGGAAAGCCTGCCCGGGGATTCCTGAAAGCACGGATCGAAACCCCGACACAAACACACAGTTGAAAGGTTCAAGTCATGACCGTTACTCCGAATCGACTCGTCCGGGACGAGCACCACGTCAGCTCGCAGCGTTTCACCAACTCCACCGGTTCGACGATCGCCGCCGGCACCATGAAGGTGGTCGGCGGCAAGCTCGGCCGCGTGGTCGAGGACACGGTGGACGGCGCCGTGGGCGTCGTCCACCTCCGCGGCGTATACGCGCTCACCAAGGGCACGGGTGTGACGTACAGCGTCGGCCAGGCCGTGGCGGTGGTGATCTCCACCCAGACGGTGACCAACGACCTGAGCAATGCGGCGGCCGGGTGCTACGCCGGCAAGGTGGTGCAGGACGCCGCCACCGGCGACACGGTCGTGCTGGTCTCGCTGAACGAGACGCCCGCGTTTGTTCAGTTCAGCCGCACGTGCACGGCGGGCGAGAACACCGCCAACTACGTGGAGGTGATCATGCCCAACGGGGCCAACCCCACCGGCTACATGCACGCGATGATCCGCGACAGCGCCGGGCTGGACCGCGGAGTGAACACGTACACCTTCCCGGCGACGGGCACGGTGCGCGTGGCCAACGCGGCGATCACGGCCACCGACATCATCTCCTTCATCGCGTTCCTGTAGCTACCTATCCGTCCACTACGGACGGTGAACGGATCCGCCGGCGGCGCCAGGGATGGTCCCGCCGGCTTTGACGGGTCGGGTCAGAACGGACGGCACAGCTATGGGCAATGGAGCATCCAACCCGGTGGGCGGCATGGCGGCGGTGGTGGCCGCCGATGCGCTGGCCATTTACCTGCAGGACTGGGGCGTGCCCGCGAAATACTGGCCGGCGGGGACGCTGAACGCCGGGGTTGAGGCCGAGGCGGGCACGGATGTGACGGTGTACGTGGGCGGGCTGATGGGTGGCGGCGGGTCGCACCGGTTCGCCGCGCCGCAGACGCGGGGCGGCGGCGGGATGAACAGCCAGCAGTCGCGCGACGGGTACGGCCTGGTGTGCGCGGCCCTGGAGCCCGGGGCGTCCGAGAGCGGGGCCGTGGGCGGGGTCAAGGGCGGGGCCGTGGTCAAGCTGCTCAAGGGGGACACCTTCGAGGTGCCCGGGTGGGTGGTGGGGCTGGCGGCCGAGACGGCGCGGGTGATGGTGGCCGGGGACGTCGAGCGGCCGGGGGGCGGGATGTGGACGTGCCGGGTGGGGGTGTAGGGGAAGGCACTGGGAGAGCGGAAAAGGCACTGGGCACTGGGCACTGGGCACTGGGAAAGGCACAGGATCGTGAGTCAGGTTGCGAGCATCCCGGGGAAGATCATCGCCAAAGAGGCGCCGCTGATGTCGGTGCGCGTGAAGGCGGCCCAGGTGCTCGAGACGCTGGGGTATATCCCCGCGGGCATGGGCGCAATCATGAAGGTGCGGGGGTATGACCTGGTGGTGCACCACCGCCGCCGGACGATCAAGAACGCCGCCAATTGGCCGGGCGGACGGCAGGCCCAGAAGATGGTCGCCGCCAACTTCCGCCGCTACTCGCGGCTGGACCGCGAGACCACCGCGGGCGCGGGCGCGTTCAAGGTGGTGGCCGAGAGCTTCATGCGGATCCGCACGGACCCGAACCTGCGGGACGTGGACGACCTGTTCGTCAACCTCGAGCAGGGGGGCACACTGACGTCCAAGAGCGCCATGCTCATCCCGGTGGGGAAGGGTCTGACCACGCGGCGGTGGTCGCAGCTGATCGCCTCGCGGCAGCTCACGCTGATCCCGCGGCCGGGCAAGGCCCCGCTGCTGATCAAGTTCATCGGGCCGCGCCGGAGCGGCAAGGGCGAGGGCTTCGGCGGCAACGCCGAGCTGTACGGCGTATTGGCCCGCTCGCGGCGGCAGCGCCCGCTGCTGGGATTCTTCGACACGTTCAACAGCGTGCTGCCGCTGCACCTGCGCAAGATGGACCAGAGCCTGGACCGGATGCTGACCGAGGCGGGCCGAGCGGCCAATGCCAAGGAACTGTGGAGCCTGGGCGGCGGCACCGAGGACACCTTTGCACGCCGCCAGCGCAAGTACGGGTACGCGGGCGAGGGGGCCTTCGCCAAGAAAATGGAAGGCATCGAGAAACGCGATTCGATCGCCGGGGGTGGCGCATGAGCACCCCGACCCCCACCGTCCGGGATCTGATCCTGCGGGAAGTGAAGAGGCGGCTGGAATCCCTCACCGACCTGGTGGGGTGCGTGGTGCCGCCGGCCGCCGTGGGCGACCAGGTGCCGGTGCTCAAGGCGGCGGTGCAGACGGCGCTGGGCAGCGGCAAGTGCGCCGTGCAGCTGATGGTGGGCCACGACGAACGCGACGGCGAGGAGGCCACCCA
The DNA here is from genome assembly GCA_050730675.1 of Phycisphaerales bacterium. Lineage (GTDB taxonomy): Bacteria > Planctomycetota > Phycisphaerae > Phycisphaerales > UBA1924 > JBOHNM01. Next base: position 1,294 of record JBOHNM010000227.1, on the reverse strand, counting down.
AATCGAGCAGTGGCTCTTCCCGGTGGTGTGCATGGTGGAGCTGTCGGCGGTGGGGCTGGACCTGGTGACCAACCCGATGGCCCTGCTCGAGAAGGCCCAGGAGGTCCACGCGGCGATCGGCAACCTGTACGCCACCGACGCCAAGGGCGAGTGGCGAACGAACGAATCCGGCGAGCCGCTCGCGGCCCGGACCGAGAACCTGGGCGGGGGCGGGCTGGGCTTTGCTTCCAGCGCCGACGGCGGCGACCTGGGGCCGGTGACCGAGAGCGCCTTTGAGGTGCACTACCGCCACACGCGGGGCAACCCGCAGGAGGCGCGCTAGTGAGCGTGACACTCTCGAGCAACGGGAACTTTTCCAGCGGCGGCGACAACTTCGCCGGCGTGGCCAGCGCCCTGCACGGGGTGAGCACCGCCCTGCTGGACGGGGACGGGGCGAGCATCCTGGTGCCCGGTTGGGGCTGCACGCTGACGAACCTGACGGGCGTGGCGGCGACGGCGGGGGCGGGGGGGCAGCGGCACACGCGGCGCATGCACCACCGGACGGTGCGGCGGGTGCGGGTGGAGGTGGAGCTGGCGGACGGGGCGACGGTGACGGCGCTGCGCAAGGCGATCGACGAAACACGCGGCGGGTGCGCACCCGTCGCCTGGCGGCACCCCGACGACTCGGCGGGGGAGGTGGAGACGGCGCCGCTGTGGCGGATCACCGAGGTCAGCGACGTGGAACGGGGGCGGGGCGGGGTGAGCGCGACGATTGGGGTGGTACTCGAGGAAATCTAGAAGGCACTGGGCACTGGGCATTGGGCACTGGGAAAGGCATCGACAGCACACATTTGCCAAGGAGCGGCACACATGGCACTGACACGGGCACGGCAGTTTGCGTTGAAGCTTCAGACCGGCGAGGGCGCCCTTGCGACGCTGGCCGCGGCGAACGCGTCGGTGAACGCCAAGGACGTGAGCTACTCGCTCTCGCTGGGCGACTTTGAACGCAAGTTCGATATCGGGTCGCTCACGCGGCAGAGCTTCATGAAGGGCCCGGCGCTGCTGAAGATCAAGGGCGTGTTCGAGTGCGTGGGCGGGACCGCCGGCGCGAAGGGCGTATGGCACGAGTGCCTCGAGGCCGCCGGGTTCCTGCACACCGCCGTGGTCAGCCAGACGTTTCTGGCGCTGACCAGCGGCACGCCCCCGGCCGCCGGCACGCTCATCGGCGACAACGCCACCCAGGGCTCGGCCACCAAGCTGGCCCGGATCCTGAAGTACTACGACTCGGGCGGCACGAAGAAGATCTGGTATTACA
>JBOHNM010000226.1:0-4803 GCA_050730675.1 Phycisphaerales bacterium | reverse complement strand
CAGGGTGTGGGCCGCGGGTGTGCGGGCCTCGCCGATCGCCGAATCGCTCGGCGTGCCGCTCGATCGCTCGGGGCGGGTGATTGTGGGGCAGGATCTATCGATCCCCGGGCACAGCGAGGTCTTCGTCTGCGGCGACTTGGCGACCGTCACCATGGCGGGCGCGCCGCACCCGGTCCCCGGCGTCGCCCCCGCGGCGGTGCAGATGGGCAACCACGCCGCCCGGCTGATCATGGCGGAACTCGCCGAGCTGGCGGCCCACGGCACGCCCGATCCGGTCCACCGTCCGGCGTTCCGCTATGTGAACAAGGGCGAGCTGGCGACCATCGGCCGCGCCAAGGCCGTCGGTGTGATGGGTTTCGGCCTGGGATGGAAGCTCAGCGGCATGGCATGCTGGCTCTTCTGGGGCGCCGTCCACGTGGTCTACCTGATCGGCTTCCGCAACCGGTTGATCACGATGATCGACTGGATCTGGTCGTACTTCTTCTTCGCGCGCGGGGCGCGGCTGATCACCGGCAACTCCACTGTCACGATCCGCAAGCCGGCCGACACGCTTGGCGAAGTCGGATCCGGCTCTACTCCAGCGGCGGCGGACGCAGCATGAAGCTCACGCCGGCGCAGAGCATCGCGCCGAAGCCGGCCAGCGCGATTTTCGCGAATGTGCGACGACCGTCCGCCAATCGAGCGAGCGGCCCGACATCGGCCGCGAGCGGCAGCACCGCGGCGAGTAAGAGCAGCAGGACATAGAGCGCCTTGACGCCGCCGCTGATGGCATCCGGCCCGCTGGACTCGGCCCAGACCATGCCTTGGAAGAGCGCCGCCGCGCAGACAATCACCGGCACCGCTGCACCGCCGAAGGCGAGCGTCAGTCGCGGCCGCCAGAGGGCGATGGGGATGGCCGCGGCGAGCGCGCCGGCAAGCACGACGCACCCGAGCGATCCCTTGAGGTTCGAGAGGCCGACCGACAGCACCTGGCTGGCGGCGAAGCACCAGGCGCACAGCACGGCCGGGCCGCTGACGCCGCGGGTGCGGTCGGTGGTGCGCTCCAGGCACCACCACGCTGCGCAGGTAACCAGCACGAACAGGCCGAGCCACGCGACGGCCTCGACGACGCCCCACGAGTTGGCGGTCAGCCCAGCCTCGCCGGCCCAGAGATGGCGCACGCGGGCGATGACCCCGAGGTGGCCCGCCAGCGCGATCGCGGCGATGCGCACCGCCCAGCGCGTGCCGCCGCGGGCGCGGGCGAGCGCACCGAGCATGCCGACGATCATCGCGATGACAGCGATGTGCGGCCGCCAATCCGCCGCTGAAGTGGGGAGGCCGACGATCGAGTGGAACAGAATCCAATGCATCGCCACCGCCGCCAGGCCGAGCAGTACCGGCGCGACCCAGTACGGCTCCGACCGGTCGCGCTTCACCGGGGCGTGGGCCCGGTCGGCGCGGCCGATGCGTGACAGCCACGCGAGCGGCCAGACCACCAGCCCGGCGACCACCGGCGGCCAGGCGGCCTCGACGACTTTGAGCACCGGCCCCATGTCCATCGCGGGCTCCTTGATGCGTGTCCGTGCGCTGCGAGCCTAACGCCGCAGCAACCGCCGAGCCAATCACCACCGCCGTTCAAGAGCCGGCGTACGCGAGCAACTCGCGGGCCATGGCGTGGTTGAGGGCGTGTCCGGACTTGTGGGCCACGACCTTCCCGTGGATCGGTCGCCCGGCAAGCGCCAGGTCGCCGATCATGTCCAGCACCTTGTGGCGGGCCGGCTCGCGCTCCAAGCGATAGCTCGTGTCGATTGGACCGGCCGGGCCGATCACCAGCACATCGCAGGGGCGCAGATGGCTGAAGAGCCCCGCGGCCCGCATCGCCTCGGCTTCCTGGGAGGTGCAGAACGTTCGGGCCGGGGCGATTTCCTTGAGGTAGCCTTCGATGTCCGGTCGCTCGGCGCTGAGACGGAAGCCGTAGCTCTGGCTCGCCATGGGCGCGTCCGCGCCGTAATCCAGCCGGTACTCCGCCTCGAGCCACGGCCCGTCGGTCGGGGTCGCTTCGATCCACGAGCCGTTGTCGCGGACACGCAATGGCCCGCGCACCACGATGGGGCTGGGCCCCGGCCCCGCCAGGGGCACGATCCCCGCCGCCAAGATCGCGCGGGCGAAGGGCTCCGATGAGCCATCGGCCATCGGGACCTCGGCTCCGTGCAGTTCCAGCCGCGCGTCGGTGACGCCGAGCGCTGCCAAGGCCGACATCACATGCTCAACCGTGTGGATGCCCGGTTCACTGGCTCCCGGATGCGCGGTCAGCACGGTCTGGCGCGGGCGTGTCACCACATGGTCCACCGTGGCGCTGATCTCCGGCTGGTCGGGCAGATCGGTCCGTCGCACCGTGATGCCCGCCGACCCGGTCGCCGGATGAATCACCAGCCGGCTCGTCAGCGCGCTGAACAGCCCGTAGCCCTCGAAGGCCACGGGCTCGGCAAGCGTGCGACGAACAGCCCCGGTCATGCCGGAATGTTAGTAACCGCTAGAAGCCGGGGAAACTCCCGGCTCAGGGTGTTTCTTTCCGCTCGGCCAGGCGCTTGAGGGCGACTTCCATGCGGGCCCACTGGCGGTGGGGCATGGCGGGGGCGCCGATATGCGATTCGCCGGCGGGGATATCCCGCATGGCCGCCGAGCGGGCGGCGAGCTTGGCCCCCGCGCCGATGGTGAGGTTGTCCCCCACGCCCGCGCCGCCGCCGATCATCACCCCGTCGCCGATGACCACGCTGCCGGCGATGCCCGCGCACCCGCAGATCACCACGTGGCGGCCGATGCGGCAGTTGTGGCCGATCTGCACGAGGTTGTCGATCTTGGTCCCTGCGCCGATACGAGTGGAGCCGAAGCGGGCGCGGTCGATCGTCGAGTTGGCGCCGATCTCCACGTGGTCTTCGATCGCCACATTGCCGTGGTGGGGCACCTTGACCAGGCCTGTCGGTCCCGGGCGGTACGCGAAGCCGTCGGTGCCGATGATGACGCCGGGCCAGAGCGTGCACTTGCGACCGACGATGCAGCGATCGCCCACGATCACCCGCTCGTGCAGGACGGTTCCTTCGCCGATCGAGACGCCGGCGCCGATGACGACTCCCGCCCGCAGGTCGCACCCCCGCGCGATGCTCGAGTCGGCGCCCACCACGCAGTGCGGCCCGATGCGGGCCCCGGCGGCGATGCTCGCGCCGGGATCGATCACGGCGGTGGGGTGGACGCCCGGCACCATCGCCGCCGACGGCGGCACGAACAGCTCGATGATCGACCCGAGGGCCAGGTCCGCGTCGGGTACGTAGAGCAGCGCCCGCGTCGCGGGGTCGTGCCCCTCCACCTGCGCCTCGAATTCCTCGCTGACCAGGGCCGCGCCGGCCCGCGAGGCGCCCCAGGCCTTGGCGAAGCGGACGGCGCGGATGAACGTGAGGGTCGTCGGGCCCGCGTCGTCGAGCGCGTCAACACCCGTGAGCACCAGATCATCGCGGCCGACCAGGCGCGCACCGAGTTGCCGCGCGATCGCGCCGGTCGTGATACCGGTTGGCTTGGAGGTGTGACTCACGCGATGGCGACTCCGGCGGACAAGCTCGATCCTCGCAGGTTACTTGCCGGCCTTGTGCTGGTTGTTCATCAGGGTGATCAGGTCGTCGCTGACATCGTGCGCGGGATCGACGTAGAAGACACGCTTGAGCGCGATGAACCGTTCGATGTCCTGGGCGCGAGCGCCGCGGGGGATCAGCTGGCCGTCGTCGGAGGCAAGCACGAGCGTGAAGCCCCGGTCTTTGGCGAGCTTGGCGACGGCCTTGTTGATCTTGTCGTACAGGACGATGTACATCTGCGCCTGCTTGCGCTCGATGCGGGCGCTGAAAACCTCCTGCTTGATCTTGAGTTGACCGGTCATGGTGGCGATTTCCTCGAGCTTGGTAAGTCTGTCCGCGTCGGTCGGCAGCATTTCAAGCTTCTTGGGGTCCTTTTCCTTGTCAATCTTCGACAGATCGTCCGTCAGTTCCTGCTGCAGCCGAGCCTGGGTTTCGTCGAAGTCGCGCTTCATCTCGGCACGCTCTTCCAGGCCGTTGAATACTTTTTCGATGCTGATCACGGCAATAACGGCCGGCGGCGGCGGGGCCAGCATCTCGCGTCCGGCAGAGTAGAGGCTCGGGGCACACACGCCGAGCACGAGCGTGAGTGCGGCGACAACGATGGTGGTGCGGTTGGTCATGGGCGGTTCCTTGTTCGTGTGCGGATGGTATCGGTGGTGCAACAGACTTCGCCGCGCCCGCCGGGGCGGATGCCCGGTGGCGAGCGCGGACTCTTAGAACGGCACGTCAACGCTGAACGAAAAGCTCTGGGTCTGGTCGCCGGGCTGCTTGAGGAACGGGAAGGCGTAGTCGAAGGCCAGAGGCGCCTGGCCGAGCATCGGCAGGTAGATGCGCACACCCAGACCCGCCGAGGCGCGATAGGCCCCCAGCGTGGCCCGGGTATCGACGGTGCCGCTGTCAACGAAGACGACCCCCGAGACGAACGTGGAGATCAGGGGCTGCTCGACCTGGGCCCCGGCGAAAAAGGAGAACGTGCCGCCGATAGGATCGGGGCTGGGGCCGGTCGGGGGAGTGACGGCCGGGTTGCTGTAGACACCGCGGGGCGAGACACCGCGCAATTCAAAGCCACGGAATCCGCGGCCGCCCTGGAAGAGCCGTTCATAGATCGGCACGGCGCTCATGCCTTGGGGGATGTAGTTCACGTTGGTGCGGGTCGAGAGCACGGTCTTGCGCCCGAGGACGTCCTCGTTGAGGGTGAGCC
>JBOHNM010000225.1:0-4876 GCA_050730675.1 Phycisphaerales bacterium | reverse complement strand
GATCTGTGCAGTGGGGGTGGGGGGTCAGTTGGTGCCCGAGGTCTCGGTCTTGACGGGGACGAACTTGCTGTTCTCGTCGATCTTCTGGTTCTGCCTCTGCAACTCGATCGCACGCAACTCGTTGCGGCGCGTCTCGATGCGCTTCTGCAATTCCGGGTCGCGGTTGAACCACAGTTGCAGGGGCGAGTCCGGCCCGACCATGTACACCTGGGTGAGGTCGCGCCCGACGAAGGCCGAGACAGCATCGGCCCACTCGCCGGTGAGGAGCACCGCCGGGTTGGCCTTGTACGCCGCGAGCTTGGCCTTGAAGGCCCCCGCGTCGGACTGGGCCTTGCTGACGATCGACGAGCGGTATTGCTGGGCCTCGGACATCCTGGTGGCGGCCGCGCCGGACAGACGCGGCGTCACCTTCTGGCCCTCGAGTTCGATCTCGCGTCCTTCGAAGATCGCGTCGATCTTGGCGAGCGTTTCGTCCGCCTCGGCGGACTTGCCGGCGGAGTACTGCGCGTCGTACTGGTCGATGAGCTTGAGCAGAGTGGGGGCGGCGTCGCCCGCGGCCTGGGCCAGAACGGCGCTGCGCTTCTGGCGGGCCTCGTCGGCGGTGGTCTTCGCCTGGGACAGGTTCTGCTCGACCTTGTTGAAGTCGTTGATCAGGCGCACCGGGACCATGCGCCGGTCAAGCTTGAGTGACTTGATCTGGATGCCGGTCTTGAGATCGTCCAAGGTGGCCTGGGCGATTTCGCGCGTGCGTTCCTCGAGTGTCTGGAAGGGCTTGCCGGCGCGGATGGCGTCGGGCTGGCCGCGCCGGAGTTCATCGATCGAGATGCTAGCAGCGGCGCGGACGGCACCGCGCCGGACCGCGAAAGCGACGAGCTTGGCATCGGTGTTTGAGCCGGCATCGGGCTCGTTGAAGCGGACGTGCTCGATGAACTCGCGCACCTGGTTGTCGTTGACGACGTAGGCCACGCTGAACCGGGCGTGGGCGATGTTCAGGTCGCCGGTGAGGAGTGAGCCATCGGTCACGGGGTTGAGATCGGGCTTGCCGCCCATGGCCGCGAGTTCGGCCTCGGTCTTGTTCTCGTCGCCGCGGTTCTGGAACTGCGGCATGAAGTCTGTATCGAGACGGATGCTGGCCTCAGTCTTGGGCACGCGCAGGATCTCGCCGAGCGGGCGGGGCAGGCTGAACTGCGGGCCGGCGTCGAGCGCATCGTTCTGGATCGCGCCGAACTGCAGACGCACGCCGCGCTCGTTGGTGTCCACCTTCTGCAGGCCGCTGAAGATGAAGACCGCGATCATCGCGATCATCGCGAACTGCAGGATGCGGTAGGTGATCTTCAGCGCGTCGGCCAGGGATTGGTTGGCCGGATCCATGCCGGCGTCGGTGGCGTCGGACTCGCTGCGCAGGTTGACCGAGGCGCGGCGGCGCACCACCAGCGCCGGGCTCGGCGCGTTCGGGTCGGAGGGCGTGTTGCCGGGAGGGATCTGGCTCATTGGGCCTTCTTGCCTCCGTCAGCGGGGCGCGTTTCGCCCGGCTTGTCAGCGGCGCCTGGGATCTTGCCGCCCTGGAGCTTCTCGGCGGCGCCGGGGCTGAGCAGGTTGAAGCCGGGGGTGTTCATGGGCAGGATGAGCGTGGTGCCCTTCTTGCTGTAGGAACGCTTGAGGAAGTCGAGCTGCTGGAGGAACACGGCCAACTCGGGGCTGGTGTTCTGCATCGCATAGAACTGTGCTGCCTCCTCATCACCTTGGGAGCGGATGGCGGTGGCTCGCCTGCCGACGAAGGCGAGGATCTTGTTGGCGTCGCTCTCGGCCTGGGCCCTGATCGACTCGGCCAGGGCCTGGCCTTGGTTGAGGGCCTCGGCCGCGAGGGTGTCGCGGGTCTGCTTCATGCGGTCGAAGACCTGCTTGGTGGTCGCTTGCGGAAGCTCGATGGAACTGACGCCCACCGAGAGCACCTCGATTCCCGCGTCGGAGTTCTTGGCGTCGGTCTTGAGCGTCTCCAGCATCTTGGTCTCGAGTTCGCCGAGCTTGCTGCCGCCGTCGGTGGTGCTCAGCAGGTCGCCGAGCTTGAAGGTGCTGGTCTGGCCCATCGCGGCGCGGAGCTGGGCGCGGAGGGTTTCCTCGGCGCGGACATAGTGGTCTTCAGGGCGGGAAGTGTCGCCCGAGTAGCGCTGGTAGAACTTGAGCGGGTCGGTTACGCGCCAGGTCATGAACGTCTGCATGACCAGCGGTCGCTCGTCCTTGGTGATGATCGTCTCGGGCTTCGTGTCGACCAGCCGCGCACGCGTGTCGTACTTGGTCACCGATTGGATCGGCGAGGGCCACTTAAAGCCCAGGCCGGCGGTCTTGCGGACCGAGTCCTCGCCCGCCTTGCCGAAGGTGGTCACGACCGCCGTCTCGGTGAATCGCACCGAGTAGGTGGTCATGAACGCGAGGATGCTCAGCACGATGATGGCCGAGACGATGTATCTGAGCGAGTTCTTCACGGGTCCGGGTCCTCGGTGTCGATCGGGTCAGGTCAAGCTGAACAGTCAGGCGAATCGAGTCAGATCGGGTCAAGCCAGATCGAAATCAGTTCTTGGTCGGGTTCGGGTTGAGCGGGTTGAAGATGTCCCCGCCCGCGCCGGTGTCCTTGAGGTCGATGTTGAGTTGCGGTGCAACACCGTCGTGGACGAGGTAGAGCCGCGATTCTTCGATCAGGTCCGCGAGCATCTCGTAGTACTTGCTGGCGCGGTAGAGCGTCGGGCTGGCGCGGTACGCGGCCAGGCGCCCGTCGTACGCCGCGGCCTCGCCGCGACGGTGCATGTGCGTCTCCCAGCGGGCGGCGCGGGCTTCGGCGATCTTGGCCCCGGCGGTGCCGCCGGCCTCCAGGATCAGCGCGTCGATCTTCTGCTCCTGCGCGATGATGTCCTTGACAAAGTTGGCTTTGGCATCGGCGGTGACGCCCGGCAGGTTCGCCTGGGTGCGGAGCCGGTCGAGCGTCTCGATCTCCGCGGCGATCCGGCGGGCCAGCGCCACCGAACCAACCGCGCTGGTCAGCGTTTTGATCTCGTCCTGACGTGCCTTTTCGACACGCTCCTGACGGAGCTGCTCGTTGCCGACGACCTTCTCGAACGCGTCGGCGGTGTCCTTGGGCGGGTGGACGCCCTCGATCGCGACGAACAGAACCTGCACGCCGGCTCCGGCCTTGTCGAAGGCTTCGGCGACGCGCTGCTGCAGCACCGTGCCCGCATGGGTGCGCTGCGCGCCCAGCAGGTCGCTCTCGGTAAGGGTCGCGAGGTAGCTGACCATCACGCGCTTGGCGATGGAGGTCAGCAGCTCCTTGCGGAGCTGGTCGCGGTCGTCGCCGGCGCCGTCGGCCGCGAGTTCCTCGTACTTGCGCAGGTCGGTGATTCGATACGTGACGGGGACCTCGACGGAGATGAGCGCCAGGTCGCGCACCGGATCGGCGCTCTCGACGGCACCAACGGCCAGCTTGGCGGGCTGCACGATGATCTTCTTCTCCTCCTCCGGCTTGATCCCGTGCTCGTTAGTCCACAAAATCGCGTCGAGCTTTGCGGGCGGCCGCCGCGTCGCCAGAGCAAGCTCGTGCTGCTGCGTAGCGGGGATCTTCTCGATCGACTCGAACGGCCAGGGGAGCTTGAAGTATGCTCCGGGGCCCACCTCCTCGACCAGGTGGCCGTTGCGCAGCCGCAGACCCTTCTCGCTGGGGCCGACGATCGAGAAGCAGGTCATCGCCCACACCACCAGCACGGCGAAGGCCGCCAGCGTCACCATCGACCGGCTAAGGAGTTGATACAGCCACGAGCCGGTGACATCGACGCCGAACTGGTAGGTGATCGCGCCGCCGAGCGACTTGGCCAGACGGTCCGGAGCCGCGATGAAGCCCAGCAGCCAGCTTTCGAGCGCCGGTCGCGGCATCTCCCCCGGCTTGCGCGGGCGGTAGAGGTTGAGCAGGAAGTTGAGGATGATCTCGAGGCCCAGCACGCCAATGAAGACCGGGATCGCCACCTGCAGGTAGCGCAGGACGACGTCCACCTTGAAGATCATCAGCAGGTGGCCCACTGCCAAGGCCAAGCCAATGAGCGATGCACCAACCGCCATCGCCGCGCCGGCCTTGAGGGGGGCCCAGATCTTCTGCTGGCCCATCCCCGAGACGAACCGGCCGAAGATGAAGCCCAGCACGGCGATGCCGACGCCGATGGAGATCGCCCAGCCGCGGGCCGTCGGCTCTTCGAGCCTGAACGCGTCGATCGGCACCGCCTTGATGCCGACGGTGTAGCGCCAGTACGCCAGCCCCAACAACATCAGGCCGAAAACCAGGCTGATCGTGGGTACCAGCACCCGGTGCATGCTGTTGAGCCGTTTGGCCGCGACGCGCAACTCGTCCGAGGTGGTCCCGAAGACCGACGACTCCCGGGCCGATGCCGCGTCGAGCGACTCCGATTCCATCGCCTCGATCCGCTCGCGCCGGTGCTGGTCGAAGATGATCGCCAGTACCAGCCAGACTGCCCCGCCCGCGAGGATCAAGTAGGCACCCGATTGGGCGGCCGAATCGCGGCCCAGTGCCGCGTAGATCAGCAGGATGAATCCGAGAGCAAGCTGAAGGCCCAGCCCCAGCAGGCTGACGCCCGCGGCCCGCGCAAAGCTGAGATGATCACCCTTCATGCCGTCTCCGGTACGATTCCACACTCACAAAGTTGCCACAGCGAACGCCGCGCACCCCCGGTCCGCCAGAACGGCGGGGCCGTATTGTGGCAATGGATGACACCACTGTCCAATGCCACAGCGTTTGGTACGCAACCTGGACGGTTGGGTTCGATGGACGTTCGCAATCGCCGGGTCATCCGACATCCCGGCGTTGGAACAACAGCACGCC
>JBOHNM010000224.1:0-4928 GCA_050730675.1 Phycisphaerales bacterium | reverse complement strand
GGCCGGCACCGGCGACAAGCTCGATGCCAAGTCGCGCGACCTGTTCGCACTGCAGGACCGCACGATCCTCAACGCCCTGCACGAGGTGAATTGCGATCCGAAGGACATCGGCGCCGCTGTCATCACTCACCTGCACTTCGACCACGCCGGCGGCCTCTCTCGCCTGTCGCGGCCCGGCGAGACCCCCGACTGGACAGGGCCCGCCTCCTCCTTCGGCGCACCGCGCGGCGACATCGCCTGCAAAAGGACTTTTCCCAACGCCGCCGTTTTCGTTCAGCGCCGCGAATGGAACGATGCGATCGCCAACCGCAGCACGATGACCCGCACCTACTTCAGCGACCACCTGGAGGTCATCCGCGAACAGCTCAAGCTTGTTGACTCATCTCGAGCATTCCCGCTCGGTGCGACGCCCGACCGCACCGACGTCCCGTCGGTTCCACAACACGCCCGCGAAACCGAGATCATGCCCGGCGTCTTCGTCTTCCTCACCCCCGGCCACACCTGGGGCCAGCAGGCCGTGCGGTTCGTCGATGACCAAGGCCACCACATCGTTTTCACGCCCGACGTCCTCCCCACCGCCTGGCATGTCGGTGCGGCGTACTCCATCGGCTATGACGTCGAGCCGTACACCACGATGATCAGCAAGACCTGGTTCCTCGCCGAGGCCGCCGAGCGTGACTGGGTTCTGTGCCTCGACCACGAGCCGGGACCGGAACCGATGCGCCGCGTCCGCCGCAACGACAAGGGGTGGTACGACCTGGTCCCCATGTGAGGTGTCAGCATGGCCCGCAAAGCCGACCCGCAGATCGAGCAACTCATCTTCGCCCTCGACCGGTCATTTACCGGCAAGGGGTGGCACGGTCCTGCGCTCCTCGGCTCATTCCGCGGCGTGTCCGCCCGCCAGGCACTCGCCACACCCGGCGGCATCGTCCATCCCATCTGGCAACTCGTCCGCCACGCGGCGTACTGGAAGTACGCCGCGTGCGTGCGTATCGGCGCGATCGCCCCCGACACATTCCCGTACGCTCCCAGCAACTGGCCGACTGTCCCCGCATCGCCGGACGAGAAGACTTGGACCGCCGAACGAACGTACCTCAAGAAGGTTCACGCTACGCTCGTCGCCGCCCTGCGTGCGATGAACGGCGCGGCCCTCGACCGCGTTCCCGCCGGCGGTCGCTCCGTCAGCGTGCGGCGCCTCATTACCGGCGTCGCCGCCCACGACGCCTACCACACCGGTCAGATCCAGCTTATCAAGGGCCTGCTCAAGCGATAGCGCGGGCGCAACGCGGTTCGGCGGAAATGCTGCCGCTTTCCTACGCTTGTCCGGCATGAAGCCCGCGGTCTATCTCGAAACCTTCGGTTGCCAGATGAACGAGCTCGACAGCCAGCTCGTCACCGGCTCGCTCCGTGCGCTCGGGTACACATTTACCTCCGATGCCGAGGCGGCGAGTGTTGTCCTCTACAACACCTGCTCCGTGCGCGAACTCGCCGAGCAGAAGGTGTGGTCGCGCTTGGGCGAACTCGCCGTGCGCAAGCATGCTCAGCCCGACCTCGTCGTCGGCGTCATCGGCTGCATGGCCGAGCGCGAAGGTCCCGCGCTCATGAAGCGGATGCCCGTCGTGGACCTCATGGTCGGCCCCGGAGAACTCGACAAGCTTCCCGGCCTGCTCGACAATGCGGTGCGTACGCGAGCGTCGATGACAGTTGATGCCGACAGTGTTGAAGCCGATGCGCACGCCGAACGTCCGAAGCTCGTTTCAACGAATCAGTCCGCGCTCCAGGGCAACACCAACCGGCGCAGCACGACGCTTGCCGCCGCGGCTGACACTCTCGAACTCCTCGACCTCTCCCGCGCCGTTTCACCCGACGACCACACCGGCTCCGCCTATGTCCGCATCACCCGGGGCTGCAACAAGTTCTGCACCTACTGCGTCGTCCCCTTCACGCGCGGGGCAGAGGTCCATCGCCCGCCGCAGCACATCATCGACGAGTGCAGAAAACTCGCCGACGCCGGTGTAATCGAGGTCACACTCCTCGGCCAGACGGTCAACCACTACCGCTTCGAGCACGGCGCGGCTGTCACCCTCGGCGGCATCACACAGCCACAGAAGGGTCGCGTCTACAAGGCCGCCGCGAGTGACAGTGAGAATGGCCACCGCGACGCCTACGCCGGTGCGAACGTCACAACGTTCGCGGACCTCCTCCACCGGATCCACGAGCAGGTGCCGGCGATCCAGCGTCTGCGCTTCGTCACCAGCTACCCCAAGTCCTTCGGCGACGATGTCCTCACGGTCATCCGTAATTCGCCGCGCATCTGCCGCTACCTGCACGTCCCGGCGCAGAGCGGCTCGGACCGCATCCTCGGCCTGATGAACCGCGGCTACACCGTCGGCGAGTACCTCGACTTCATCGACCGCGCCCGCGCACAGCTGCACCAGCCAGAGATCGGCCGCCCTCTGACGCTCGCGGGCGACATCATCGTCGGTTTCCCCACCGAGACCGAGGACGACTATGCCGCCACCGTGGCGCTCCTGCACCGCGTCCGCTACAAGAACTGTTTCATCTTCAAGTACTCACCGCGCCCCGGCACCACCGCCATTGACCGCTTCGCGGACGATGTCCCCGAGGATGTCAAACGTCGCCGCAACAACGACCTGCTGGCGATCCAGAATGCGATCAGCGCGGAGGTCGGCGCGGAGTTCGTCGGCCAGACGCTCGACGTCTTCGTGCAAGGCCTGAGCAAGCGCGAAGCTAAGAAACGCCGCGAACCCAAGCCGACCGGCATCGCTCTCACGATTGCAGGCCGCACGTTCGACAGCGACGAAGATGCACAGGGTGCGTGCTCCGCCGACGGCTGCGGGACGCATGTGACCGTTGCCGAAACCGACGCCACGGCCACCGGCCCGGTCCAGCTCTCCGCCCGCACAGAGGGCGATCTGATCGTTTTCTTCGACCTGCCGCCGGGCCGCAATGCCGACGACCTTATCGGTTCGATCGTGCCGGTCAAGATCGAGTCGTCAGCGCCGCTCTCTTTGCATGGTCGCGTCATCGACCGGTAGCCACATCACACGCGCTCGGCCAGGTACACATTCGTCCGGTATGCCATCCGCACGTGCGCGGAGGCATCCGCGTGTGTGTGGAACAGCGACCGCAGTTCTCTCACCAGCCGTTCGTACGCCACCCCACTCTTGGGCACGTAAGAGGCGCTCGTCGCCCGCCCGATCAACCCGGCCTCGTTCAGGTCCTGCGTGTACGCAAACGGCCTCTCTCTCGCCTGTGCGAAGAGCTTCGACTCGAACAGTACCTCCGGCCGAGGAAACCGACGCGCGGCTGGATGATTCTCCGACGCCGCAAGGATCGCGCGGTTGTACCCGCCCGTGAGCGGATCATCGTTGTCGCGATCGTTCCACACCAGCGCTACGCGCCCACCGGGCTTGAGCACCCGCGCGAACTCCGCCAGCGCCTCGTTCTGCCGGAACCAATGGAACGCCTGGGCGCACAGCACCAGGTCCACCGACGCGTCGCCCAGTCCCGTCGCCTCCGCCGTTCCTCCGCGCATCTCCACGCGCTCGTGCTGTTCCGCCGCCTCGCGCATCGCGGCGTTCGGCTCGACCCCGATCACCCGCACGCCACGCTCGGCCAGCAACCGTGAGGAGATCCCTGTCCCGGCGCCGATATCCACCGCCACCAGTTTCGCCGGCTCAGCCAGACCTGCCAGCACCGCATCGATCGCAGCCGCCGGATAGCCCGGCCGGTACTTGACATAGTCCGCCGCGCGATCGCTGAACCGACCCGTCGGGTTCTCACCGGCCAGCCCGCCCTGCGGAGATTCGTCGCTCATGTCTTCGGCTTCCCTTCATCCATCTGCTCGCGGGCGCGACGCTTGGCCGCCATCAAACCGCTCTCGTTCGGTGCAGCGCTGCTTGCCGGCGGCGTCGAGCTCACGACCGGCACGCCTGCGTCCGACTTCGCCCCCGCTTCCATCGCCGCGGCCCGCGCTGCGCCCCCCGCTTCACGTTCGGCTCGCCGTCGCTTCTTCGCCGCCGCGGCAAGCGCCGCCGCGTCAGCATCGCCAAGAGCCGCCGCCGAGGGCGCGACCTCCTCACCCACGCCGCTCTTGCGCAGGCTCGTAAGAGTCCCAGCCGCTTGGGCCGAGCGATCACGCACCGCCCGCGCCGCCCGCTGGGTGATCGACGAGCCGAACCGCCCGCTCAGCAGCCGATCCCACGCGACACGCCGCGTCCCGACATCCAGCAGCATCACCCCGATCGCCCACACAATCAGCCACGGCCACAGCGGCGTGCGAGCCTCTTGCGCCCGCACCCCCGCGCGGTCCCACAGCGACTTGGCCGTCAGTTTCGGATCATCCAAGTCCAGCACGCGACCGCTCGTGACCGACGCGATCTGTTCCAGCAGTTCCACATCGCTCCGCAACGTGCGGTACTCCGCCCCCGCCGGCCGCACCGCGCCCCCGACTACGGGCTCCAGCGCCCGCGCGTTGGCCCCCGACCCCATCCGAGGCGTCAGGATCACCACGTAGTTCCCCGGCATCGTCGCCGGCGACGCCGCCACGCCCTGGTACACGCCAGGGCCGGTCTGCGTCAACTTGATCTCCGTACGTGCCCCGTCGGGCGCGAAGAGGTTGCCGTTGACCGTCAGCCCTTCGTGCGGCACGCCCTTCTCGTCGGTCGCCTCCAGCCGCACCTTCACGCGGTCGCCGTCGAACTCCACCGCCAGGTCGCTCGTCCGGCTCGCCGGCGCGCGAGAGACCGCCCGCACCGTCTGCGCCCACATCCGGGCACACCCCGGCCACCCCAGCCACTTGTCGGCCCACTTGTGAGCATCGCTCGTGAACGCCGCGACCTGCCCCAGCCCTGCCTGCCAGTGCGCCAGCACCGGCTCGCCCTCGGCCGTCGCCATCACGTAGC
>JBOHNM010000223.1:0-4992 GCA_050730675.1 Phycisphaerales bacterium | reverse complement strand
CCCACGCCATCGGCGGCAGGCACCCGTTCACCGCCGCCGTCGCGGCGTACATCACACCAGTGTGGATCACCGCGCCGGTCATGATCCGCGTGCAGATCGCCGTCTTGACATGGTCGCCGACGATGCACCCCAGGAACTGCTGGCCGGTCTTCTCGTTGGCGCCGCCGGGCGTGGCCTTGGCGACCACCTCGCCGTAGGTGTTGAGCAGGTTGCTGTTGGTCGTCCCCGCGCCGAGGTTGCTCCATTCGCCGATGAACGAGTCCCCCAGGTGCCCGTCGTGGGCCTTGTTGGCGAAGCCCTGGAAGATCGTCCCGCCGATCTCGCCCGCCACCTTGCACGACGGTCCGATCGACGTGTGGGCCTTGATCAGCGTCCGGTCGAGCACAGTTGTGTGCGGACCGATGTAGGCCGGGCCGATGATGATGCACCCCGGCCGCACGATCGCCCCGTCGTCGATCACCAGCGGCCCGTGCTCCAGGTCCAGGATCGTGCCCGGGTAGAGCTTGGCGTTGCGGTGGATCGAGATCGGGAACTCGCCGTAGAACGTGATCCCCGGCAGCCGCGGCTCGAAGCTCAGGGTCGCCATGTCCACCAGGTCGGTCATCAGGCAGTCGTCGCGGAATGTCCGCACGTGCCACGGGCGCGAAATGAGCGCGTGGTGCTCGTAGCGCACGACACGGCCCTGTGCTGTCAGTGCGTCCAGGAACTCCCGCGCCGAACGCCCCGCGGCCACCCGGTGGGCGATCACATCGCCGGTGGAACTCTCCACCAGGCTCTGCCCGGCCTCCAGCGAGCCGATCTCCGCCAGCGGCTTGGGGCAGCGGCCATTGACCAGCAGCAGCCCGCCGTCGTCGGCGCTGTCGGGCAGCATCGGATTCACATTTGTGCCCGGGTGCCGATCACGGGTCAGCTCGGCCAGGCGGATGGGTGTGAACAGGGCGGAGATCTCCAGCTCCAGTTCGTTGATCAGCCGCTCCAGGGTCGTCCGCGCGCCGGTGCGGATATCGAACGCCGCGCGGGTGTCGGTCAGCGGCGCGAGCTGGCCCTTGCCGTCGTCGAAGATGATCGCCTTGGCCATAGTCGCAGTGTAGTGGAGAAAGCTCAGTAAGGGCGGCGGCGGGCCATCGGATCATCGAAGCCCATGAGGGGCGTGATGAGTCGGAAGGGAACGGCCAGTGCCGCGGCGGAAATCATGGAGTAAGCCGCGGCTCCGGCACGTTTCAGCAGTTCACTGGTGGGGTAGAAGCCGCTCATGCCGCCGTCGAGCTTGGAGCGGATGAAGAGCAGGGCGACGGCGACCAGCGCGGCGAGCAGGCCGCCGATGAGCGTGAAGGTCACCAGCGCCAGCGGGTTGCGGCGCATGACGGTGCCGCGGATGGTGATGACCAGGTACGCCGCGGCGAGGAAACCCAGGGCGTTGGGGCCCAGGACGTAGCCGGCCTCGAGGGGCTTGCGGACGGGAGAGGCGAGGTCCACCGCGGCGCCGAGGGCGAGGGCTGCCCAGAGGGCCGAGCGGTGGGAGGCGGAGAGGGCGAGCCAGACGACCAGCGGGAGGACGAATCCGGGGGCGACGCCGGTGTCGCCGAGTTCCAGCGCGTGGCTGAGCGACATGTCCAGAACGAGACACAGATATCCGGCAATGGCGGCGGAGAGGGGGTTCACGGTTTTCCCCCCTTCCCCGATTCGTCGGGCAGGCGGAGCATGACCTCGGCCAGCGGCGGCTTGAAGGCGGAGCGGACCACGATCCGCTCGCGGCCGTTGGCGAGGACCTGGACTTCCTCGATACGGCCGATGACGAGCATCTGGGCCGAGCGGGGCCAGGTTTCGTCGGCGAGGCGGACGAGCATGCCGGCTTTGAGGGGCGGGGCGGGCTCGGCGTTGCGGAGGGAGCGGCCCTCGGCGGGGCCGGCGAGCGTGCCCGAGCGGGTGGGCGTCAGCTTGCAGACCAGGGAGACCCCGCCGGGGTCGGGCGGCAGGTCGGAGGAGGTTTCGAGCGGGAAGACGATGCCGTTGATGGGCGGGGCCTTGGCGTCGAAGACGGGCTGGACCTGGCACGATTTCGTGTCGGCGCGGGTGACGCGGCCGACGAGGTTGACGCCGTCGAAGGCGACGACCGAGCCGACCTCGACGCCGTCGGCGGTGCCGGCGCGGACGTCGAAGAGGCTGGAGCTGGCGTCGGAGGTTGGGCCGATGACGCTGGCGGGGAGCTGGCGGACGTTGAACTCGCGGTTGAGGGCGAGGCCGCGCTGGATCTGGTCGAGGCGGGCATCGCTCTGCTCGCGGCGCACTTTCTCCTGGAAGTAAAGGCTCTTCCAGCGGTTCATTTCGTCCTGCATGGCCTTGAGTTCGGCCGACGAGGCGGTGGTGGGGGTGCGGCTGAACTGGCTGGCGGCCCAGTTGATGGCCTGTCGCGGCGGGGCGGTGACGATACGGAGCACAGTATTGAGGGGCCGCGTCGTGAAGCCTTCGTGTCCGGGGACGAGCGCGGCCAGCAGAAAGAGCCCGGCGACGGCGGGCAGTGTCAAGCTCAGATTTATGGTGCCGGGTCGGGCCAAGGGTCACCCGTCCAGGTCGTTCTCGAGGGTGGTCTTGAGGAGTTCGATGTTCTCGAGGAAGATGGCCGTGCCGCGGGCGACGCAGGTGAGCGGGTCGTCGGCGATCTTGACGGTGAGGCCGGTGGCGTTCTGGAGAACGATGCTGATGCCGCGGAGGAGGGCGCCGCCGCCGGCGATGGTGATGCCGTTTTCGACGAGGTCGGCGGCGAGCTCGGGCTCGGCACGCTCGAGGGTGCGGGTGACGGCCTCGCAGATGGCGTTGACGGGTTCCTGCAGAGCCTCGCGGATCTCTTCGCTGGTGACGGCGGTCTTGCGGGGCAGGCCGCTGATCATGTCGCGGCCGCGGACTTCCATCGTGGTTTCTTCCCCCGTGGGGGCGGCCGAGCCGATCTCGATCTTGATACGCTCGGCGGTCTGCTCGCCGATGTTGAGGTTGTAGGTCTTCTTCATGTAGTTGATGATGGCCTCGTCGAGGTCGTCACCGGCTACGCGGAGGGACTCGCAGACGGCGATATCGCCGAGGGAGAGGATGGCGACCTCGCTGGTGCCGCCGCCGATGTCCACGATCATGCTGGCGGTGGGCTCGGTGACGGGGAGGCCGGCGCCGATGGCGGCGGCGAGGGGCTCCTCGCACAGGAACGTGCGGCGTGCGCCGGCGCGCTCGGCGGAGTCGAAGACGGCGCGTTTTTCGACGGCGGTGATGCCGCTGGGGACGGAGATGACCACGCGCGGGCCGAAGATGCGGCGGTTGCCGTTGACCTTGCGGATGAAGTAGCTGAGCATCGCCTCGGTGATCTCGAAGTCAGAGATCACGCCGTCCTTGAGGGGGCGGATGGCGGTGATGGCGCCGGGGGTCTTGCCGAGCATTTCCTTGGCGACCCAGCCGACGGCTTGGCCGTTGTAGAGGACCTGGTTGGTGCCCTTGCGGACGGCGACGACGGAGGGCTCGTTGAGGACGATGCCTTGGCCGCGGACACAGACAAGCGTGTTGCACGTGCCCAGGTCGATGCCCATGTCGACGCTGAACATCTCCATCAATCTGTCGGTCCAGGCTGGCAGGGGCGGGCTCCTCGGTCAGGACGGTGGGGGAGGGCGGGGATGATGGCCGTCGGTTCGTGCGGCGGACGGGTAGGTTATCGGTTGTCTGGGGAGATTGCCAGCAATGGGGGCGTTGGGGAGATTGGGGTGTGGGGAGGTGGGCGGGGTGGAGGAATTTGCACGAAGGCTCGAAGGGACGAAGGAAGGCGAGGAGGAAGAGGGGGAAGTGGTGAGTGGGGAGTGAGAAGCGGTGAGCGGGGCGACAGGCGAGCGCGGCTGGCTTGCGCCAGCGACCGCGATCGAAGTGCCGCGAGAGGCGGAGGGCGTGGCGGTTGATGCCGGAGAAGCGGCAACGGCCTGGCGCGCGGAGGGCGCGAGGTTTGGGCTGGGGGTGGCGGGCCGGCCGGTTGGGTCAGCAGCGGAGAGCTGCGAGCGCTCGGAGGTGGTTGCGTTTTGGGGGACGCCCTGGGATTCGCGGCGGCCGGGCTCGCGGTGCGGGGAATCGGTCGGGGAGGGGGTGTGACGGCGCGGGGGAGAAGGCGGGGAAGGGGTGTTGGAGGGGGAAGGCGGGAAATCGCGGGCGGCGATGCGCTCACAGGATTTGAGGACGGCGGTGGCCGCGAGACGGGCTTCTTTGATGCTGGTGGCTTCGGCCTCACCGATTCGGAGAAGGACCGCCATGGCGCGGAACTCGAATTGGCGGAGGTCGGCGACCATACGGGTAATTTAAGCATAGTGTTTGGGCTTGTCAAGGTTTTTGTTTGGTTTTTCTAAAACTAGTTGGGTAGGGAAGCTGCCGTTTAGATGGGACTCGTGGGGCCAATCGGTCCCGTGGGTCGTGCTTGGCCGCACTCGGGGCAGGGGGCATTGGGGGCGAGGTTGGCGAGGTCGTAGCCGCAGAAAGAGCAGATCGGGAGGGCGGCGCGGCGGCGGGCCCGGCGGGAGAGCCACAGGAGTGCGCCGCCAGCGCTGAACAGGCAGACGGCGATGGGCCAGAGCAGGATGTAGGTCGTGTAGGTGGCGCCGGACCCGATGACGGCGCCCGTGGTGTTGATGACGTCCCAGCGGTACAGCTCAAAACTGACCAGGCGGCCGTTCCATTCGCGGGGGAAATCGGTGCCGCCGATGTTGGCGCGGATCGGGAGGAGCCATCGCCACTGGTCCCACGGGAAGCCGGCGTACCAGCCCTTGCGGGAGAAGCGGGAAGGGGAGTCTCCGACTGAAACGCCGATGCGGCACCAGCCCGCGCCGGCTTCGGCGACGCGGGTGGGCCCGGAGTAGCCGAAGCCCCACCAGTTGGTCGAAATCCACAGAGCCGTGACGAGCACCCCGAGGGTGAGGAGCAAACGGCCGAGTGCCTGGCGACGGCGGCCGGGGCGGTGGGGCTTAGGTGCGTGGG
>JBOHNM010000222.1:0-5045 GCA_050730675.1 Phycisphaerales bacterium | reverse complement strand
GTGCTGGCGATTTCGCTGGCGGTTGTGCCGCTGGGGCCGGCGAGGGTGCGAGTCGCGTGGGCGATCGCGACGGCGGTGACATCGATCGCGCTGCGGGGGGCGCGACCGGCAAAGGTGCGCGACTGGGTGGATGGGCGGTTCGCGGCGGAGGCGGCGGCGGTGAGTGTCTTCCTGGCGCTGGGCTGAGCGGCGTCAGGCGGGCGGGGCGTCGCGCAGGAGCGCGTCGAGGTCGAGCGGATGCGAGAACATCGCGAGATTGCCCGCGGCATCGCGGGGCCACAGGTCCTGCGGGCGGTCACGGTAGAGCTCGACGCCGTTTTCGTCGGGGTCGCGGAGGTAGATGGCCTCGCTGACGCCGTGGTCGGCCGCGCCGTCGATGATGATGCCGGCGGCGAGGACGCGGCGGAGCGCATCGGCGAGTGCGGCACGCGTGGGGTAGAGGATGGCGTGGTGGTAGAGGCCGGTGGAGCCCTTGGGCGGGGGCGTGGGGGGGCCGCCGCGGGATTCCCAGGTGTTGAGGCCGATGTGGTGGTGGTAGCTTTCTGTGCCGCCGGCAGAGATGAAGGCGGCGCTGTGGCCCATGCGCTGGGTGATGGAGAAGCCAAGGACGCCGCAGTAGAAGTCGAGGGAGCGCTGGAGGTCGGCGACCTTGAGGTGGACGTGGCCGATGCGGGTGCGGGCGTCGAGGGGAGGCATGGGGGAGGGTAGAGGGTGGTGGACGGTGTTGGAGTGCATGATGACTGGTAGACTCGGGGGCATGAACAGATCGGCTCTGCTTGGCGTGAAATTTCTCGGCGCTGCGGTTACCGGAATATTGTGGATATCGGGGTGTGTGTCCTCCTCACCACCGGCGGATGGACGCGAGGGGACTTCGCTGCTGGGCGTGGCCCTGCGGTCGCCTGCACCGAGCGCGAAGCATGAGGAGGAGATCAAGGCCGCGCGGGAGGCGTACAAAGCGACGCCGACGGAGGCGACGGCGATCGCGCTGGGGCGGAAGCTGTCGGCGGCGGGGATGTACCGAGAGGCGGTGACTCACTATGGCGCGGCGCTGCAGAGGTTTCCCAAGAGCTACCGGATTCTGCGGCACCGGGGGCACCGGCAGATCACGCTGCGGGAGTTCACGGAGGCGATCAGCGATCTGACGCTCGCGTGGAGCCTGGCGAAGGGCCGGCCTGATGCGCCGGAGGGGGACACGGCGGCTTCACGATCAACGGACAAGATGGCGATCCTGTATCACCTGGGGCTTGCTCACTACTTGCAGGGCAACTTCGTGATGTGTGTCGAGGTGTTCCGGATGCGCAAGGGGCTTGAGAGCCTCAATGATGACAATCGCGTGTCGTCGATGCACTGGGAGTACTTGGCATTGCGGAGGACCGGGCGCGAGGCTGAGGCGAGGAAGCTTGTAACGGGCGTGCATGAAGGGATGGAGGTGAGGGAGAACCAGTCGTACTACCTGCTGTGCAAGATGTATGCGGGACTGATCACGCCGGCGCAGGCGGCCGCGGAATCCGAGCGGCTCGGCGGCGGACAATCGGCATCGGTGGGCGTGCGGTATGGTCTTGCGTGCTGGGCGTGGTTCGCCGAGGATGACCGAACGCACGCGGTGACGGAATTTGAGGCGATCGTGAACGATCGACCCGAGACGCAGTGGGCGAATTTCGGGTTCATCGCTGCAGAGGCGGAACTGGCGCGGTGATCGGTTGGGCTCGTTCACGGCAACTCACCCATGTACGGAAAGGCATAGCTTACAAACCAGAATGCCGCGACGGCATGAAACGCAACAACGATCGGAAAGCATCGGCGAGTGCGGCCCATGATCGCCAGCGCAACGAGCGTAAGTGTCAAGATTGCGTTGGCGACAATGCAGGAGATGACGTACGCGAGGCCTTGGTATTTCAAGCCATAGGGGACGGCACTTAGCAAGTACATCCAGGACAGTACAGTGAGTACCGCCACGGGTCCCCACGACCATCCGTTTAGACGCACCTTGCCGAGTGCGATCGGCAGCGCCGCGAAAAGGCCGATGATCACGGCAGTAATACAGCCCATTCCCATGCTGCCGGTGAGAAATGCAGCGATGATCAAGGGCATCGGATATGGTGACCATGGCTGAGGCGTCGATGCCCCGAGAACGATAATGCTCGTCAAGAAGCACATGGCCAACGCACCGACGTAACAACCGAGGCGAACACTGTCAGAAGGAGCAGGGGGGAACACATCGGTTGCGCCTCCACACTCCGGGCACACAACACCGACCAATCCAGCAAGGCTGTAATTACAATGCGGGCATGTTTGCGTCGTTTGCGCCGGCGTCAATCCAACCAGTCCTTCGCCTTCAGCCGCTGTGGCACGTATTCCTCGGTGACGTAGGAGATGTCCTTGGTGATGAGCGACTCGACTTCCATCTTGAAGCCGTTGTCGAGCATGCCTTGGATCTCCTTCTGCCACACCTTGTTGGACTCGAACCACGGGTAGGCGGCGATTTCCTTGGCGCGCTTGATGTCGTTGTCGGTGAGGTCGATCTTGACGGCATCGGGGAGGTCGCAGACCTTGTAGTCCTTGGCGCGGATGCCGAGAAAGCGGGCATCGGGGATCGCCAGGCGCGAGGACTCGAAGGCGAGGGAGATGGAACCCTGCTTGATGACGCTGTAGATGTAGTGCCCCCAGGGGTCGCAGTCGAGCAGGCAGATGATGGGGAGCTTGAGTTCCTGGTTCAGTCGCTGGAGGAGCCGGCGGCAGCCGCGGGGGGGCTGACCCGCGCCGTGGGTCAGGATGCAGTTGTTCTCTTCCCAGAAGCGGTCCTCGTTGAAGCGGTTCCAGACGGTGCCTTTTTCGACGTGGAGGACGAACTTGGCCTCGCACTTTTTGAACTGGATGACGTCGGGCTCCACAATGCTGGGCATGGCGTAACCGCCCGAGCCCATCCTGCGGCAGTCGATGTCGTCGCCCTTGTCGGTGACGGTGATGTTGCCGACCATGGCGCCGCGGTTTTCGGCAAAGATGTGCAGTTCTTCGCGCAGCGAGCCGAGGCTGACCTCGATGTCCTCGAGGATCGGGTCGGACTCGTCCTGGGTGTCGAAGGTGTTTTCCTTGGTGCCGGCGACGGTGTGCTTGGCCTTGTAGAAGACACCACGGAGGCTGGAGGTCTTTTCGGCCTCGACGAGGTCCTTGATCGTGCTGGTGTGCAGCATCGTCTGCATGAACTGCTTGGCCTGGTTGAGGTTGAACAGCTCGCGCGCGGCGGCGCCCTCGCCCATCTGGAGGATGCCCTTCTTCTGGTTCCAGATGGTGTTGCTCTTGGTGCGGAGCGGGATCTCGAGCCGTGGCTCGCGCCCGGCAAAGGTCTTCTTCGTCACATCGTCGGCGAGATCGACGAGCTTGGTGAGCGTGCGGGCGTCGCGTTCCTTGACGTGCTTGGACGAGCCGTGGGGCTTGGTCTTGGCCATGGGGGCGGCACTCCGTTGCCTGGGGAACAGGGATATCGGGAAACGGCGGGAGTCTACGGCAGAAGAGGGCTGGCGAGGAGGGAGTGAGCGGCTTGGTGACGGGAATGGGCAACCTGCGCTGGAGAGGAGCCGGATAGACGATCGATGCGGAAGCTGTTGGGCCAACTTGGCAGCGACATCACCGACCCACGGCTGCTGGTGCTCAAGGGCGTTCTATTTGTCGTGCTGGGGGTGACGGCGTCGGGGATGCTGATCGCGGCGTTCGCACTGCGAGAACAGGGCGTCACCCTGGCGTGGTGGTGCGTGCTGGTGCTCCACGGCTTGGCGGTGTGGGCGTGGTGCCGCGCGTACTACTTCGCGTTCTACGTCATCGAGCGGTACCTGCCGCCGGCGTGCCGCAATGCGGGGCTGGTGGCCGCAGTCCGAGCGGTCATGCGTCGCGGGGCTCGAGAGACTGCATGATGGGCATTACGGTCTGAACCCAGGCGGTGAAGCGCGGGTCGCTGGTGATGGCGAGGGTGACGTAGCCGGCCATCTGCTCATCGGTGAGATCGCCGGAGATGTCGGGAAAGCCGGCGAGGTTCTTCTTCGCGGATTCGAGCACTTCCTTGGCCTGAGCCGGCGTCAGGCGGGCGGCCGCAGCGTCGCGCCGGGCGGTGTCCATCTTGAACTCGCCGCGCATCTTGGTGACGGCGGCAGCGAGGTCCTTGCGAGTCTTCTCGGCCTTGGGTGGAAGGGGAGCGATCTTGGATTCGCCGCCGAAGGCCTGGGCGATGGCAGAGGAAAAAGAATCGAGCATGGGGACGAGGGTGTCCTTGAGCGTCTGCTCGAAGGCCATGCTGACCTGCATGCCCAGGACGAGGCCCGTGTTTTCCATGGCGTGCATAGCGCGGGCGGAATCGCCGCCGGCGGCGGGCTTGGAAGCAGTGGCGGTTGGGGTAGGGGATTTGGCGGGCTTGGCTCGCGATGGCATGAGCGATCCTCGTGGTGGGCGAGGCGCGGAAGGTGCGCCACTGTACCCAAGAGCGAGGAAAAAGGCGGCCGGGGCCAGTGAAAGCGGAAATCGCGGTGCTTTCATGCGTGCCGCAGCAGGTGGGGTACGCTGTCAGGGTCGCGGCTACCGACGCGTCGGCCGGAACAGACGCTCCGCACAAGGGGAACCGCCATGCGCACCGACAACATGCGCGAGAGCGAGAACGTCGAGGATCGTCGCGGGTACGGCGGCGGCGGGATGCGCCCGCCGATGATGATTGGCGGCGGGATCGGCGGGGTGCTCATCATCATCGTGATCCTGCTGTTGGGCGGGAATCCGCAGCAACTGCTTCAGCAGATGGGGCAGCCGCAGGGTGGTGGGGGTGGCGGCGGTGGGGGTGGCGGTTCTGTCGCGACGACACCGGCGCAGGACCAGCAGGCGAAGTTTGTCGCCAAGGTGCTCGGGGACACCGAGGACGTGTGGACCGAGCAATTCCGCAAGGGGGGTAAGCGGTACCAGGCGCCGCGGCTGGTGCTCTTCAGCGACACGGTGGACTCAGCGTGCGGTATGGCGAGCGCGGCAACGGGACCTTTCTATTGCCCGGCAGACACGAAGGTGTACATCGA
>JBOHNM010000221.1:0-5135 GCA_050730675.1 Phycisphaerales bacterium | reverse complement strand
GAAAGTACTCGGTCGAGGTTGGACGTCACCATGATCGGACCACGGTCCTCCGACACGCTCAAGCGGATGGCGTTCCGTGGAACGACGCAACGCCCTGCGCCGACGCCACCGCCTCTGTCCATAAGGAGCCTGAGGATCCTCTCCCCCAGCGCCAGCGCTCCCGACGCCATGCTGGTCGACGATGTCGGCGCCGGCCCCAACGAGACCCCTCGGCGCGCGATCCGCACAGCCATTGGAGACCGCGCCGCTGAGCTATTTACCGTCGCCACGCCGCGCCAGCCGGTTGCGTGCGATGCCAGGGCGGGGCCGAAGTGGGAGAATCTCGTCCAGCTCGACGAGGAGTTGGCCCTGGCCCTGGTGAACGAGCTCGAACGCCGCGGCATCGATGTGCGCGGCAATCAAAATCACCACATCGTGCTCATCTCGGAAGCCGATACCGTCTACGGGCGCGCCCTGCCCGCAGCGTTCAGGGCGGCGACGGTCGCGCGCAACCCGGATCCCGAGGAATTCCCCAGTATCGACGAAGTCCGAAAGCAGCTGGGCAAGCGGAAGGAGGTGACCCCACCGCAGAACGTCCACGTATTCTCCTATCTGCGCGGCCTCGATGGGCGCACGGCGCGATCGGCCAGCCGGGACAGCGACGACAAGAAGAAGACGTCCACTGCCGAGGAAGGCCTCAAGCGCGCCGCCAGCACGGTCGGCCAGGCGGCGGAGGGCGAGATCCAGTTCGACTACCTCGAGCGGCTCGCGTCGATGTTGCAAGGGCGCCACCGCATCTGGTCGCGAGAGTCCAAGATGTTCGATCCAGCGGGCATCCGCGCCATCGGCATCCTGGGCAGCGATCTCTACGACAAGCTGGTGATTCTGGAAGCGATGCGCCAGCGATTTCCGGAGGCACTCTTCTTCACCACCGACATGGACGGGCGGCTGTGGGATGCGCCATCGCTGGCCCTGACGCGAAACCTCGTAGTGGCGTCGGCCTTCGATCCCTTCCATCCGCGCGGGGACGAGGGGATCCGGGACACGGATGGCAGGTTCGCGCCGCTCAGGGACAACGCGCAGGCCGGACTCTACTACGCCGTACGGCTGGCGGTTGTGGCGCCCGGCACCTCAGTGCCACCGCCCGTCACGGAGCCGCTCCTGTTCGAGATTGGACGCAGGCGACCGGTCGAGCTCAGCATGCCCGGCGATCGGGCGCCGCGTAGGCAGGACGGATTCGCGAACCGCTTCGGGCGGCTGCAGTGGGTCGGGTTTTTCCTGGTGATCGCTGGCGTGATCGGCTTGGGAGGGCTGTGGCGCCTCACATGGTCCGAGGGGGCGACGACCGCGCCATCCCCCGTGCAGGAGGCAATCGTCCAACTCGAGTCGGCGATAGCGCGGTTCAAGTGGTGGTACGGCATGTTCGTGCTGGTCGCCCTGTTCGTCGCGGCCATCGTCTTCCGGATGTTGAGCCGCGGGCCCGGCGGCGAGCCGCTGGCTGTCGGTGAAGGGGTGAGCGTGTGGCCGACCGAGTGGATCCGTCTCGCCATCATTTTGTTCGTGGGCGGATTGATCCCCTGGGCGTGGTTCGGGCACAAGCTGTACCGGTTGCAGGCCTGGCGGGACTACTTCGCACCGGAGCAGACCGAGATGCCGCCGGACTTCGCGATCGAGCCGCTCCCGCTCCCGCAGCCGCGCAAGGTGTACCCGGGCTGGGTCAGCGCCACAGACCTCTTCTTCAAGTACGTCCGCGATGCCCGCCTGTACAAGCGCATGAGCCGCACCGTCAGCGCGACCGCTCTGTATATGATTTTCGGGTACGGCCTCTTCTTCGTCTACGGCATGCCGGTACGGCCGATACGAGGCGAACTGGCGAGCCGAATCGACATCTGGTGTCTGGTATTGGCGATCGTGGCCTTCATCTTCCTCACCTTCTACGTGATCGACACGACGTTGGTAACGCGCCGCTTGTTGAACGGTCTCGCGAAGGCGCTGACTAAATGGCCCGACTGGGTGGTGAGGCGCCAGGCCGACCGGCTTGGCCTGCAGGCGGTTGGAATGGGGAATGGGACGCTGGCGTCGCCGCTTGAGCAAGCGTTGGAGGGACTCATTGACGTCGAATATGCCTCCCAGCACACCAAGGAGCTGGGGGGCAGGCTGTACCTGCCGTTCATCGTCATGTTGATGATGATCGTCTCGCGTAGCCGGCTCTTCGACAACTGGGGCTGGCCGCTCTCGATGATCCTCATCAACGTGTTCAGCCTGGCGCTGGTACTGGCGTGCTCGTTTCTGTCGCGTCGCGCGGCCCAGCAGGTGCGTGCGTGCGCGCTGGGGAATCTTTCGCCGCACATCGTGGCGGCGGAAGGGCTTGGCGCGGCGGCCACCGCGCGCCCCAACCTCGAGGACCTGAAGAACATCCGCGCCGCCATCAACGGGGTTCGCCGCGGAGCGTATGCCCAGCTGCGCTACGATCCCGCGGTGCTGGCGGTGCTGATCCCGACCGGTGGGTATGGGATCTTCGTCCTGCTCTTCGAGGTCGCGCTCGGGATGCACTAAGGGGGTGCTCGATAGCGCGGGTGTGGATGGAAAGGCGCGCCCGGGGTGATTCGAACACCCAACCTGCCCTCGGGGATCGCCCAAAACCGGCCAGTCGTGATCGCCTGAAAACCGGCCAGTCGAAGTAGGGACGCGAGACGTTGACGAGGGCGCGGGCGGATGAGCCTGCGCCGGGATGGCCAACGTCTTGAGCGAACAGAAACGACAGCAGGTCGAAGCCCTCGGCCGACTGAATTGGTCGCTGCGGCAGATCGAAGAGGCGGTGGGGGTTCGACGCGAGACCGCGAGCGCGTACCTGAAGGCGGCCGGGATCGCGATCCGAACGGTGCGCGGTCGGCGGGCGCCGGCAAAACCGGCCAGTCAGGCGATCACCGACCCGGGGGCGGATTCAAAACCGGCCAGTCGGGCGATCACCGACTCCGAGCCACCAGCGCCGCTGGCCGTGCCGGTGCAACTGAGCGCCTGCGAGCCGCATCGGGAGAGGATCGAGCAGGCCCTGTCGGATCGACGCAACGGCGTGGCGATCTACCAGGAGCTGGTCGACCGGCACGACTTCCGCGGGAGCTACAGCAGCGTGCGCCGCTTCGTGCGCCGGCTGCGCGGTCAGGGGGAGGCGAAGACCTTCGCGGTCATCCACACCGCCCCGGGCGAAGAGGCCCAGGTCGACTACGGCACCGGGCCGCTGGTGCGTCATCCCGAGACCGGCACGTACCGCCGCACCCGCCTCTTTGTCCTTACGCTCGGCTGCAGCCGCAAGTGCGTGCGCTTCTTGGTGTGGCGGTCGAGCTCACGGATATGGGCCGAGCTGCACGAGCAGGCGTTTCGACGACTGGGCGGCAGCCCCCGTGTCCTGGTGCTCGACAATCTCAAGGAGGGCGTCCTGACGCCCGACATCTACGATCCCGAGCTCAACCCCCTGTACCGGGACATGCTCACGCACCACGGCGCCGTCGCCCTGCCGTGTCGGATCCGCCATCCCGATCGCAAGGGCAAGGTCGAGCGTGGGGTCGATCACGCGCAGGAAACACCGCTCAAAGGACTGAAATTCGAGCGCATCGACGAAGCGCAGGCACACCTCGATCACTGGGAGGAGCGCTGGGCCGACACGCGCATCCACGGCACCACCAAGCGCCAGGTGGCGGCGATGTTTGCCGAGGAGAAGCCGCACCTGCGCGCGCTGCCGCTCGAGCCCTTCCGCTATTACGAGTACGGCACCCGGACCGTGCACCTCGACGGCCATGTCGAGGTCGCGCGGGCGTACTACTCCGTCCCGCCCGGGCACGTCGGTCGGGTGGTCTGGGTCCAGTGGGACGCCCGGCACGTGCGCATCGTGTCGGGGGAGCACGGGCAGCTGCTGCGCGAGCACACGCGCCAACAGCCGGGGCGTCATCGCACGGCCCGCGAGGACCGGCCCGCCGCCACGCCCCCGCGGCTGCACGAGATCCTGGCGCGGGCCGGCCGGGCCGGCGCGCACATCGGCACGGTGTGTCGCCTCATCCACGAACGCGAGGGCGATCTCGGCGCGCGGCGCATCCTCGGCGTCCTCGCCCTGGTCAAACGGTTCGGCGCCGAGAGCGTCGAGGATGCCTGTAGCGCCGCCCTCGAGACCGGCACCCCGACCTACCGCTTCGTGCGGCGCTACGCCGAACGCCGCCCCTCGCTGCGGCTCACGCTCACACAGATCGATCCGTTGATCCGCGAGCTGACCGACTACCGCGATCTGATTGATCGCATCACCCGCACCCCGCCACCGGAGGACCCATGACTATTCCCGAACTCCAGCGATCGCTCAGGAAACTGCGGCTGGGCTCCATGGCGCTGAGCCTGGAGACGCGCCTCATTGAGGCGCAGAGCACCCCGCTGCCGCACCTCGATTTCCTCTCCGCCCTGATCACCGACGAGCTCACCCGACGCGCCGATCGACTCATCGAGCGTCGCGTGAAGCAGGCAGCCTTCCGCGACGCGGGCCGGACCCTCGACCGCTTCGACTTCACCTTCAACCCGACGATGAACCGCCGGCTTGTCTTCGAACTCGCCGCCGGCCACTTCATCGATCGCCATCAGGACGTGCTGTTCCTCGGTCCGCCCGGCACCGGCAAGAGTCACCTCGCCCAGGCCATCGGCCTCGCCGCGATCCTCAACGGGCACAAGGTCGTGTACCGCGAGACCTACGTGCTGCTGGAAGAGATCGCCGACGCCACCCTCGACGGCACCCGCAAAGCGCTCATGGCTCGGCACGAATCGATCCCGTTGCTGCTCATCGACGACCTCGGCATGCGCAAGCTCCCCGCGGCGGCCGCCGAGGATCTCCTGGAGATCATCATGCGCCGTCACCAACGCGCCAGCACCATCATGACGTCCAATCGTCCCGTCGACGACTGGGGCAAGCTGCTCGGCGACACCCCGGCGGTCAGCGCCATGCTCGACCGCCTGCTCGACGACGGTCACGTGATCAAATGTGGTCCCAAGAGCTGGCGCACCCGCAAGCACGCCGCCTTGCCTTCGGCGACGAACTGACGCACAACCCTTCCGTCTCGCCTCCGTCGACTGGCCGGTTTTGCCCCGATCACAACTGGCCGGTTTTCAGGCGATCCCTGAGG
>JBOHNM010000220.1:0-5141 GCA_050730675.1 Phycisphaerales bacterium | reverse complement strand
GAGCTGGACGAGATCAGCGCGATGCCGGAAGAGAGGGACGCGGAAGGGAAGGCCAAGGGCGTGAGCCCGCAGGCCGCGGCCGTGCGCGTGCGGTCGATGCTGCGGACCGATGCGCCGGACCAGGCGCGGGCGGCACTCAAGCCCGCGCTCGAGCGGTTCCCGGATCGGCGCGACCTGCGCGAGCACGAGATCATGATCGCCGCGGCGGAGTACGACTACCCCGCGACGGATGGGCTGCTGAAGAAGTACGACGCGCTGGTGGGGGCCGACGGCAAGGACCTGCCGGCGGGCGGGTTGTACATGGCGGGCAAGGCGCTGTCGGACCTGCGGCAGTACGGCAAGGCCGCGGAGTGCCTGGAGAAGGCGCGCGACCGCTCGCCGAAGTGGACGATGCCGGTGATCGAGCTTGGGCTGCTGGAGATGCAGTCGGGCCGCGACAAGCCCGCGCTCGACAACCTTGAGCTGGCGGCGAAGATGGACCCGTTCAACGTGCGGGTCGCCAACTCGCTGAAGCTGATCCGCGAGGTGATGAGCTTCACGCGGGTTGAGAGCGATCACTTTGTCGTGCGGGCCAAGCCGGGGATCGACGTGCTGCTGGCGGGGGAGATGCTGCCGAGCCTGGAGGAGAACTTCCGGGCCGTGACGGGCAAGGCGAACGGCGGTGTGGACTTCGTGCCGGCGCAGAAGACGCTGATCGACCTGATGCCGGACCACAAGTGGTTCGCCGTGCGGATCGCGGGCGTATCGCGGATCCACACGATCGCGGCGAGCACGGGGCCGATCATCGCGATGGAGACGCCGCGCGAGGGCAAGGGGCACACCGGGACGTACGACTGGCAGCGGGTGGTGCGCCACGAGTACACGCACACGGTGGGGCTGGCACGGACGGGCAACCGGATTCCACACTGGTTCACCGAGGCGCAGGCGGTCTACCTGGAGCACGCGCCGCGCGACTACGTCACATGCCAGTTGCTCAAGCAGGTGATGGACGACGAGGAGCTGTTCGACTTCACGAAGATCAATATCTCCTTCACCCGTCCGGAGAAACCGACGGATCGGCAGCAGGCGTACGCCCAGGGGCACTGGATGTACGAGTACATGCTCGGGGCGTTCGGCGAGCATGCGCCGCTGGAGTTGATGGACAAGTACGCCAAGGGCGTGCGCGAGGAGCAGGCGTTCCAGGAAGTGCTGGGCAAGAGCCGCGACGAGTTCATGGAGCAGTTCAAGGTCTGGGCGAACGGGCAGTTGGTTTCATGGGGGATGACGCTCAAGCCCGGTGTGCCGAAGGTGAGCGCTCTGCTGGTGAAAGAGGCGGAAGCGAAGGCGGCGGCAGGGAGCAATGGCGACGGCGACAAGCACGAGACCGATGTGCCGAAGATCACGCTGGAATTGGTGAACAAGTGGCTGGTGGAGTACCCCGATCACCCGGACCTGCTGGAGATCGCGGTGCGCAAGTCGCTGGAGGCCGCCGGCGGCGAGGTAAAGCCGGAGATGGCTCCGCTGCTGGAGCGGTACGCGGTGGCGCGGCCGATGGACCCGCTGGCGCACAAGCAGCTCGCACGGCTGTACCTCGGTGGATCCGAGCCCGTGAAGGCGATCGAGCATCTGGAATATCTGGACGCGCGCGAGGATCGCACGCCGACGTACGCGGCGGAACTGGCGGGGTTGTACCAACGCGCGGGAAATTTGGATAAGGCATCAGCGAAGGCCGAGCGGGCGACACGAGTTGCGCCATACGTAGCGGAGTACCGCGAGCTTGCGGCAACGGTGGCCGTGCAGCGGAAAGACTACGCGACGGCGAAGCGGCACTTGGAGTTCCTGGCGTCGCTGGAACCGGACCGGGCAATCCACAAACAGCGGCTCGAGGCGCTGGAGAAGATGGCGGGGAAGTAGTCCTGAATCTCTGCTACCTCGTCCACTCCCTGAATCTCGCTTCCAAGTCCGGCGCGATCTGGTCGGCCTTGGTGCGCAGGGCGTGGTAGTCGATCGGCGCGTGGAAGCGGATGCGCGAGCGGCTGGGGATCAGGAGACTGCGCCAGGATGAGCGGCAGTGCGGGGTGCCGCGGATCGAAACAGGCACGACGATGGGGCGCGTGCGGGCGATGAGCAGGCCGGTGCCGTCAAGGAAGGGCTCGATGGTGCCGCGGACGCGCTCGAGTCGGCCCTCGGGAAAGACGCCGACGGGGTGGCCGCCCTTGAGCGAACGGACGGCCTCGCGGACGCCGGCGACCTCGGTCGCGCCGTGGCGCTGGACGAGGATGACCTCCGCAAAGTCCCACATGGGCTTGAGCCAGGGAGGCCCCTGCATGTCGGCGGCCATCATCCAGCGGACGAAGTAGCGCACGGCGGACTGGATGAGCAGCGGGTCGAGCCCGGCGGTGTGGTTGGCGACGATGAGGACGGTGCGGCCGTTGATCGTGGGGTCGGGCGGGATGTGCTCACGGCCTTCGATCCGGAGGTGGTGGAAGAGCCGGACATAGAGCCGCAGAAGGACCAGTGCGAGCCCGGAAAGGGCATCGCCACGCGGGTTGCGGCTGAGGGCGGCGCAGAGCGTGGCGAAGACGAGCCAAGCGGAGGCCAGGATGAGGAGGGTGGAGGTCAAGAGCCGCCAAGGTTAGCGGGTGCAAACGGGGGAGGAGAGCGGGGGTTTGGGCATCGCGCCACTACCATGCCCCATGGCCGACCTGTGGGCAGCCAAACGCGAGCGAGCGGTGCGGGCGGTGGCTCCGCTGGCGGTGCGGATGCGCCCACGGACGCTGGACGAATTCGCCGGCCAGCAGCACGTGCTGGGGCCCGGCAAGCTTCTGCGGCGGATGCTCTCGGCCGATGCGCTCACAAGCCTGATCGTTTACGGCCCCCCGGGAACAGGGAAGACGACGTTGGCCGAGGTCATCGCTGCGCATACCAACCGGGCGTTCATTGGGGAAAACGCCGCGAGCGTGGGCGTGGCGCGGGTGCGACAGATCATCGACGAGGCACAGGAGCGGTTGGCGAACTCCGAGCGACGGACCGTGCTCTTCCTGGACGAGATCCACCGATTCAGCAAGAGCCAGCAGGATGTGCTGCTGGGGGATGTGGAGCGCGGGCTGATCACGCTCATCGGCGCGACGACGGAGAATCCGTTGTTTGCAATCAACAGCGCGCTGGTGAGCCGGAGCACGCTGCTTCGGTTCGAGTCGTTGAGCGTCGAGGACATCGTGACGTTGTTGAAACGGGCAATCGCCGACCCCGAGCGCGGGTATGGGAAACTGAATCTACGCGTGAGCGATGAGGCGCTTGACGTGTGGGCACGCAAGAGCGATGGCGATGCCCGGCGAGCGCTGGGGGCGCTGGAGGTGGCCGTGCTCAGCAGCGGTGGGGCTGCGGCCGAGGCCGGCGTTGTGACGGGTGACGAGATCGTCATCGATCGAGCCGTGGCCGAGGAGTCGATCCAGCGGAAGGCCGCGCCGTACGAAGCGGACGAGCACTACGACGCCGCGAGCGCGATGATCAAATCGGTGCGCGGGAGTGACCCGGACGCCGCGGTATACTGGATCGCGCGGATGCTCGAAGGTGGTGAAGACCCGCGGTTCATCGCACGGCGGCTGGCGATCCTGGCGAGCGAGGACATCGGCAATGCCGATCCGCGCGGAATCATGGTCGCTGCGGCAGCGTGGGAGTTGGTGGAGCGGATCGGGATGCCCGAGGCGCGGATCACGTTGAGCCAGTGCGCGTGCTACCTGGCGCTGGCGCCCAAGAGCAACGCGAGCTACCTGGCGATCGACGAGGCGCTGACGGATGTGCGCGAGGGGCGGACGGTGGCCGTGCCGCAGCACATCAAAGACGGGAACGTGCGCAAGGCCGAGCAGAAGGCCGTTGGCGCCAAGAAAGGCGCCGGGTACAAGTACGCGCACGACGAGGGGGCCAAGAGCGAACTGCTCGGGATGGTGGGGACGCAGGACTACCTCGGCGTGTCCAAGCGTTACTACCGGCCGACAGATTTCGGGGCGGAGAAGATGCTGAAGGAACGGCTGGAGGAGGCGATGAGGTTGCGGAGGCCCGGGGGCGACCAGAACAGGAAGCGAGAAGGCGACCAGTGATGAGCCGGCAGGAAGAGGACATCTGGGCGCAGAAGGCCGCACTGCGGAGACATTTCCGTTCGCTGCTGGCGGCGATGGCGGCGGCGGATCGGGCGGAGGAAAATCAACGAATATGTGCATCACTGCGGGCGTCGGGACCGTGGCGGCGGGCCGGGACGGTGATGGTCTATGCGCCGACGGGGCATGAGCCGGATATCACGGCGCTGGCAGTCGAAGCAATCGGCGCTGGGCGGCACGTCTGCGTGCCCGCGATCGACTGGGAAAGCGGAACGATGGCCGCATCGGTGATCGGCGACTGGAACACCGACCTGATCGCCGGCGCTCACGGCGTGCGCGAACCGCGCATGGGGCTGCAGACGGTCGAGCCTGAAGAACTGGACGTGGTGCTGGTACCGGGTCTCGCGTTCGACCGCAGCGGCGGCCGGCTGGGTCGCGGAGCGGGGTTCTTTGACCGGTACCTCTCGCGGTTGACGGGCCGCACGGCGGTGGTCGGCGTCTGCTTCGGATGCCAACTGGTCGGTCGGGTGCCGCGGGATTCGAAAGATCTGGCGGTGGGGTGGCTGGCGACGGCCACGAGCGTGGCACAGGCCGGGACGTAATTGCCCTCAAATTCGGCCCAATCTCAACAACAGAACGGCTTTTGCACGCGCGCGCGGCTCCCGGTCGATCTACAGTTCTCAGCCCGACGGAGTCGGGCATTTCGCCCCTTTTTGCAGGGATGTGACATGACGCTCCAATCGCAGGCACCCCGCGTTCAGACGTGGCGCACCAACTCCAATTCCGGGGGCAGTTCGCCGCTGGCGTTCATCACCCGGGCAGGCATGGGGCCCAAGATCGCCGCGGGTGCGGGGATCGTGTTGGTGGTCGGTCTGCTCGCCGTCGTCTGGGCACGCAGCGGCAACACAGCCGCGGCACCCAACGCCGAGGACCTCGCCAAGCACCAGACTCCGGCCGAGCCGCTCGTCTATGGCCCCAAGGGCGGAACCCCTGCGGGCGGTACATCTGCCGCGGGAACTGCCGGCGCACCGACCTCTGCCCCCACACCCCCCCCCACTGCTCCGG
>JBOHNM010000219.1:0-5201 GCA_050730675.1 Phycisphaerales bacterium | reverse complement strand
AGCTGATCGAGTTGATTGAGGTAGAAATAGCCGCCGCCGGAGAAGCTGACGTTGGTGGTGCTGGGCTTGGCCGGCAGGCCCAATCGGTCAAGCTCATGCAGGGTTTTGGCGTCCAGCAGGAGCAACACGTTGGTGCTCACGTCGGGGCTGCCGGAGGCAGAGAGGCGGCGCGTGCTCGCGGGCGTGACCGACGGCACCGTGGATATCGTGGTCGGCACGCATGCTCTGATCTCCGACGGCGTCAAGTTCAAATCGCTGGCGGTGGCGGTGATCGACGAGCAGCACCGCTTCGGCGTTCACCAGCGGTTGGCGCTGCGCGACAAGGCCGCGGACGGGGCGACGCCGCACACGATCGTGATGACGGCGACGCCGATCCCACGGACGCTGGCGATGACGCTCTTCGGCGACCTGGACGTTTCGACGATCCGCGAACTGCCGCCGGGGCGCAAGCCCATCACCACGCGTGTTGTCGGCCACCAGATGTCCGACGAGGTCTGGGCGTTCGCGCTCAAGCGCCTCGACCGCGGCGAGCAGGCGTACGTCGTGGTACCGGCGATCGAGAACGCGGAAGATCTTTTCGAGGACCCGGCGCAGGCCGGTGCGCCGAAGCTCGCGAGCGTGCACGAGACGCTGTCGCAACTCGAGGCGGGTCCGCTCAAGGGCAAGCGGCTGGCGGCGATGCACGGGCGGTTATCGCGTGAGACACGCGACTCGATCATGGGACGCTTCCGCGAAGGGCAGATCGACGTACTGGTGGCGACGACGGTGATCGAGGTCGGCGTGGATGTGCCCAACGCCACGGTGATGGTCATCCTCGATGCCGATCGTTACGGGCTGGCACAGCTCCATCAGCTTCGCGGGCGCGTCGGGCGCGGGAGCAAGACCTCCGCGTGCATCCTCGTCGGGCTGGGGCTCGGAGAACTGGCTGCGGCACGTCTGGCGGTGATGGCGAATGTGTCCGACGGCTTCACGCTGGCGGAGAAGGACCTGGAGATCCGTGGTTTCGGTGAGCTGATCGGCACCCGCCAAGCGGGGATGCCGCCGTTCCGCGTTGTGGACTTCAGCAAAGACCTCGAACTCCTGCAGCAGGCTCGGCGCGACGCCGCGGCATGGATCGAGGCGAGCCCGAAACTGGCACGGCCCGGCGATGCGCTGCTGAAGCGGCGCCTGCTCAAGGCGCACGGGCAGTGGATGGGGTTGGCGGATGTGGGGTAGGGAAGTGAAGAGGCGACCAAACGAACAGGCGACCAGTGCATTGGGATGATCGCTAGCATCGGGGCATGGCCACGCTCAGCAACGCACAGATCGCGGCGGCATTTCATCGCATCTCGCAACTGCTGGAATTGACCGGGGCGGATTCGTTCCGGGCCAGCGCGCACGCGCGGGCAGGGCGCACGATCGAGGACTCGCGCGTGGAGTTCGCGGTGTTCGCATGCCAGGAGAACGGACGCAATCGACTGCTGGAGGTGGAGGGAATCGGTCCGAAGATCGCCGACAAGATCATCGAGCTGGTCACCAAGGGGCGGATCGGTGAACTCGATGAACTCGCCGCGGCGGTGCCCAAGGGCTTGCTCGAACTGCTCACGATCCCCGGGTGCGGCCCCAAGACCGTGCGCATGTGGTGGACAGACGCGGGGGTGCAGGACCTGGCGGGGCTCAACAAGATCATTGACGACGGGAGCATTCTGAAGCTGCCACGGATGGGGGCCAAGAGCGTCGAGAAACTCAAACAGTCGATCGCCATGCTCGCCGAAAGCGGCAAGCGCCTGCACATCGGACCCGCCCGTCTGATCGCCGATGGCGTGATCGAGCAGCTCCGCACGGTCAAAGGCGTCAAGCAGATCGAGGCGGCGGGGTCGCTGCGGCGCGGCAAGGAGACTATCGGCGATATCGACATCCTCGTCGCCACGAACGACGATGCCGCGGCGGCCAATGTGAGTGAGAAGTTCCGCACGCTGCCGCAGGTGAAGCAGGTGATTGCGGCGGGGGACACGCGGGCGAGCGTGCGGATCGCGATCGCAAACGATCACGACTGGGGACCGGGCGAAGAAGGTGGAGATGCCGACGTAGGCGCGAGTGTGCAGGTGGACCTGAAGGTGGTGCCGCAGGCAAGCTGGGGGGCGGCGATGATGTATTTCACGGGCTCAAAGGAGCACAATGTCAAGCTGCGTTCGCGGGCGCTCGACATGGGCATGACGCTCAACGAGTACGGCCTGTTCCCCGACGATCCGAAGACCAAGCACGACGAGCCGCCTCACAAGCGCGGCGTCAAACCGGTGGCGAGCAAGACCGAGGATGAGATCTACAAGGCGCTCAAGACGCCGTGGGTGCCTCCGGAGGTTCGCGAGGACCGCGGCGAATTGGAATTGAAGGCGACGCCGCGATTTGTCGAAGTCGCGGATATCAAAGCGGAGTTGCACTCCCACACGACGGCATCGGACGGATCGATGACGATCAAAGAGCTGGCGGAGGGAGCGAAGGCTCGCGGCTTCCACACCATCGCTGTCACGGACCACTCGCAGTCGTCCGCGATCGCCAACGGCCTCAAGCCCAAGCGCCTGCGCGAGCACATTGCGGCTGTGCGCGCGACGCAGGTCAAGGGAATCTCGATCCTCACCGGCAGCGAGGTGGACATTCTCGCCGAGGGGCGGCTGGACTACGACGACGACCTGCTGGCGGAATTGGACGTGGTGGTGGCGTCGCCGCACGCGGCGCTGTCGCAAGAGCCCGACGCGGCGACCGAACGGCTGCTCAAAGCCATCCGGCATCCGATGGTCCACATCCTCGGCCACCCGACGGGCCGGCTGATCGCGCGGCGTCAGGGGCTCTCGCCCGACATGGCTAAGCTCATCGCCGCGGCGAAGGAACATGATGTCGCGCTGGAGATCAACGCGCACTGGATGCGGCTGGACCTGCGCGATTCACACGTGCGGGCGGCAGTCGAGGCCGGGTGCCTGATCGCCATCGACTGCGATGTGCACCTGCCGGGCGACTTTGACAACCTGCGCTTCGGCGTGCAGACGGGCCGGCGCGGGTGGCTGCCGCCGGAACAGTGCATCAACACGTGGGACGCCAAGAAGCTGCACGGGTGGCTGAAACACAAACGCAAGTGATGCGGCGGCGCGAACTCGCGCCGGGGCTCCATTTTCGCTAACCTATACCCATGCCGGAAACGCCGAACCAGCCGCCTCCACCGGGCAAACCGATCGATTGGCGCACGCTGCACCTGTGGCACATCCAGCCGCTGCGCGATGTCGCGTTGATCGTCGCGGTGCTGGCGCTGCTCTACCTGGGCTATGTGCTGCGGACGGTGACGGTGCCGATCCTGCTGGCGATGCTCCTGGCGTACCTCTTTGAGCCGCTGGTGCGATGGATGACCAAGGGGCGGGCCTTCAGCCGGCCGGGCGCGGCGATCTCGATCATTCTGGGATTGATCCTGCTTGTCGGCGTGCCGGTGACGCTCGGCGTCGGTTACGGCGTGCTGCAGGGTGTCGGCTCGGTGCAGCAGCTTTCGAGTTCGATCGCCAAGCTGGTGAAGTCTGTCGAGAACCCCGACGACAAGTTGCGCTACCAGCAACTGCCGAGTGATGTGTGGCGCAAACTGCGGGACCGGATCGTGGACCTCAAGCTTGAGGCCAAGCGGCGGAAGGAAATGGATGAGGGAACGGCACCGTCGCCCGCGCCGCATCCGCCGCATCCCGACACCGACGGCAAACTCGAGACAAAGCCCGGCGAATCACCGGCGCACACGCCGCCCACTGAACCCGCACACACGGAGGGCCCGGCGGTTACGCACGAACCGTCGCGCTTGAGTGTGCAGGCGTACGACCTCATCCAGCAGGGGCTGGAGTGGATCGAGGCGAATGCGAGTTCGCTCAGCAAGGTCGCAATCCAAGGCAGCGCGGGCGCGGTCGGGGCGCTCATCGGTGCGCTCACGGGCATCGGGATGTTCCTCTTCACGCTCTTCCTGACGGGCTTTTTCTTCTTCTTCTTCTGCACCGGCTACGGCAAGGTGCTCGGATTCTGGGAATCGCTCATTCCCGAGCGCAAGAAGGGGCGTGTGATCGATCTGGTGGGCAAGATGGATGCCGTCATCGCCGGGTTCATCCGCGGGCGGCTGACGATCTGCGCCATCTTCATCGTCTACTTCACGGTCGCGTACTGGATCATCGGCGTCCCGGCGTGGCTGATCATGGGGCCGCTGGTCGGCGTGCTCTGCCTGGTCCCGTATGCCGCCACGCTGCTGGGCATGGTCACCGTGATCATCCTCATGCTCATCCAGCCCGCCCACGGCGGGTTCCGCGACTCATATTGGTGGATCATCGGCGCGCCCGTCGTCGTCCACGCGATCAACCAGATCCTCGACGACTACATCCTCTCCCCCGCCATCCAGGGCAAGAACACCGGCATGGACACCCCGACGATCCTCTTCGCGTCGCTCGCCGGCGGCCTGCTGGCTGGCTTCTACGGCCTGCTGATCGCGATCCCCGTCGCCGCGTGCATCAAGATCCTGCTCAAGGAGATCGTCTGGCCGCAGGTGCGGGCGTGGGCGGCGGGCAGGGTGAGCGATCCGCTGCCGCTCGGCAAGAGCTGAGAAACTTGCCGCGGCTTTGCGCGGATGGGCGCGGATCAGAAGCAGAAAGACTTACCACGGATTTTCACGGATTAACACGGATCAGAAAAGACAAAGAGAAGATGCATGTGAAAAGGCCCCGGAGCGATCTCCGGGGCCTCATTGCTTTTATGGCATCCTTGCCTTGAACACTGCATCTTGCATCGGATCCGTGTGAATCCGTGTCAATCCGTGGTCGGTCTTTGCCTTGATCCATGCCTCCTGCATCGAATCCGCGTTCATCCGCGTCAATCCGCAGTAAGCCTTGGCCTTCCCCTGCGTTCTCCGCGTCTCTGCGGTGAACCCCCAAGCCCCCAACACCCCGAAGGGCGACCCACCCGAACGCGCCCACGCTCCTCCACCACGTTCTATGAAAGACGAAGTGACCGCAAAGTGCGCAACGGCGCGCCCGCGCCCCCGCGCGCAATCGCAAAATCCCAAACTCCATCGACATCGGGATTTCCCGATGCGTTCGACACCCTTACTCCAAAAAGTGACCACGAATTGCGCAACGGCGCGGTCTTTTGGCCATGGGTAGAGGCGCCTCATTTGTCCTATCGCCCGCGACCCCGTCCCCCGTCCCCCGTCC
>JBOHNM010000218.1:0-5279 GCA_050730675.1 Phycisphaerales bacterium | reverse complement strand
GCACACCCTTGAGGTCCTCCACCAGCAGCGACGCCGGTGGTTTGCTGGCATCGTCCCGCGCCTGCAGCACGCCCCCGTCGATCTCCGCCCGCCCGATCGCCAGCGAGTAGGCCGAAAGCCGCTCCAGCACCGGCCGCACGTGCCGCAGGTCCGCGGGTGTCAACGCAACTGTCCCCGCGCCGGCGCTCGCCGTCCCCGCTTCCCGCGGCAAGATGGCCACGTTCGCCGTGGCCTTCGGCCCGTTGACCACCACGGCCTCGATCCTCGCCTCCTTGCTCCGCGAATCCAGCGACGCCTTTTCCAGCCGCAACTGGCTCCACTCCAGCTTCCCGTCCCCCAGCTTCGCGGCGTTCAATTTTGTGGAATTGATCTCAACGTCCCCGCTCCCCGCCAGCCAGTCGGCGCCCTTTTCGATGCGCCCCGTCAGCGCCGCGGCCCCGATGGTCCCGTCAATCGGCCCCAGCAGTTCACGCCCATCGAATCGTAGTGACTCGGCGCGGAGACCGCCCTCGGCGCTCCCCGTGCTGTTGGCGCCGGCGAGCGAAGCCGAGGCCTTGCCGCTCACACCCAACCGGTCCGCGGCCCCCTGAACAGGCCCAGCCAGGTTCCCCGCGTCAAAGACAACCTTGGCGCCCGCCAGATCCCCCGCAAGCTCGACATCGCCCGTGCCGCCGCCGCCGCGCACGCTCACCGAGCCGTCGGCGAAGAGTCCTTGAGCCCCCGCCGTCGCGGCCGCGCCGTTCAGGTCCTTCGCTTCCGCGCGTGCCGAGTTCAGCGTGGCCTTGCCCTTGGCTTCCGCGGCAAACGTCTCGCTGACCCTGAGCTGCGCCTGGCCCTCCAGTTCGGCCGACCCCAGCCGCACGGAACTCCCGCCCATCAGGCTCCGCCCGGTTCCCGCGAAGTTGACGGCCTTGGATTTCCCCTTGAGTTCGATGGTCGCCGCGGCGCCGTCCATCGTCGCTGTCGCCGTCCCGTCAAAGTCAAGCGTCTCGACCGCCCCGCTTAGCCCGCCTGCGAGCGGTACATCGCCGGCCAGTCCGGTCAGTGTGCCGCGACCCGAAAATGTGGACACAGCCCGCCCGTCGGGCGAGCGTTCGCCCGTCAGCACACCAGTATGTGCAACGCCGGTGACGCTTGCCAGCGGGTCGCCCCCCGCCGCCGGGACCAGTGTGATCCCCGCTACCGACGTCGTCCCCTCCCAGCGCGTGGCGATCTTCCGGTCGGCGCCCACCTCGCCGCGCAGCTCGCCCTTGACCGTCGCCAGCCCGCGACGCAGCTCCACCGGCGGCAGGTCCGTCATCAGCCGCATCGGCAGGTACGGGCCCAGGATCACCAGGTCGATCTCCTTCAGGTCAACATCCAGCTTCGTCCGCGGCACCGCCGGCTCCAGGTCCGCATCCACCGCGATCGTCCCTCGCCCGAACACCGCGTTGAGTTTCATGGGCGTGCGGAACTGCTCCGCCGACCGCACCGGCCCGGCCGTCAGGCCCAGCTGCGTGAGGTCGATCCGCACCGGGGCGCGCCCCGATCGGTCCACAAAGCCGAAAGTCAGTTGGCTCACATTCAACTTGTCGAGCGCCACCGTCCACTGCCCGCGGGCATCGGAGATGAGCTGCGTCAACGCCCGCTCCAGCCGCACGACCGAGAACGGGATCGATTGGGGATCGACACGGTCCTGTGTTGCGGCGGCCGTGGCCGTCGGGAGCGAGCCGCCCGAGCCGGTGGGCTTGGCTTCCTTCAGGATCCGCTCGATGAACCACCGTCCCTGCTCGTCGCGGTCGGTCGAGATCGTTCCGCCTGACACCTCCACCGCGCCAACGGTCAGCTCGCGCTTCACCGCGTCCAGGCGGATGTCCTTGATCTCCACCAGCGGCAGGTCGATCCAGCGACCCTCCTCGCGGTCGAGTTTCACCTGCGTTACCGTCGCCTGCACGCCCGCGATGATCCTCCCCGCCACCGGGTCGAACTGGTACGTCGCCTTGGCGTTCAGCCGCCCATCCACCAGCTTGGCCCGCGCGTGCAGGTCCACGTACGGATCGAACCGCGCCAGCCCCAGCCCTTCGATGGTCACCTGTCCGTCCGAGGAGAGCGGATTAACCTGGAAGCCCCCCGTCCAGGCCAGCTTCTCTCCCTCGCTGTTAGAGGCCTCCAGCCGGTAGCGGTTGTCGTGGTCGGGCCGCGTATCCACACCCGTGAGTGTGAA
Source organism: Phycisphaerales bacterium (assembly GCA_050730675.1). Lineage (GTDB taxonomy): Bacteria > Planctomycetota > Phycisphaerae > Phycisphaerales > UBA1924 > JBOHNM01. Next base: position 3,076 of record JBOHNM010000218.1, on the reverse strand, counting down.
CGCCAGGCCCGTCCACGCCAGATCCACAGGCCGCCCGGGCGTCCGGTCCGCCAAGCGGACCTCGCCCGCCCGCACGATCACGTCGTCCACCACCACCCGCGGGATCCGCTCTATCGGCGGGCTCGGGTCCGGGTCGGGCTTGATCAATTCCACAATATTGAGCTTGCCGTCGGGGCTCAGCTCGGCCCGCACGTATGGCCCGTCCGCCCGCGCCCACGAGGCGTGCCACCCGGTCCGGAAGATCGTCCGCAGCGGCTCGATGTTGGCGTCGATCTCCTCGGCCGCCAGCACCTTGGTCCCCGCGGCGTCGGTCACTGCCGCGCCGCGCAGCACCAGCCGCCACGTGAACGGGTTGAACGAGCACTCGCGCACCGCGATCGAGCCGTTGAGCCGCTGTCCGATCTTCGGCACGATCCACTTCTTGACGATCAGCGGCACGCCCAGGAATCCGATCAGCACCCATGCCGCGAAGAGCCCCGGCAGCCACCAGCACATGATCCGCCGCCAACGCCGCCCGCGCGGCGACTCGGTCGGAAATGGGGCGGCGGCATCGGGCGAACGCATGGCCGAAGCTCCGGGTGGTCGAGCGATGCCCGAGTGTACCGGTGGTTCCGCGGCCGCCAGCAAAGAAAAAGGGCCGTCCGAACCGGACGGCCCCCGCCTGCGATTAAGTTTCCCTGCCGCTTACTCCGCGGAGGCGTGCTCGCCCTCGGCGGGCTGCTCGGACTTGGCGGAGGGCGCGCCGCCTGCGGCCAGGCGTGCGGCTTCTTCGGCCTCGTACTTCTTGGCCCGGGCGTCTTCCTTTTCCTTGTCGCGGAGTTCCTTGGCCTTGGCCTCGAGCTTGGGCTTGTTCAGGCCGTGGGCCCGCTTGTACGCCTCGCACTTGGCCTTGTCGGGCGCGAGGATGATGCTGGCCGAGGGGCCCATCCAGCGCGGCGAGCTTTCGAGCTTGGCGATGTCGGCGAGCTGCTTGGCGATCTCGTTGAGTCGGTTGATGCCGATCTCGCGGTGGGCCATCTCGCGTCCCTTGAAGCGCTGAGTGATCAGCACCTTGTGGCCGTCGAGGAGGAAGTTGCGCGACTGGTTGACGCGGATCTGCACGTCGTGGACGTCGATCTTCACCGAGCGGCCGAGGCGCACTTCCTTCATCTCGCTCGCCTTGCTCGACGAGCGGTTCTTGGAGTCCTTCTTGCTCTGCTCGTACTTGAACTTGCCGAAGTCCATGATCTTGCAGACGGGCGGGCGCGCGTCGGGGGAGATCTCGACCAGGTCCATGCCGGCGTCGTCGGCCATGCGCTGGGCTTGCGCGGTCTCGATGACGCCGACCTGCTCGCCGTCGGGGCCGATGACGCGGATGGGCGTGATGCGGATGAAACCGTTGATGCGCGTGCGCTGCGGCGGACCGCCCGGACCGGATCGTGGAGGGAATCGGCTAATGGTCAGAACTCCTGAGGGGAAAAGAACGAGCCTGCTCCGTCAACGTGGCGGGGCTGAGGCAAGGGGCTTCGCGGGTCGCGAGCCTGTGGATGATCAACATGGAGCGCCACGCCTGTCATGAGGCGGCGGCGGACGCAGTGAAAAAGGACATGGTCATCGACATGGGTGTCCGCATCGGTCACCCCGCCCGCAGCGGAGCAAGGTTTCCGCTGCAAGTTTACCCACATTCCGGGTTGCTGCAAGGGGGATGTTTGTATCGGAGCGGATTTCATGGATCCTTGTGCCACAGTCCGCGGATTGGAAAAAGCCCCGGCACGGGCCAGGGCTGTGAAAGGCGAGATTCGATCGGTTAAACGGGCTGCTCAGCGGCGGCGGCGGCCGACGAGGAGGCCACCCATGCCGAGCAGGGCCGCGGCGCCCGGGGTCGGGACGGCGGTGGTGGTGATGTCGAGCGACCAACCCTCGAAGGTGCTGGGGGGGATGGCAGCAAGGAAGCCGACGTCGCCGTTGAAGAAGTCGCGGATGGTCAGCGTCCAGACGCCGTTGACATTGCCGCCGTTGAAGATGGTGAAGTCGTTGCCCGAAGCGCCAGTGGCGACGACGCTGCCGTTGGCCGCGCCGGCGCGGTTGTAGGTGCCGGCGGCGAGGAAGCCGGAGGCCGGGGCGACGGCGGGCAGGGGGGTGCCACTGTTGACGAAGGTGTAGATCGCGGGAATCTGGCCGGTGCTGAGGTTGTTCTGACCGAGGTTCATGTTCATGCCGGAGCCCGACGCGGTCGTATCGCCATAGCGCACGAGGATGTCGGCGACGGCGCCGCCGGGGCTGGTGAGCGTGATCACCAAGTCGCCGATCCAGGAGTGGGCGATGTTCATCGTGATGCCGTTGAACGACGTGATCGTGGGGTTCGCCCCGTTCGACGCGTTGAGCGTGAATATCGCCGCGGCGCCCGGAGTGTTGCTGCCGGTGCCGTCGGGGATGGAGCCGACGGTGCCGCCGGTGTAGATATCGGCCTGGGCGACGCCTGTCAGCGCAGCGACAGCGAACGCAGAAAGCACAATGCGATTCATGGATTCCTTCTCCCTCCGGGTATCTCTCCCGGAAACCGGTCGGGCTCTGCGGGGCGACACGCACCCACCGCCCGACCGCTTCTTCTTTCCTGACAGGGGACCATACCCGCAATCCGGGGACAAGCTACCCGCCAAGCGGTGGGGGGCCGAGATCGAGGGGTTTCCGCTTGCACTGGCCGGAGCCTCTAGGTTGAAGTATCAGGTGAAACCGAGGGCGTCACTTACATGATCGGGCAGACGCCGCCCCCGAGGGGTTGGTTCGCTCAGACCATTCCCCGTTCGGGCCTTGCGTGGAATTGGTTACTGAATGACGCTGACTTGGACATGGGCCCATCCGTCAAGACGACCCAAGCTGTGAATCTGCGGGTTGCGGGATACGGCGAATGGCAATCGCCATTCACTACTCTGCGCATGTGGCAGGTGTACCTCTGGCCCTTCGCCCTCGCCTCGCTCCTCGGCGGCGGGTGGTTGGTGTGGTCGGGGCGGCGGGCTCGGCGGCGGGCGATGGTGGGTTTGTGCCTCAAGTGCGGGTACGACCTCGCCGGACTGGCAGCCGGTGCGTCGTGCCCGGA
>JBOHNM010000217.1:0-5308 GCA_050730675.1 Phycisphaerales bacterium | reverse complement strand
CGGATACCTACGCATCGTGGGGCGCATCAAGGACATGATCTTGCGGGGAGGCACCAACATCTTCCCGCGGGAAGTCGAGGAGCTGCTGCTCGAGCACCCTGACGTGGCTGGCGTAGCGATCGTGGGAATCCCCGATGAGCGGCTGGGCGAGCGGGCCTGCGCCGCAGTGGTGCCCGCTTTAGGCTCTCACCCCCGGCTCGACGATCTGTGCTCGTTTCTGCTCGACCGCCAGCTCGCCAAGGCCAAGCTGCCCGAAAGATTCATCGTGCTCGATGAGCTGCCGACCAATGCCGGCGGAAAGGTCGACAAAGCGCTCCTTCGAGACATCGCCATCAAGGACCTGGCAGGTCACGCGCGTAACGAAGACGGGACCTCAGCTCGCCATCGGCCGCCGGCGCCAGGTACGCCGGCTGACACCGCACCGTCAACCGCAGAACGCGCAGCTGAGGGAACGGCATGAGCGATCCGACCGGCCCGCTGTCCGGGGTACGCATCCTCGACCTGTCCGCGCTGGCCCCAGGGCCGTTTGCCACCATGCTGCTCGGCGACCTCGGCGCGGAGGTGATCACGGTGGAAGCCCCGGCCGCCGCGCGAAGCGGCAGCGGTCTTGGCGCGCTACCCGGTTACGGTGGTGAGCGCGCGCGCCGACAGGGCATCAATCCGCTGTATCGCTCCCGACGATCACTCGTGCTGGACCTCAAGCAACCGCAAGCCCTGGAGATCGCCCTGCAACTGGCGCAGCGCAGTGACGTCTTCGTCGAGGGATTCCGGCCGGGAACCTGCGAGCGGCTCGGATTGGGCTACGACACGGTCGCCGCGCGGAACCCGGCGATCGTCTATTGCTCGCTGACCGGCTATGGGCAATCCGGGGAGCTGGCGATGCGCGCCGGTCACGATCTCAACTACATCGCCGAGTCGGGCCTGCTGTCGGCGACGACACGCGATGGCCAGCGTCCGGGCATACCCGTCAACGTGGTGGCCGACTTCGCCGCAGGAGGTTTGCTGGCCGCGTTCGGCATCCTGGCCGGCCTCCTGGGCCGCCAGGCCAGCGGCCGGGGAACTCACATCGACGTGTCGATGTATGAGGGGCTGCTCGGCCTGCTGCAGGTGGTCCAGTCGTGGACGCTGGCGTCGGCGCCGGATCCGTCGTGGGGCCGGGGCCTGCTGTCGGGGGCGGTCCCCTTCTATGACTGCTATCGCACGGCCGACGGGCAATGGCTGTCGGTGGCTGCTCTGGAGCCGAAGTTCTTCGCGAACCTCTGCACAGCACTCGGCCGCCCCGACCTGATCTCGGCTTATGCCGACCAGTCTCGATGGGGCGAGCTGCGGGCCGCATTCGAGAAGACCTTCTCCGCTGCCTCGCTCGCGGAATGGCTGGCCCGGCTGGAAGAGGTCGACACCGCGGTGGCTCCCGTGAGGTCGCTGCCCGACGCGTTCGACGCAGCGCAGCGCAGAGGGTTGCTGGACGCGCCGGGTGTGGTTGGCCCGCTGCCGCGCATGAGCGCGTGGAAGCCAACCGCGGGATCGGTCGTTACCCGGCCCGGGCAGCACACTCGCGAAATTCTCGACGAGATCGGCCTTTCCCCGGACGAGATCGAAACGCTGCGGGCGACCGGCGCGGTCACGGAGTGAAATCGGCGAGGACGATCCAAATCGGGATGATCATCGTCATTGTAAAGTATATGGACTCTGGACGTCGTAACGGAGAAACGATCGGAGAATGAGCATGCAGGCACGTGTCGCCGTCGTCACCGGCGCCGCTAGAGGAATCGGACGCGAGATCGCGTTAGCGCTAGGCCGGCAAGGCCGCCACGTCGCGGTGGTCGATCTGCGCGACCACGAGGCTAAGGAGACCGCGGCGACGATCACCGCAGCCGGCGGCACCGCCGTGCCCGTCGCCGTGGATGTCACCGACCCGGCGTCGGTGAAGGAGGGCCTCAACGAGGTTCGCCAGAAGCTGGGATCGATCTCCATCCTGGTCAACAACGCTGGGTGGGACGAGCTCAAGCCCTTTGTCGATACCGACGAGGAGTTCTGGCAGCGCGTCATCGAGATCAACTACAAGGGCGTGCTTCGGACCACGCACGACGTGCTTCCGGCGATGATCGAGGCGGGGTGGGGGCGGATTGTCAACATCGGCTCGGACGCCGGTCGTGTCGGTTCGTCGCTGGAGTCGGTGTACTCGGGGGCCAAGGGCGCTGTGATCGCATTCACGAAGACGATCGCTCGCGAGGTCGCCCGCGCGGGGGTAACCGCCAACACCGTGTGCCCCGGCCCGACCGACACCCCTTTGCTACAAGAGATCGTCCGCGGCCAAGCCGATGCAGACAAGGTGATCGGTGCGATGACCCGGGCGGTGCCGATGAAGCGTCTGGGCCGGCCGGAGGAGGTCGCCGCCGCGGTCGCGTTCCTCGCTTCCGACGACGCGGGGTTCATCACCGGACAGACGCTGTCGGTGAGCGGCGGCCTTACCATGGCGTAGCTCTGAACCATGGCGTAGCTCTGACCGACGGCCGCAGCGCCGGGAACGCTACCGCCCCCCGGTGCCGCTCCTTAGCTCCAGGTTCTTGACGATAGGGGGATCGGCGCTGAGCTTCCCGACGCGGCGGGCGCCACCGGGAGAGCCGATTTCGGAGAAGAAGTCGGCATTGATCTGCTGATAGTGCCGTACACCGTCGGGGAGGTCGGTCTCGTAGTGGATCGCCTCCACGGGGCAGACCGGTTCGCACGCCCCGCAATCGATGCACTCGGCGGGGTGGATGTACATCATCCGTTCGCCTTCGTATATGCAGTCGACCGGGCATTCTTTGATGCACGTCTTGTCGAGAACGTCGACACATGCCTCGGTAATCACATAAGTCACGGATTCACCTTTCTCTACTCTTTATGTAACCCCGTTGCGACGTCACGCTGGACGTGGCGGATGACCGTAGGCTGGTACCTGCCAGAACGGGGCCGTGCGCTTCACACGGCCGAGGAGCCGAAGATGGTCTCGGCTATCCGGGCACGGTGTTGGCGCGGGGTCCCGTACGCCTGTTCCATGGCCTTCCCCCGTTTGAGCCACAGGTGCAGGTCATGCTCCCAGGTGAAACCGATCCCACCGTGGCATTGCAAAGCGCTGTCGTTGGCGGTCTTTTCCGCTTCCGACGCGCAACTCTTGGCAACCGCCGCGGCCGTCGGCGCTTCATCCGAACCAATGGCGACCAAGTGCGCGGCGACCCACGTCGCCGGCCGGGCGAATTCGACCGCGAGATAGGCATTGGAGAGTTGATGCTTGACGGCCTGAAACGATCCGACCGGTCTGCCGAACTGCTCCCGCTGCCGCACATAATCGACCGTGGTTTCTACTAAGTACGCCCCGATGCCCACGAGCGTGGCAGCGGCGGCCACGGCGGCGCGTACGGCTAAAAGGTCCGCCCGTCCGGTGCTGCCGGGCAACAAGGTATCGGAGGTGGCTTCGGCGCGGATAGTCGCCAGGCGGCGGGCGCCGTCCTCGACTTCGTGGGACTCGATGTCGCAGTTGCTCACGGGTACGACATGCAGACAGTCCTCGCTCGCCACCACGATGAGGTCGAACGAGCTGTCGATGACAGCGAACGGTGCACCCGGCGGCTGAATGGTGGCGATTAGTTCGCCGGCTGCGATGGCGGGCAACCACCGCTCGATCTGGCGGTCGCTGCCCATGTCTGCGATCGTCAGCGCCGCCACCGCGGTCTCCAGCAGCGGGTCGGGAAGCGCGACCCGGCCGGCTTCCTCGAGCAGCAATGCGAGCTCCACATCAGAGCGCCCCAGGCCGCCGAACCGTTCTGGCACTACGACACCGAGGAACCCAATCTCGGCCAGTCGAGCCCACGCCGCGCGATCGACGGCGCAGTCGGCATCCCAGGCCGAACGAACCCGCGACGCAGGGTACTCGGCACGCAAGAATTCCCGTGCCGCGGCTGCCAGCTCTTTCTGGTCGGGCGTGAGGTCGATGTTCACCGCGGCTCCCGTGGAAGTCCGAGCAGGCGCTCGCCGATGATGTTGCGTTGTATCTCGTTGGTGCCGGCGAAGATTCGCGACGCCCGAGCGTGCCAGTATCGGCGATGAAACCCGGCTCCAGCGGCACAGCCGGATGAATCCGCCAGTTCTGCGAAGGGACCCAGGATCTGCAGAGCGGTTTCCTGGATTCTGCTGTCGAGCTCCGACCAATACAACTTGACGAGGCTGGACCTGGAACCGACGCCGGTGCCCGCGGCGAGTTGGCTGGCGATGTGCTGCATGTACCGGCGGAAAAGCTCGGCCTCGGCGAAGCGCGAGGCGATCTCGTCCCGGAGGGCGGGATCGTCGGCGATGCCCATACGTGTGGCGAGGTCGACCAATTGCCGCACGTCGTTGGACAGACGCACGTGGTTGCCCAAGCCGGTGCCGCGCTCGTAGCCCAGCGTCGCCATGGCAACGCGCCACCCGTCACCGACCGCACCGATGACGTTCTTCGCGGGAACGCGCACGTCGGTGAAAAACACCTCGGAGAAACCCGGCTCGCCGTGCAACTGGCGGATCGGCCGCAACTCGATGCCAGCAGTGTCCATCGGCAGCACGATGTATGTCAGGCCCCGATGCCGAGTCTGGCCGGGGTCCGTGCGGACCAGGGCGAACATCCATTCGGCGAACGCGGACAGTGATGTCCAGATCTTCTGGCCATTGATGACGAAATCGTCTCCGTCAAGGACCGCCCGAGTTCGCACGGCGGACAGGTCGCTGCCCGCGCCCGGTTCGGAGAATCCCTGGCACCATAACTCGTCGCAGCTGAGCATCCCCGGCAGCCAGCGCTGCTTCTGCTCGGTGGTGCCGAATTCGATGATGGTGGGGCCCGCTAGTCCGAGGGCGAGACGGTTCAACCGCTGCGGAGCTGCGGCTCGGTGGTACTCCTCGTCGAACAGCATCTGGCGCATGAAGTCGGCACCTCCGCCGCGGTACTCTCGCGGCCAATGCAGCGCCGAGTAGCCCGCGGTGTACAGCGCTTTCTCCCATTCCCGATGTGCGGCCACACCCTCGGCCGTGTAGGGCGGCGGTAAGGGGTGAGTGGGCGCGTTGGTCGTCAGCCAGGCGCGTACTTCATCGCGGAACGCCAGCTCTGAATCGGAGTACGACAATTCCATCGTCAACGTCCCCCCGGATTCTCGCCCACACCGCCGTTGCGAGTTGAGCGCATCGTCAACGCCAAGGGGAGAAGTCGGGCTTGCGTTTGTTCATGAAGGCATCGGCGCCTTCGGATTGCTCTCCGGACACGAAGAAGCCGGGGTTCACCTGGTTGAGAATGCTGAAC
>JBOHNM010000216.1:0-5316 GCA_050730675.1 Phycisphaerales bacterium | reverse complement strand
GTGCCAAGCCGCGGGCGATTCGCACTCGAGCACATGGATCGATCAGGCGTTCTTGATCGCCTTCCACTGCGACAGTCGCTCCGTGATGAGTTCCGCGCGTTTCTGACTATCGCGGCCGTCCAGAATGCTCAGGTCGTCTTGATCGGCGCGCCAATAGACACCGGAGGTCCGCGCGTTGAAACTCGGGTCTGCGTCCACGCGAGTCATGAAGTACCCGTTCGCGCGGTCGGCAGAGTCCATCCGGATCTCGGCCGTTCCGTACAACTGCGGTGCATTGGGGTCCAACGGGCGTTCACCGTTCCAATAGTAAAAGACGCCCGAAGGCTCTTTCCGCTCCTTCACCGCCTCGCTCCAGTATCGGGCAGTCAGCCTTCCATCTTCGCACCATGAACGCCCGGCCACTTCCATCGCACCGTCACGGCTTCGCGAAACTCGGAGCAGGCTCAGGACCGAGGGCTCCTTCGCGGAGCGTTCGGTGAGAGAGAACTGCCACCAGAGACCCTCGATGCCGCTCACGCGGCGGCCCTCGTTCTCGATTGCTTTCCTGAGTTTCTGATTGATGTCTCTCGTCTCGGACGGCGTTATCGCTCCGGCGTACCGCACGCACGTGAGACCGAGAAGGTCGCTCGGGAGTTTCGCCCCGGCGGCGTGCAGGATGAATGTCCGGCGCATGCCCAGGACGCCGCCGAAAAGGCCGGCTTCAAACACCACATTGTCTCGCGGGGACGCCTGGCCTGCCCCGGGCTGAGGCGGGGCGGACACGTTGGCCGCGGTCCAGTCGTCCTGAGCAAACACAAACGCGGCGAAATCGACTTCATGTGTCAGCTCGAGGAGGCGTTCCAGTGTCGTGGTCCCAGGGTTGAAGGAGGTCGTCCACGGCACGACGTGCGCGATGTCGTCGAGGCCGCGCATCAGAGCCTGGAGCAACTTTTCCTGTTTTCCTGATGAGCCGAGGAAGATGCGAGGCTTGTCCATCGGTCCCTCCAATGAGCGGCCGGAGCAATATTCCAAAGCCGGCCAGGAACGATCAAAGGCGGATTGTACCGAGATGATTCTGGCCGGCGGTCTGGCACGCGCATCGTAAGGTTCGACGCGTCCTGCAACGCTCGGACCTCACAGATCGCAACAACAGAGCACCCAGACGCGATGGACTGACACGTCGGCGCGAAGCGATTCGGTTCGCGCCGATCCGATGTCCCGGCGTGATCGGCCTTTCACCGACGGGTGCCGCGGGCGCTGCAATCCGGCATCCGCTCGAGACATCTCTTTGGTAAGAATCGGCGCACTCCAAGGTGCGAGCGTTCGCATTGCGTGAGGCGGCGCGCCGGCGAGTTGTTCGGGAGACCTCCATGACCAGCGCCCCAATCATCGGTTCAATCCGGATATTTGCAGTGCTTCTGGCGCTGCTGGCGTCCGCGACAGCGCTCGGAGCTCCGCGTGACCGGACAGCACCGACCACACCCACCAATCTTCGCGTAACCGCGGTTTCGCCTACCAGCGTGACCTTTGCGTGGAACCCGTCCTCCGACAATTCGGGCTCGTTCTTCTACGTCCTGTCATCAAACACCGGGGCGCTGGCTTCGGCATCGATGGTGGACACCACGTACACGTGGACGGGGCTCAACCCCGGGACGACCTATACGTTCCGCATCCGCGCACGCGACCAGTCGATGAACTGGTCGGGGTACAGCAACACCGTGAGCGTGACGACTCTGCCGGCGAACACGGCGCCCGCGGCGCCCGTGCTGTCGTCGAGTGTGGGGCCCACGCACATCTCGCTCTCCTGGACGGCCCCGGCGAACGCGGCCCCGCCGGTGCGCTACTGGATCTACCAGGACGGCGTCCAGATCATGGCGGGGCACCAGACGACTTCGATCACCTTCTACGTAAGCCCCGGCACCGCGCACACCTACACCGTGCAAGCGCGCGACGGGAGTGGTGTGTTCTCGGCCCAGAGCAACGCAGTGAGCGTAACTACGTCGCAGGCCGATCCGAACGATCACACGCCACCGTCGACGCCGACCAACCTCAACGAGAACGACTTTGGCGATGCGGAATTCTGGCTGAGCTGGACGGAGTCCACGGACAACGTGACGCCGCAGGACTTCATCCGCTACGAGGTGTACGTCAACGGGGAATTGAGCGATATTCAAGTGGGGACGGGGGCCCGCAGCATCAACTACGGGACCTTCGGCAAGGTCAATACCGTCGAGGTGATCGCGATCGATGAGGCGGGGAATGCGTCGGCGCCGGCAACGCTCACGTTCCTGCTTGATTGAGTTGGTGATGAGAGCGCGTTGAAGGCCGCAAGCGGCGGCCGCGCGTTATCGCCCAACAAACGTCGCATGTGACGCTTTCCAAGAACAGTCCTACTTGTTTCCGAGTGAAGCCCTTCGACGAGCATTTCGAGGGGCTTTTTCCTTGCCGAGACGAGGCCTACGCCAGATTGGTGAAGGCAACCATCCGTTCTGCGCGTACCCTATGCGTGCACGAGAGTCTTCGGCATGAAACCGCCCTCCAAGCGACGTGTGAAACCCGAGTTTGAGCATGCGGATATCGAGGTCGCCGGTATTCAACGGGTGCTTTTGCCCGCACAGTTGCCGAAACCGGACGGCTGGGCGATCGCCAGTCACTACTTGCCGTGCGACGCGTCGGGAGGGGATTTTTTCGGCTTCCAGACTCGGCACGCCGGTGAGTTGCTGCTGCTGGTGGCCGACGTGTCGGGGCATGGCGCCCGCGCAGCCGTGATCATGGCGATGCTTCGGGCATGGCTCGAATCGCATCAGGCGTTCGAGCGAGAAACTTCCCACATCGCGGGTGACATCAATGGGCTCTTCAATCGGATGGAGGGGCTGAGCGTTTTCGTAACGGGCGTGTTCGCGCGCATCGACCTTCAGACCGGATCGCTGCGCTACGTCAACTGCGGGCATCCATATCCGCGGATCGTTCGTGCCAATGGCTCGCTCGATACGTTGACAGGTGGGCATTGTTTGCCGCTGGGCATCGCGGCCGACCTTGGCCTGGAGTCACCGGGCACGAGCTGGTTGAACGCCGGGGATGCTCTGGTCTTTCACACCGACGGGATCACCGAGGCCGCGGCGCCGGATGGGGCGCGGTTTGACGACTCGGGGCTCGATGCGGCGCTGCGTGACGGAGACGACGCGGAACAGATTGTCGCACGGGTGCTTGGCGCGCTGGCCAGCTTCCGACTCGATGCGCCTCGACTGGACGATGAGTGTCTGCTGGTGGTCAGAAGGAACATCATTCCTGGGTGAGTGTACGAACGCACCAACGCTTCAAGCGACGCGTCGTTGGGCATCCATCACACCAGCGAATGACCCCAGGATTGACCCCCGCAAGATTGGCTTCACTATCCTTCCGTCCGTTGGAGTGAACACCATGATCAAAGAGACATCCAGGAAGCGGCGGGTCGGAAACGAGTCCAAGGGATTCACGGACGCGGAAAAAACGGCGATGAAGGAGCGCGCCCGTGAACTGAAGGCGGAGGCCCGCGCCGGTAAAGACAAAGCGAGCGGGGAACGTGCTGTGCTGGCGAAGATCGCCGAGATGCCGCAGTCGGATCGCACCTTGGGCGAGCGGCTCCACGCGATCGTCAGGGCCAACGCGCCCAATCTCTCGCCGAAGCTCTGGTACGGGATGCCCGCATACGCGAACAAGGACGGCAAGGTCGTCTGCTTCTTCCAGGCCGCGGCGAAGTTCAAGACGCGGTATGCATCGTTCGCCTTCATGGACACGGCGAAACTCGATGAGGGAGCGGGCGGAATGTGGGCGACCGGCTTTGGGCTCAAGGCAATGACTACCGCCGAAGAGGCGAAGATTGGCGAGCTTGTGAAGAAGGCGGTGATCGAGGGCTGACTCGCCATCCCCCCAACCCCACTCCCACCCCGGTGCGAGAGTTTTCCGCAGCTCCGATTGGCACGCCTCGACGCGATCCTCGTGAGCACAGTTGGTTTGTCGCCAGCATCTCTTTTCGGAGAGTTGTGTACACTTCATCCTCCTCCCGAGGCCGACCCGGATGTTCTCGAAATTCTTCAGGTCCAAACCAGCCAAGAAAACCATCGAGGGCTACGCCAAGCTCAACATGCGCCTGCGGCCGGAGGCCCGCGGCCAACTTTTCGAGGAGCCGCTCATCACGGCGCTCGAGGAGTCCAAACTCGGGGCCGTGACCGGCGGAGGGTCGAGGGTGGGGCCTTCGGGTGGAAAAAGTGGAGAAGGCGACGAAGGGTTGGAGGTCCAGTGGTGTGCGATCGATGTTCAAATGGTTGACGCCGAGCGATCAGCGCAGCTCATCTGCAACTGCCTCAACCGGCACGGGGCGGCCAAGGGGTCGCAACTGGAGTTCTACGTTGAGAATGAGCGGTACGTAGCGGATTTCGGCGTCTCCGAGGGGATCTCGCTTTACCTGAGCGGCACCGACTTGCCCAAAGAGGTCTACGAGCAGCACAAGTTCAACGACGTGATGCGGCTGATGAACGAGTTGATCGCACCGGAGCCTGGCGGGCGCGGCACTGTTCTCGATTGCTGGCACGGACCGACCGAGTCGGCGATCTACATGTATGGCCGCTCCGCGGAGCTGATGGAGACCGCGATCGCGCCGCTGCTGGCGACGAACCCGCTGTGCAAGGGCGCGAGGGTGGTGGTTATTGCATAGTGGCACCCGAAGATTGACGAGGCTGCTGCTTGTCATGCTGGCCAGCGCGGCGCTGGCTCTCTGCGCTGCGGCATTGGTGAATCTGTACTTGGGACCGGCGCCATTCCACCAGCACTACGCGCGGGCGACTGCGGCTCAGAACGCGACCGTGACGACGCGAATGATCGCCGGCTTGGTCGGAGTGCCGCTCGGTGTAATCTGCGTCACCGCCGCGCTCGCAGGGCCGCACATCCTGTCGCACCCCAGACGCTGGCTTCTGGTGCTGGCCGGGCTGTGTCTCTTGGGCGCTCTTCAGGCCTGGCTTGTTCAACTCTCGCTCCCTTACGGCTTCGGGAGCAGCTACGAACACGCAAGCCCAGACCAGTTGGTCCACCTTCATCTTTCGGGTATGGTCGGCACATACGCCATTGCGTTGGCTGCGGCGCTCGCGGTTCTTTCCATCTTGGTGCCCGCTCCAACGACACTTCGCAATGCATGAGGGTCAGTCCGCCAGTTGGGTGTGCGAGTTCTGTCTCCACCCTCACCAAGACGGCTGCGGGACCAACTCACGAGGAGTTCGCGGCGGATCAAGGTCGCAAGGTCATGCCCGCCTGACCGGTAGTTGCGCATACAGCTCGAAGTGCTCCATCCCGTGCGCGAACGGA
>JBOHNM010000215.1:0-5416 GCA_050730675.1 Phycisphaerales bacterium | reverse complement strand
GTCGGGGCCGTCGGGCGGTATGCCGACAACGGTGCCGGCGTTCGTATACGTCGGCGCGGTGCGCAACTACGTGGCCGGGCAGGACGTGTCCGTGCTCTCACTCAACGAAGTGTGCTCGCCGCCGTGGGTCAAGGACACCGACCCCTGTTCACTTCCGTCGGCCGACGTGCTCAAGGCTGTGGAGACCGCCGTTGAGGCGGTGGGCGACCGCAGCAGTGGCAAGCCGCCGGAACTGGCGTTCCACCGTGAGAGCGGATTGCTGGTGGTCAAGGGCACCGATCGTCAGATCAACGCGGCGAAGAATGTCATCCAGTCGCTGGGCCAGGATGTGCGGCGCTTCCGGGAGACACGTGCGGTGAACGAGGACAAGCGCCGCAATGATGTCAGCGAGGTCGAGCGGCTCAATGTTCGCATGTCTGAGTTGATGAAGGCGCTGGAGGATCAGCGCAATGAAACCAACCAGGAGCGCGCGCGGAACAACGCGCAGCGTAAGGAAATCGAGGAAGCGATGAGCCATATCACCCAGCTCCGGATGAAGCTCGACGCTATGGGCGCCGGCTCCACTCCAGCGAAGAAGGCAAAGGAATAGCCCCTGTCCGCAGCGACGGTCCATCCCTTGGTTCGCACAGGCAGCTCGGTGCGGAGGCTGCCGGAGGTGGCGTTGGACGGGTTGCACCCGAAACCCCTTTGCGTGGAGAGCTCGGCGCCCGACCGGACGCCGGCTCTCTGCGTGCGCATTGCGGCGGGTGATGCGGCGGCGATCGACGGGTTCTACCGCGAGTGGTCGGGGCGAGTGACCGCCGGCACCCGGTCGTGGACGGGGCGGGACGAGTCGTTCTGCCTGGATGTGCTGCAGGACGTGATGCTGAAGGTGATCGCGGGATTGCCCCGGCTGGAGCACGAGCGGGCTTTGGAGGCGTGGATGAGTCGGGTAACGCGGAGCTGCGCGGCGAACCGGCTGAAGTCTGAGAAGCGCCGACTCGCTCGTGAGCAGCGCGCGGCGACCATTGCGGGCTCGCGCATCAGCACGCCGACGAATTCGGCAGAAGGTGAAGACGAAATGACCAGGATCGAAGCAGCGCTGAACAAACTCGACGCCATCGATGCATCGATGGTGCGGGGCCGGGCGGCCGACGGGCGAGAGCTGACGCAGATCGCCGCGGAACACGGAGTAACTGCGGGGAGCGCGTGGGGCCGGGTGCGCCGGGCGATGGCGAGCCTGCGCAAAACGATGACTGGAGGTGCCGGATGATCGGTGACGAGATGAACCTGCCTCGCGATAGATCGATGCTGAGTGCTGAGGGCGCAACACGGTCCGAAGCGATCCGAACAGTGGTGTTGAACGCCGCGGGCCTTCGTCGGCGGAGACGGATGTGGGTACAAACGGGCGGTGCTCTGGCAGTGGTGGCGGTCGCATGCGGCGCCGTCGCGATGGCGTTTCGCGACGAGAGGCCCAGCAGACGGCCGTCCACGCCCGATACGGTCGTGGTGACATTGCCGGGGCCGAAGCCCGCGCCCCAAATGGCACCAGTTGCGCCCGCGCCGGACGGCGTGACGGTCGCCGCACACTCAGCGGGTGCTCCGAGCACCTCTGTCGCGATGGTCACAGGAGCGACGGGCTCGAACATCGAGGTGATCCAGCCAGACCCGACCATCTTGAAACGGCTCGCCGTTGAGGGTCCAGCACTGACCGTCCGGGACATCGGTGATGACGAGCTGATCGCATTGGTGGAGCGGACGGGCAATCGCTACGGCCTCGAGCGGATCGGCGAGCGGGTGCGGATGATCTGCCTGGACTGCGCGGGGGGCTTCAAGGGCTTGGGTGGAGGAGATTCGGGCGGCGCCGGCGGCGGTGCGCCGAGCACGAACTGATATGCTTGCCCCGTGCAGGCGACGACGACCAGTTCGGGCTCTGTGGACCCCATTCCCTCCTCCGCCGCTCCCAATGCGTCGAAGCTCGGCGTGGCCACAACCGTGCTCTATGTGCTGGCCCTGCTGGCGGTGGCGGTGATTGTCATCGCCGGACTGAAGTGGCTGCGCGGTGCGGCGCTCACGCCGATGCGACCGGCGAACGCGCAATCACGCCGGCGGATGGTGAGCGCGTGGGACGAGGCAGGGCGGCGCATGGAAGCACCGCCGCCGGAGGAGACACCGGGGTACGAGCCGCCGCCGGAGGGGAAAGAACAATGAACACGGACCTGTCGGGGAAACGACCGGTGGCGATCGTCACGGGCGCGGTGCGTCGCGTGGGGCTGGCCACGGCGTGTGCCTTGGCACGGGGCGGGTGCGATGTCGTCATCACCTACCGGCGCGAGCCCGGGAAGGCCGAGGCGGCGCGGGACACGGTTCTGGCGGCCGCGCCGGAGTCCGCGGTGCTGCTCAAGAATGTGTCGCTGGACGAGCCAGAGGAGACCGAGGCCGGGGCCAAGGCGCTGGCGGAAGTGCTGCCGCGGGTGGACGTGCTGGTGCACAACGCATCGATCTACGAGCCGACGGCGCTCGCGAAGGTAACGGCCGCGGACTGCGAGCGGCTCTACCGCGTCAACGCCATCGCCCCTCTGCTGCTGAGCCGAGCACTCGCCCCACGGCTGGTGAAGTCCAAGCTCCCCGGGGGTGGGGCGATCGTGAGCATGTGCGACATCCATGCGATGGGCGAGGTGGGGCAGCCGCGCAAAGGGTTTTTTGCGTACTCGATGAGCAAGGCGGCGCTGCTGGAGTTGACGATGGTGCTGGCCCGTGAACTGGCGCCCAAGGTGCGCTGCAACGCGGTGGCGCCGGGCGTGGTGGCGTTCCCCGAGAGCGGGCACGAATCGGATGCGGAAGCGCAGGCCAAGTACCTGTCGCGTGTGCCGCTGGAGCGGAGTGGGACACCTGAAGAAGCAGCGGAGGCGGTCGCGTGGCTGGCGCTGAAGGCAACCTACACGACCGGGCAGGTGGTGCGGGTAGATGGCGGACGCTGGATCACCTGACGCCGTTCATTCGCCAATGGTGGCAAGCAGGTCCTTCGCCCCGGGGTGGTTGAGCTCGTTCGCGGCCTTGGCGAATTTCTTGGCCGCGCCGTTGTCCCCCGCCCGCTGGCACCACAGGGCCGCTTGATATTGCAACTCTGCGTTCTTCGGTTCGTCATTGGCGGCGCGGGTTGAGATGGCCGCGGCATCGGCGGCCTTTCCCTGCATGCCGAGGGACTCGCACAGGAGCGTGAGGACCTCGGGCTTGCGCTGATCTTCCCATGAGAGGCCGACGAGCACGGCCTCGGCCTCGGCGGGTTTGTTGGCACGTTTGAGGGCGCGGGCCTCGACGATGCGCCACATGAGGGCGTCGGGCTGGATCGCGCGGGCCTTGGCGATGTGCTGGAGGGCAATGCCGGGGTTGCCGTCGCGCAGCTCGACATCGGCGAGGAGGCCCCAGGCCTCGGCAAGGTTGGGGTTGAGCTTGACGACGCGGAGGAGGCTCGCCTTGGCGTCGATCAGGCGATTGAGCTTGCTCTGCATCGAGGCGAGGTAGAACGCGGCCTGGTAGTCATCGGGGCGTTTCGCCGAAGCCACGCCGTAGTGTGTCGCGGCGACATCGGGCTTGCCCGCGGAGTTGGCGACGGTGCCGACCTCCATGCGGAACTCCGGCGAATCGAAGCCGAGCCTGATGGCGGCCTCGTACTGCTCGAGTGCTGCGGCGAACTTCTTTTGACCGATCAGGGCGCGCCCAAGGGCGACGCGGAGATCCTGGTTGCGGGTGTCGGCCTCCACAGCCCGAGTGAGGACCGTCGCGGCCTCCTCGGTTTTTTGGGCGGCGATGAGGGCGTCGGCCTCTGCCATGGCGCGGGCGGAGGTGGAGAGGGTCGTGGGCGTGGCTGCGGTGGAGGCCTTGGCGTCGTTGGGCGTGTTGCGGGCGAGTTGCATGACGCCGTAGACACCGACGGCGGCGAGGGCCGCGAGGATGACCAAGACGATGGGGAGGGCGAGTTTGGACCTTTGAGCCATTGTGCAAGGGTATCGGCGTGGCGAGGGAACTCGCACGAAGACTCGAAGGGACGAAGGAAGGCGGGAAGCGGGAGGCGATGGAGTCAGGGGAAGAGCTTGCCTGCGCGGCAGGGCATCGGGGAGTGCCCGCGTACACTCGGGGCTCATGTCTACTTCGGGCAACAACGCGGCAGAAACAACGGGCGGAACCGCCGGCGCCAGCGGGCCCGGCTTTGCGGGCCCTGGGTCAACCGGATTAGAAAAGCAATACCAACCCGCCAACCACGAGGGGCGGATCCGCTCCCGGTGGGAGTCCTCGGGGGCCTTCCACGCCGACCCGGCCAAGGTCGTCAGCGGGCAGAAGAAGCCGTACTCGATCGTCATCCCGCCGCCGAACGTGACGGCCGCGCTGCACCTCGGTCACGCGCTCAACAACACGCTGCAGGATGTGCTCATCCGCTCGCACCGCATGATGGGGTTCGAGACGCTGTGGATGCCCGGGACCGACCACGCGGGGATCGCGACGCAGGCGGTGGTCGAGAAGCGCGTCTCGAAGGAAGAGGGCAAGCGCCGCAAAGACTTCACGCGCGAGGCCTTCGTCGCCAAGATCCAGGCCTTCAAGGACGAGTACGAGGCGACGATCACCGGCCAGCTCAAGGCGATGGGGTGCTCGTGCGACTGGTCTCGCCAGCGTTTCACGATGGACGAGGTGTGTGCGCGGGCGGTACGCGAGGCGTTCTTCCGCCTCTTCAGGGACGGGCTCATCTACCGCGGCAAGCGGCTGGTGAACTGGGACCCCGCGCTGCAGACCGCCGTGGCCGATGACGAGTGCTACGACGAGGAGATCGACGGGGCGTTCTACTACCTGCGTTACCCGCTGGTCCACAAGTATGGTCAGGAGACCGAGCGCGAGCGGGCGGGCGGGCAGATGCCGCCCGATGACGCTGTGCCGGTGACGTGGAACGAGCTGACGCGCCGCGGCTACCCGGGCGCAGCGCAGCACCCGCAGGAGGAGCAGGCGTGGGTGACGGTCGCGACGACGCGGCCGGAGACGTACCTCGGCGACACCGCCGTGGGCATCAACCCGCACGACCCGCGGGCGAAGGCGTTGCACGGACTGCACGTGGAGCTGCCGCTGGTGGGCCGCGTGATCCCGATCGTGACCGACGACTACGTGGTGCTGCCGGAGGCGATCGCCAAGCAGCTCGGGCGCGATGAAGAGGCCGAGGACCCCAAGGCCAAGTTCGCGACGGGCTTCCTCAAGGTGACGCCGGCGCACGATACCAACGACTGGGAACTCGGCATCCGCCATCACCTAGCCGCGATCAACGTGATGGCGCCGGACGCGACGATCAGCGACAAGCACGGGTGGACCGACATCGGCGATGCTCACATCTTCGTTGGCAAGAAGCGCGAAGAGGCCCGCAAGCTGGTGGTCAAGGAGTTCGAGGCCCGCGGCC